>DATCPD010000227.1:0-25178 GCA_036564325.1 Solirubrobacteraceae bacterium | reverse complement strand
CGGCTGATCGGCGATCACGACCGACGGGCCGTGTTCGTGGGCGCCGGCGTGGCGGTGGCGGCGCTGGTCCCGGTGCTGATCCTGGCGGTCGCCTTCCCCGAGGGGGGAACCGAGCCGTTCACGTTCCCCGTGCTGTGGCCGATCCTCCTGATCGCCGCGGTGTCGCTGGCCACTCTGCCCAGGGAGGAGTGGGTGCTGCGCAGCGGGATCGCGCTGTACGTCCTGGGTTGCCTGGGCTCCTATGCCGTGCCGTCACCGGTCGGCAGCAACGCCGCGCGTCTCGGCTCACTGCTGGCGGGCCCGCTCGCCGCCCTTCTGTGGTGGCGGCGGCGAATGGCGTGGCTGCTGGTGGTAGCGCTCCCGCTTCTGTACATCCAGTGGCAGGCACCGGTGCGCGACGTTCGCACCTCCGCCAACGACCCCTCGGACGCGGCGGCCTACTGGAAGCCGCTGCTGTCGTTCCTGGGCCGGCAGGGCGGGCCCCCCTTCCGGGTGGAGGTGCCGTTCACCCAGTTCCACTTCGAGGCCTACCACCTGGCGCCGCGATTTCCCAGCCCGCGTGGCTGGGAGCGCCAGCTGGACATCAAGGACAACCCCCTGTTCTACGACGGCACGCTGACCGCCGGCCGCTACGAACAATGGCTGCATCAGGTGGCGGTCCGGTTCGTGGCCGTCGCCGACGTCCATCTCGACTACGCCGGCCGGCAGGAGGCTGCGCTGATCGCCCGCGGTCTCCCGTATCTCCGCCCGGTGATGCGCTCGGCCCACTTTCGGGTGTACGCGGTGCGCAATCCGACCCCGATCGTCACCGGCTCCGCCGCGTTACGTGCGATCGGCCCGAACTCGCTCACGCTGCGCGCAATGCGCCCCGGGCGTGCGCTCGTGCGTGTTCATTTCACGCCGTACTGGGCGCTGGGCCAAGGCTCCGGATGTGTCGCGCCGGCGGGTGATTTCACCGCCCTGACGCTGCTGCGGCCCGGACCGGTGCGGCTGGTGATCTCGTTCTCCCTCGGGCGCATCGGCTCACGGGCCCCGCGTTGCAGCTGAGGGAGGAATTCCCGCGTCGATAGGATATTCGGCTGCTATGGGCAGCAGAGTTAGAACCATCGGGGCGCGGGTTCTCCCGCGCGGCTGGCGCGATGCGCTGCGCCAGCTGTTCCTCGTCATAGCCGCCTACGCGGTGTACGAAGTGGTTCGCTCGCTCGCCTACGGTGATGCGTTCAACCCGGGCTACAAGCCGTTCGGCGACGCGATGAAGATCATCGACCTCGAGCGCACGCTGCATGTCTTCATCGAGCCCAGCGTCCAGGCCTGGGTCGTCAACAAGCACTGGCTGACGGACATCGCCGACTGGATCTACCTCAATGCCCACGACTTCGTCACGCTCGGCGCGCTCGTCTACATCTACCTGCGCCACAACGACCGTTTCTACTTCGTGCGCAACGTGTTCATGGTCGCGATGGGCATCGCGCTGGTCGCCTATGCGATCTATCCGACCGCACCGCCGCGACTGATGGGCGAGTGGGGCTTCACCGACACGATCCAGCAGTTCACCGGGATCACCGTCGAGAAGGGTCCGTCGAGCGCGCTTCTGAACCTGTACGCCGCGGTTCCCTCGATGCACGTCTGCTTCGCAATGCTGGTCGGCGGCTCAATGTCCCGGCTCGTTCGCCGGCGCGCGCTGAAGTTCATCTGGTGGCTGTACCCGCTGCTGATCACCTTCGTGGTGATCGCCACGGGCAACCACTACCTGACCGATGTGTTCCTCGGCGGGCTGACCGCCGCTGCCGCTTGTCTGCTGGCCGATCGTCTGCTGGCCCGAGCCCGGCCGGACGCCTGGGCGTTCGGGCAGGCTGCGGCCTAAGATGCTCTAGTCATGCCCGAGCCGTTGCAGGCGCCGCCGAGGGAGACGCGTCGCTCTCGACCAGCGCGGGAAGGCCCGACCACGCAGGAACTCGTACGCGAGCGTCTGATCGAGTCGCGGCTCACCCCGAACGCGATCTCGCTCACCGGGTTCGTGCTCAACCTCGCGGCCGCCGGACTGGTCGTCGGCCGCCTGTTCTTCCTGGCCGGTGTCGCCTTCATCATCGGCTCGATCATGGACACGCTCGACGGCCGCTACTCCCGCATGTCGGGCAAGGGCACGTCGTTCGGCGCGTTTCTCGACTCGACGCTGGACCGGCTCGAGGAGGGGATCGTGCTGACCGCGGTGGGCGCCTATTTCGCTTCTCGCCATGACGAGGTCGCGGTGGCGGCGGTCGTCGCGGCGGTGCTGTTCTCGCTGATGGTCTCCTACACCCGCGCCCGGGCCGAGGCCCTGGGCGTGGCCTGCAAGGTGGGCCTCGCCACGCGCCCCGTCCGCGTGGTGATCCTGTCGGTCGGCCTGGTGTTCGCCAAGGGCGCCTCGATTGGCCACTTTGAGCTGCTCGCGCCGGCGGTGTACGTGCTCGCCGGGCTCGCCGTGCTGACCACGATCCAGCGGATCGTCCACGTCCGCGGTCAGCTGAACGCAGCAGGTTCGGTGTAACAAAAAGGCGCTGCGGGACTAACTAGAGAGGGCCTCAGCGCCGTACCCCCCGCGCAGGCATATCTTCCAGAAGGGACTTTTTCTCAGTGAGCAAGACCAACGGTTCGACCAATGGTTCCGCCCTCCGCGGGCAGGACAAGGTCCGCGTGGCGATCATCGGCGTCGGCAACTGCGCGAGCTCGTTCGTGCAGGGCGTCCACTTCTATCGGGACGCTGACCAGAACGCCTCCGTGCCCGGCCTGATGCATGTCGATCTCGGCGGCTACCACATCCGCGACATCGAGTTCACTGCCGCCTTCGACATCGACTCTGAGAAGGTCGGCAAGGACCTGTCCGAGGCCATCTTCTCCGGCCAGAACAACACGCTGAAGTTCTACGAGAACGTGCCCAAGCTCGGGGTCGAGGTCCATCGCGGGATGACCCATGACGGCCTGGGCAAGTATCTCAAGGAGAAGATCACCAAGGCTCCCGGTCCGACTGCCGACATCGTCGAGATCCTCAAGGAGACGCGCACCGATGTCGTCGTGTCCTACCTGCCGGTCGGCTCCGAGCAGGCGACCAAGTGGTACGTCGAGCAGGTCCTCGAGGCCGGCTGCGGGTTCGTGAACTGCATTCCCGTGTTCATCGCTCGGGAGGAGTACTGGAGCAAGCGCTTCAAGAAGGCCGGACTGCCGATCATCGGCGACGACATCAAGTCGCAGGTCGGGGCGACGATCGTCCATCGTGCGCTGGCCCGGCTGTTCCACGATCGCGGCGTCAAGCTCGTCCGCACCTCGCAGCTCAACGTCGGCGGGAACATGGACTTCTACAACATGCTCGAGCGCGAGCGGCTGGAGTCCAAGAAGATCTCCAAGACCAACGCCGTCACCTCGATCATGGGGCACACGCTGCCCGCCGGTGACGTCCACGTTGGCCCCTCGGACTACGTGCCGTGGCTTACCGACCGCAAGTGGGCGCATATCCGGCTCGAGGGCGAGGCGTTCGGCGATGTGCCGCTGACGGCCGAGCTGAAGCTCGAGGTGTGGGACTCGCCCAACTCGGCGGGAATCGTGATCGACGCAGTGCGCTGCTGCAAGCTCGCGCTCAACCACGGCATCTCGGGACAGCTCGACGGACCGAGCTCCTACCTGATGAAGTCCCCGATGCACCAGCGGCCCGATGACGAGGCCCGCGAGTTGACGGACAAGTTCATCGCCAAGTACTCACGCCAGCCGGCCGGCGCCACCGCCGCCAAGCCGGCCGCGAGCGCGAAGCCCGCCGCGAAGTAGAAACCAGGGGGCCGCGCCGGCGACCTCCTGTAAATACACTCAGCAACGTGCCGCCCCGACGCCTCGCGATCGCGCAGGTGACGCCTTTCGCTTGGGAGGCGGCCAACGAGGTAAACGAGTACGTCGCGAAGCTCGGCGCTGAGCTGGCGGATCGCGGACACCGCGTGCTGACGATCGCTCCTTCGGAGTCCCGGTCGCTGGTGCAGGACAGCCGGCGGGCGCTGCGTGGTCCCGCGGACGCGTTGCTCGAACGAGCGGACGGGCAGCCCGTGGTGCTCGGCGTGGGCGAGGTGCTGCCGTTCTCTCCCACCAAACGCCGCGCTGCCTCGCTGCCGGTCGACGTGGCGCGGACGATCGAGGAGGCCCTGGGCGCGCTGCCACTCGATGTCGTGCACGTGCACGAGCCTTTCGCGCCCAGCGCTTCCAGCGTCGCGCTGCGTCAGTCGCACGCGCTCAACGTCGGCAGCTTCCACCTCCCCACCGAGCGGATCCTGTCGACGCAGCTGACTCGCCCGCTGACCCGGCTGCTGTTCAGCCGCCTGGACGCACGGATCGCCAGTTACCGAGCCACGCGCGAGCTGATGCAGACCTTCTTCCCGGCCGAGTATCAGGTGATCCTGCCCGCCTCGGACGAGCAGCGGGCACCGGCCGGGGGACCGGAGGTCGAGCTCGTGCTGATCGCGCGGGAGGAGCGAGCGGCACTCCGGACGTTCCTCCGCGCGCTGCGCGCGCTGCCGCGCGAACTGCCCTGGCGCGCCACGGTGTGGTCGCCTCGCCCGCTGGCCGCGCCGGCCACGCTGAGCCGCGAGCTGCGCGAGCGGGTCAGGTTCGCTGACTCCCGGGACTGCACCGAGGCACAGGCCGCCAGTGCCGCCGAGGTGATCGTCCTGGCCTCGGAGGGGATCCGCGTGACTCCGGGCACACTGGTGCGCGCGCTCGCCGCTGGTCTCGTGCCGGTCGCCTCCCGCCTGGCCGCCTACGAGGAGCTGTTGGCGGAGGGAAGCTACGGACTGGAATTCGAGCCCGGAGACGTCGACACGCTGGCGGCCCATCTGACGCGGCTGATCTCCGACTCCGCTTTGCGCGAGCGGCTGCGGTCGGGGGCCGATGAGCTTCGCGCGACGCTGCGCTGGCCGCGCGTGGCCGACGAGGTGGAGGAGGTCTACGCCAAGCTCGTGGCCCGCCGCCATGACGGCCGGGGGGCGACAAGCGTCCGGCGCCGGCTCAAATCCAGAGGGCTGATCGACGTGGATCTGCACATGCACACCGACCATTCCTACGACTGCGCAACGCCGGTCGAGGTGCTGCTCGCCGAAGCCCAGACCCGCGGCCTCGGCGCGATCGCGATCACCGATCACAACGAGATCTCCGGAGCCCTGGACGCGCGCAGCAAGGCCCCGGCCGGGCTGAAGGTGATAGTCGCCGAGGAGATCAAGACGGCCGACCAGGGGGAGGTGATCGGCCTGTTCATCGAGGAGAAGGTCCCCCGCGGCATGACCCTGCAGGAGACGATCGACGAGATCAAGCGTCAGGGCGGACTCGTGTACGTGCCCCACCCGTTTGACCGCCTGCACTCGGTTCCCGATTACGAGCACCTGCTCGGCGTGCTTGACGATGTCGACGCGATCGAGGTCTTCAACCCGCGCATCGCGATCAGCGAGTTCAACGAGGAAGCGGTCCGGTTCGCGGCCAAGTACCGGATCCCGGCCGGCGCCGGATCGGACGCCCACGTTCCGCAGGGGCTCGGATCGGTCCGGATCAGAATGCGGGAGTTCGACGGTCCCGAAGAGTTCCTCGAGTCCCTGCGCGACGCCGATATCGTCCGCAATCCGGCGAGCCTGCTCTACGTGCAGGCGCTGAAGTTCCTGCAAACCAAGGCACTTCCGGAGGCCGCGAGGCGGGCCGCACGCGACCGTCGGGTGCGGCGCGTCACGCGCAAGTCCTGATGCACCGGCAAGGAAGAGCACGCTTGCTGTCCAATCCGGCAGAAGTGCCGGCAACCGATGACGAGATCCGGGAGAAATACCTGGAGCGGGCGATCCGCGAGCTGAACGCGTTTGCCCGCGAACTTCAGTCCTGTCCCCACTGCCCGCGCGGGCAGCTGATGCCCGTGCTCGGGTCCGGGCATCCTCAGGCCGACATCTTCCTGATCAAGTACTTCGCTCGGCCCTCCGAGGTCGAAGAGGGCGTGGCCTTCTACGGCCGCACCGGGAACGCGCTGATGAAGTCCCTCAAGCGCTTGTCGATCGATCCGCTCGCGGTCTACGGCACGCTGTGCGTGAAGTGCCCGGTGGCCGATCCGGTGATGGCCGATCCGGCCTGCATCGCCCGGCTCGCCGAGGAGCTGGCGATCGTGCAGCCGAAGATCGTCGTGGTCATGGGAGCAGACGCGCTGGCGGTGGTCAACGACCTACAGGTGCCGCTGCGGCGCGAGCTCGCCCCGGCCCCCGGGGAGATCCAGCACTTCACCCCGTCAGTCGACGCTCTGTACGTGCCCAACATCGACGAGGCGCTGGACGAGGACACCGCCAAGCGGGAGTTCTGGGGCGCGTTCCGGGTGCTCGGCCAGTGGTGGGAGGACCTTCCGCCGTACTAGCCGGCGGCGTAGACTCGCGGGCATGGACCTCGAGGAGCGGACGCTCGACCAGCTTGGTGATCGCTGCGAGGAGTGCGGAGCAAAGCTGACCTCGCAGGAGCTCCAGGCGGCGATGGAGTCCGGCGGGCCGGCACTGTGCTCGATTCACGCCGCCGAGGACGAGCCTGGGCTGGCCGCCGAGGACTCGTTCGGCGACGGCGAGTAGCGCGGGGCCGCGGCTTCACATCTCCAGCAGGATCTTGCCCAGCTTGCTGCCGGCGGCGAAGCGGTCGTACGCCGCCACTGCCTCCTCCAGCGGGTAGGTGGCCGCGATCGGCACCCTGACCTCCCCGGTGGCGAGCAGCGGGAGGATCGAGCGCTCCATTGCGCGAGCGGTCAGCGCCTTCTCCTCCAGCGGCCGGGGCCGGAGCGTCGAGGAGCGGATGGTTCCGCGCTTCATCATCAGCTCCCGCAGGTTCACCTCGCCCTTCGCCCCCGCAGCGATCCCGATCACGACGATGCGGCCCAGGGTGTTCAGCGCCGCGACGTCGGCAGGCAGGTTCGGGCCCCCGACCAGTTCGAGGATCACGTCAAACGGCCCGTACTCGCCGAAGTTCTCCGGGTCGATCGGCTCGGCACCGAGGTCGGCCACCTGCGGCCGGACGTCGGGGTTGCGCACGGTGGCGGTCACCAGTGCGCCTGACGCACGAGCGATCTGGATCGCCGCGGTGCCGACTCCTCCCGCGCCCCCGTGGACGAGCAGGTGCTCGCCGGGCTTCAGTCCCGCCTGCGTGAAGATCGCGTCGTGGGCGGTCGTGAAGACCTCGGGAACGCCGCCGGCCTCGCTCCAGCTGAGCCGCTCGGGCACGGGCATCAGGATCCGCTCGTGCACGACCGCCAGTTCGGCCTGGCCTCCGCCGGCCACGATGCTCATCACGCGGTCTCCGGGCTTGAACCTCATCACGCCGTCGCCCACCGCTGCGACCTCACCCGCCAGCTCGAGCCCGGGGATGTCCTGCGGCGCGCCCGGAGGCGCGGGATAGAAACCGGCCCGCTGCATCATGTCGGCGCCGTTGATTCCCGCCGCCTTGACGCGGACCAGCACCTCGCCGGCGCCCGGCGTCGGGTCCGGGTGGTCCTCGACGCTCAGCTGCTTGTCGCGAATCGTGACGGCGCGCATGTGGTCCGGAACCCTATCGACGCTCGAGCACGGCCACCTGCGACGCGCCAGCCGGATAGGGTGGCGCCAACCGACAACAGCAGGAGGACGCCATGGCAGTCGCATTCATCCAGGAATGGAAAGAGGGGGGGCCCGACACCCGTAACTACGACGCCATTGCGGCCAAGCTTGATGTGCCAAACAACCCGCCGGATGGTCTGATTGCCCACACCGCGGGCAAGGACTCGAACGGCGCATGGCGCATCTTTGATATCTGGGAGTCGCGTGAACAGGCCCAGCGTTTCCAGGACGAGCGGTTGATGCCAATCGTCCAGGAGCAGATGCAGCAGAACGACGACATGACGCCACCCGACGTGGTGGACATGTACGACCTGCACGATCTCGTCCACCCCTAGAAACCCCTCCCTCGTCGCGCGCGAGACAGGGATGCGGACCGGCGGCAGCTTGCGCAAATAAGTACAAATTCAACGCGCTGCACTTGCGCGTGCTTACTTGGTTCGCTCCAGTATCGCCACGCACTCGATGAGTGCCAGACCCGGTGCTGCTGCGGTCGCTACGGGCCGTTTGGGGCCGCTGAGTACGGCTAAGGCCGCCCCGGGCCGGGCAGTTCTGTACCCGCCCCTATACCCGACGGATCGGGTACAGGGATTTCGGCCGGTCACCTGCTGCCTTGCTACCTGGCGTACACGCGGTTGGGCACGGTCTCATCGCCGAGCGTGTCGAACTTGACGAGTTTGCCGTCTGCGTTGTAGGTGAGCACGTCGGCGCTCTCCACGGTCTCGCCGTCGAGTCGAGCCGTGGTGAGCACCACCACTGTGTCACCGTCCGCGACGAAGTCGTGCGGCTCGGTGCTGAAGTCCTTGCTCATGTACTTCCCCCACAGCTCGCCGACCGCTTGCTTGCCTTTGTGGGTCCCGGTCAGCGAGTTATCGCCGCGTACGATCCACTCGACCGAGTCGTCGATGTTCCGCATCGCACCCTCGGCATCACCTTTGCTGAACGCCGCGTAGGCCTCCTGCGCTGTCTGCTTATTCTCCTGTGCACCCATGGTGCAGCTCCCTCTGGTGGTGTAACCAACGGAAGCACCAACCTTAAAGGAATCCGCATACCGCATGGGATCGGCGATTTGTCCTCGGCTTCGAGCACCCCTGCCCAAGACGATTCGCCCCGGGGCTACGGGGCGCGTACAAATTGCGCCACACACTCGATGTGCGGCGTCTGCGGGAACATGTCGACCGGGCGCACCTTGACGAGGGTGTACCCGGCCTCGACCAGCTGCGCGGCGTTTGGGGCCAGCGTGGTCGGGTTGCAGGAGACGTAGACGATCCGTTTCGCCGAAGCCTCGATGACGCGGCGGACGATCTTCTGGGAGAGCCCGGCCCGCGGGGGATCGAGCACCAGCACGTCCGGCCGGCCCGCTTTCTCAACCAGCTCCCGCATGGCGAGACGCACATCGCCGGCGAAGAAGCGAGCGTTGTCGATCTCGTTCAGGCGCGCGTTGGCGATGGCGTTGGCGATCGCGTCCTCGCTCAGTTCGAGCCCCCACACCTCGGCCGCCCGGGGTGCCATCAGCAGCCCGATCGTGCCGATGCCGCAGTAGAGGTCGTAGACCCGCTCGAATCCCCGCAGCTGGGCGTACTCGATCGCCAGCTCGTACAGCTGCTCCGCCATCTCGGTGTTGGTCTGAAAGAAGGCCTCGGGCGAGATCTGCACGCGCAGGCCGCCGAGCTCCTCGTCGAGACGATCGACGCCGCCGATCAGCTGGGTGGCTCCGCCCTGGGTGGTCTCGGCCACGCTCTCGACCTGCGTCCACAGGACCCCGTCGCAGCCGGCGGCCGCCTGCGCCAGCCCGTCACGATCAATCGCGCCGGGTGCGGTGACGAGGCGGACCTGGATCTGACCGCTGCGGCGACCCTCGCGGACCACGAGGTTCCGGAGCAGGCCTTCACCGGTGCGCCGGTCATAGGGCGCGAGACCCTGGGTCCGGCACCAGCGCACGACCGCCTCACGGGCGTTGTTGCCGGCTTCGGAGGCGAGCAGACAGTCGGTGACCTCGACGATCTCGTGCCACCGGCCGGGGGCGTGGAAGCCGCAGATCAGCGCACCGGTGGCGTCGGCGCCAAACGAGTACTCGAGCTTGTTGCGGTAGCGCCACTGCGCCTCTGCGGGCACGATCGGCTCCAGCTCGAAGCCCTCGAGCTTCCCGATGCGCTGGATCGCGTCGCGCACCTGATCCTCCTTGACCTGCAGCTGGCGCTCATAGGGCAGCACCTGCCACGGCGCCCCGGGATGCTCGGCCACGGGAGGCACCCGGTCGGGGCTGGGCTGCAGAATCTCGACGGCGCGGGCCTCCGCATAGGCCCGCTTCGACTTGCCGACCACCGCGCGCACCACGTCCCCCGGGACGGCGTCCTGGACGAACACCACGTATCCGTCTAACCTGGCCACACCCGCCCCGCCAAAGGCGAGCGATTCCACGCGGAGCTCGAGCTCGTCCCCGCGAGTGGGCCTGACACGGGTGGGATTTTCCGCGGACACTTCGGGCACTCAGGCCAGCGCGCGTTCCAGCGCGGCCAGAACCGTCTTGCGGTTTCCGTGGCGGCGCTCGTATTCGCGAATCGTGCGCAGCTGGAGCGGCGAGAGCTCACCGATCCGCTCCACCACCTGCCTCCCGGTCAGCTCGTCGTAGCCGAGGATCGGGAACGTCGGGCCCACGCCGACGGTGCGGCGGGCGCGGTCGGCCCCGCGGACCAGACGATCGACCGGCTCCGCACGCCGAGCCCGGCGGGTGGCCGAGCCGATCTGCTCGAGGCCGCGTCCCAGCAGCTGCTCGAGGTCCCGGATCAGGTCGTCGGTCTGCTGGCGCCCGAGGTTGACCAGCTCGGCGACGAGCGCGTTGGCGTCGGTTCTGGTCACCCGGCCCCGTTCGGCAGCATCGTCGAGCGTCGCCTGAATTCGCTCGCGGGTCAGCATGACCAGATCCAGCTGACTGATCACCCGGGCCGTCAGCTGCTCGGCTGCGTTGGCCAGCCCGTCGGCCGCCGTCTTGGCTGCTGCCGCGGAGGTCGTGCGTTTGGCAGTGCTGCGTTTGGGGGCGCTCGCTGTTGCGGTGCGTGGCTTCGCGGACCGTGGCTTCGCGGCCCGCGGTTTGGCGGTGCGCGACCTGGCGGAGCGCGTCGGCCCCTGGGAACCACTTGAAGAACGCTTCGGAGCCGGCAACGCACTACCTCCTGTGGATGAAAGCCTCGCTCCGAGCGTATCCGAACTACAGTGCGGTCGCCGCAGAATCCGCCTGCGGCGCGGTGAGCAGCTCGAGCAGCGCCTTCTGGGCGTGGCGCCGATTCTCCGCCTGGTCCCAGATGCGCTGGCGCACGCCGTAGAGGACCTCCGCGGTGATCTCCTCGCCAGGATGCGCGGGCAGGCAGTGCAGCGTGATCGCCCGGGGGGCGGCGAGGTCCAGCAGCGCGTCGTCGATCCGGTACTGGCGCAGCGCCTCCCGACGGTGGCGGGCCGACTCGGGATCGTCGCTCATGCTGACCCAGACGTCCGTGTAGACGGCGTCAGCGCCCCTCACCGCCTCGCGTGGATCGGTCATCAACTCCGCCCCGGCGACCGGCTCGAGCTGATACCCCGGCGGTGAGGCGATCCGCACGCTGACTCCCGCCATCGCTCCGACGATGGCCAGCGACCGGGCGACGTTGTTGCCGTCGCCCACGTAGGCCAGGGTCAGGCCCTCGAGGCGTCCGAACGTCTCCGACAGCGTCAGCAGGTCGGCGAGCGCCTGGCAGGGGTGATGCTTCGCGGTCAGCATGTTGATGACCGGAACGCTCGCGTGGTCGGCGAGCTCCGCGACCAGCTCGTCCGGTCCCGTGCGGATGCCGATGGCCGAGACGTGGCGCGAGAGGACGTAGGCGGTGTCGCGCACCGACTCGCCTCGTGTCAGCTGGGTGTCATCGACTCGCAGCACCATCGGGTGGCCGCCCAACTCCACGATTCCGGTCTCGAACGACACCCGCGTGCGCGTGGAGGGCCTCTGGAAGATCAGCGCCACCGTGCGCCTGGCCAGCACGTCGGAGCCGTGCGGCTCGGCCTTCAGCTCGAGCGCGCGCTCGATCAGCAACCGTAGGTCGTCTGAAGTCAGCTCTTGGCCGGTGAGGAAATGGCGGGGCATCGTGGGGCGGGGAGTGTACGTTGGGCCCAGTGTCCCTGCGGGTCCTGACCTGGAATCTCCTCCACGGCCGCGCGGTGCCGCCGGCCGGACACGAGTTGCTCGACGAGTTTGCTCAGGCCCTAGCAGATTGGTCTTGGGACGTGGCTCTGCTCCAGGAGGTGCCCCCATGGTGGCCGGCGCTGCTCGGCCGGCGGCTGGCCGCCGACCCGCGCACGGTCCTCACCTCCCGCAACTCGCTCCTGCCGCTGCGGCGAGCGATCGCGGTCCGCTGGCCTGACCTGATCAAGTCGAACGGGGGTGGTGCCAACGCGATGCTCGTCCGCGGTGAGCGCATCGAGGAGCATCGGACCCTGCGACTGCGGACGTGGCCGGAACGTCGCTGGCTGCAGGGGGCGCGGCTGAGCTCCGGCGTCTGGGTCGGGAACCTGCACGCGACCGTCCGTGACAGCGAGGGGGCGGTGGCCGAGGCGCACCGCGCGGCGCGGGCGTTGACCGGCTGGGCAGGCGCGGACGCCGCCGCGGTCCTGGGCGGGGATTTCAATGTCCGTTCGCTGTCGTTGTCCCGTGAGGGGTTCGCCCTGGCCGGTGGCCACGGCGTGGATCTCGTGTTCGCTCGGGGTCTCTCGGCCACCTCGCAGGCCGAGGTCCTGGAGCGAGGGCGCCTGTCGGATCACGCCCCGGTGGCGGTGACCCTCGACACGGCTTCGACTCAGGCTTCGGCTCAGGCCAGCTGACCGGCGCGCTCGCGCACGAACTCGATCACGTCCGGTGAGGCGGTGGCCGTCGAACCACTGTGGAACGGCGGCTGCGGGTCGTACTCGATCCCGAGCTGGATGCCCTGGGCCAGCTTCTCGCCGGCGATGTGCGAGGCGAGCGTGAGGGCCATGTCGATCCCGGACGAGACGCCGGCGGCGGTGATCACCTTGCCCTGCTGCACGACGCGGCGCGTGACCGGCGTCGCGCCATAGCGCTCGAGCACATCGAGCGCGAGCCAGTGCGTGGTGGCCTCGAGCCCGTCGAGAATTCCGGCCGCGGCCAGCAGCAGCGACCCTGTGCACACCGAGGTCGTCCACTGCGAGCCCTCGTGCGCGCGCCGCAGCCAGGACAGCATCGTTTCGTCCTCCATCAGCGCCCGCGTGCCGTAGCCACCCGGGACGACCAGCACCTCGGGGTCCGGCAGCTCGTCAAGCGCCCGGTCCGCGACCAGGGCGAGCATCCCGTTCTCGGTCCGCTTGGGACCCGGCTCGGCAGCCAGAAAATGCACCGTCGCCCCGGGCAGGCGGGAGAGCACCTCGTAGGGCCCGACCGCGTCGAGCGCGGTCAGCTCATCGAATATCGGAATGGCGATGTTCATCTGGCTTGGCTCCTGATCGGGATTACGTTTTCGGGTGCTGAGGGACCGGAGAAGCGGCTGCGGTAGTCGCTGGGGTTGACACTCAGGCGGCGACCAAAGGTCCGGCGGAGCGTCTCGACGGTGCCGAATCCGCACAGACCGGCAATCTCCTCGAGCTGCGCGTCAGTGGTCTCGAGCAGCGTGCGGGCACGCTCGAGTCGCAGCGCCTCGACGTACGCGGCCGGTGTCACGCCGACCTCGCCGGCGAACGCTCGGGCGAAGTTCCGCACGCTCATGAACGAGCGCTCCGCCAGCGCCGCCACCGACAGATCGGCCTCGAGGTGATCGGCGATCCAGGCCTGGAGGCTGCGCAGCGACGGGCGTTCGGCGGACTGGCCGGCGAGGCCGGCGCTGAATTGGGCCTGGCCGCCGGGTCGACGGATGAACAGAACGAGCTCCCGGGCCACGTCGAGCGCTGCGCAAGGTCCGAGGTCCTCCTCCACGAGGGCCAGGGTCAGATCGATTCCGGCGGTGACGCCCGCCGACGTGTACACGTTGCCATCGCGGACGAAGATCGGATCGGGCTCGACCTCGACGCTGGGGTATCCGCGCTGCAACGCCTGGCACGCGGCCCAGTGCGTGGTCGCGCGGCGGCCGTCGAGAAGTCCGGCGCGCGCGAGCAGAAACGCTCCGGTGCACACCGAGCCCACTCGCCGGGATCGTCGCGCCGTGAGCCGCAGCCACGAGCTCAGGAACTCGTCGGCCTCGGCCGGACCGGTCACATCGAGTGCCTGGACGTCCGGGAAGGCGAGGATCACGACTCGGCGAGAGTTGGCCATGACGGCATCATCGCGCCGTGGTGCGGTGGCCGCAATGCCAATGACCGGACGATTTCGGCCATCGGGGAGGGGCGGATTTTCTGACCCGCCCTACCCTCGCGCCCGCAGCCCGAACCCCCGCAGCACCAGCAGCGCCTTCTCACCCATCGTTCCCCGGGCCGGAAGGACCCCGAGCTGGGTGGCAGCGTCGTAGAGATCGAAGAACGCCCGCACACGCAGCAGCTGGTCGCGGTCGCGGTCGAGCTCGCAGTAGAAGACGCAATGGACGACGACGAACCGGTTCGTCGCGGGGAGCCCCTCGAGCGACGCCTTGTGCGTGGCCAGCAGCTTGCTGGGTGCGGCGACGAAGCGCCCGCCGCTCAGACGCGCGCCGGTGCGCTCCATGCGCGCGTCAGGGAAGCCCGCCCACAGCCGTTCGGCGTGCGCGACGAGCTCGTCGAGACCCTCGAGCGGCTCGTCGGTCAGCGGATCCTCGTAGTGCAGCTCGTCGGAGCACACGTCGGCGAACGCCGCCGGGTCCCGTCCGGACCAGGCGGCCTCCCAGCCGTCGATCAGCTCGTCGATCGTCAAGCTGGCCCGGCCGGCAGATCGAACACGGGGAGCCCGGCTGCGGGCGTGGAGGCCTCGGCGTACCGGCGCCGGGGGATGCGGCCGGCGCCACGGGCGAGCACGCCTGCCTCCACGGCGAGACGGACGGCGTGAGCCATCGCCGGCGGGTCGTGCGCACGGGAGATGGCGCTCGCGCACAGGACGGCGTCGCAGCCGAGCTCCATCGCCAGCGACGCGTCCGACGCGGTCCCGACCCCCGCGTCCAGCACCACAGGGACCTGTGCGTGCTCGACGATGATCGAGATGTTGTACGGGTTGCAGATTCCCATTCCGCTGCCGATCGGCGACCCCAGCGGCATCACGGCCGCGCAGCCTATGTCCTCCAGACGGCGGGCGAGGACCGGGTCGTCGGTGGTGTAGGGAAGCACGACGAAGCCGTCATCGACGAGCGCCTCGGCGGCGGTGACCAACTCGACCGCGTCGGGAAGCAGGGTGCGATCGTCGCCGATCACCTCGAGCTTGATCCAGTCGGTCTCGAACGCGTCGCGGGCCAGCTGGGCGGTGAGGATCGCGTCGCGGGCGGTGAAGCATCCCGCCGTGTTGGGGAGCACCTGGACCCCAGCGCCGACGAGCACCTCGAGGATTGAACCCCGCGCTGCGGGATCGAGGCGCCGCAGCGCCACGGTGCAGAGCTCGGTCTCCGAGGCGGCCAGGGCCTGCGCCAGCACCTCGTGATTGGTGAAGCCGCCGGTGCCCAGAATCAGACGCGAGCCCAGTGAGCGGCCGGCGATCTGGAGTGCGTCGGTCGGCATTCGCCCGCTAGCCCCCCTGCACCGCGGACACGACCTCGACCTTGGCGCCCTCCGCCAGGCGGGTTTGCGACCAGGCGGTGCGAGGCACGACCTCTCCTCCGACCGCCACCGCCACGCCGCGGCCGTCGACGATGTCCTGAAGTGCTGCGACCACGCCCGCCACTGTGGCATCTGCCGGGACATCGTGCTCGGTCCCGTTGAGCAGGATGATCATCGTGTGGCTTCCAGTTCCCGCGCGAACCGGGCCGGAGCGAACCGGGAGAGGGCGGCAGCAGCCCACTCATCGGGCGGCCCGTCCGGCACGTCGTCGCCGACAAGCTGCCGCAACATGAGCTCCGCGGTGATCGGAGCCAGGAGGATCCCGTGTCGGTGGTGCCCGGTCGCCCAGTGCAGCCCGCTCGGCGTCCCGGCTCCGATGATCGGCGCGTTGTCCGGAGTGCCGGGACGAAAGCCGGCCGAGAGCTCATCGATCACGAGCTCGCTGACGCCCGGCAGCAGCTCCGACGCATCGCGTAGAAGCCCGAACAGCGCCCCGGCGGTCACCGTCTCGTCGAACCCGCGCTCCTCCATCGTCGCGCCGATGACATAGCGGCCGTCGCCGCGCGGGACGACGTAGCCACCGTCCATCCTCAGGACGTGGCTCAGCAGCCCCGGTCCGGCGGGATCATGCAGGCGCAGGATCTGGCCCTTGACCGGACGCAGCGGCATGCGCGCGCGCTCGGGCAGTCCCCCGAGCATCCCTGACCACACGCCCGCCGCGACGAGGACATGACCGGCTTCGATGAGCTCGCCGCCGGCGAGCCGGACGCCCGTCACCCGGTCCTCCCCGCACACGACGTCGCCGACCGGGACTCCCTCACGAATCCGGGCTCCGGCCCGGCGCGCGGCGTCGGCGAGGGCGGCGCACAGTGCACGGGGGTCGATCACGTGATCATCGGGGAACTCGAGGGCCAGCCGGAGCGTCGGCGCCAGCGCGGGCTCCAGCCGGCGGGCCTCGCTCGGACGCAGCCGCCGAGCCGGCAGTCCGAGCTCGCCCCGCAGCCGGAAGGCCCGGCCGAGCGCCTCGGCCTCGTCAGCGTTGCGGGCGGCGACGATCGTCCCGCAGCGCAGGTAGCCCGGGTCGAGCGGCGACGCCTCGGCGAGCGCGGCCACGAAGGCCGGGTAGGCACCGGCGGCTCGGATTCCGAGCGCCAGCAGTGGCTGCTCAGACGGATCGGCCTCGGAGATGGGCGCAAGCATGCCGGCGGCGAGGCGTGACGTGCCCCCGCCCACCGCTCCTCGCTCGAGCACTGTGACACGGAGGCCCCTGGCCGCCGCGCGCCAGGCGACCGCGAGGCCGATGACGCCGCCGCCCACGATCGCGACGTCTGCTGATGCTCGATGTTGGTGGTGCATGAAGCTCCTCCCTGCCCGGCATTACCCGGATCAGGTCCAGACGGTCGGCAGATCCACATCCGCCCTCTCAGCCCAATAGTGAGGCTCCCGTTCCGATGCAATGCTAGCGCGGCTTCCCTGGCACACTGGAGGCGTGGACCACCGTTCGCAGCGCCTCGCCGACGCACGGCTGTACCTCGTCTGCGACGAACCATCGGACGCGTTCCTGGACGGCGCGCTGGCCGCCGGCGTCGATGTCGTGCAGCTGCGGATGAAGGCCGCCGCGGACGAGCAGATCCTGGGCGCCGCGCGCCGCGTGGCCAGAGCGTGCGCGAGGCATGGTGCGCTGTTCATCCTCAACGACCGCCCGGACCTGGTGGCGCTCGTGGGCGCCGACGGCGTTCACGTCGGCCAGGACGACATGCCGGTGGCGCAGGCGCGCTCGCTGGTCGGCGAACGCGCGATCGTCGGACTGTCGACCCACAGCCCGGCCCAGGTCGACGCCGCCGGCGAGCTCGACGTCGACTACATCGGCGTCGGCCCGGTCCACGAGACGCCGACCAAGCCCGGTCGGCCTGCCGTGGGGCTCGACCTGGTGCGCTACGCCTCAGAACACGCCAGGATGCCGTTCTTCGCCATCGGCGGAATCTCCCCGGCCAACGTCGCCGATGTCCGCGCCGCCGGAGCGCGCCGCGTGGCGGTGCTTCGAGCTCTCACTCAGGCTCGGGACGCGGCGGCAGTGACGCGGCAGCTAAGGCGGGCGCTGATCGCACCCGAGCAACGACCCAGCGGAGCCGGCGTTGGGTCAGCGTAGCCGTAAGCGGGGCCGCCGCGGGCCACCAGCGCGGCCCGTGGCCACCGCCGCGCGGCCGCCGGCCCGCACACAGGCGCCCAGCCGCTCGGAGCAGCGCAACGCGGCGGTTCGCGCGACGCTCACTCCGCTGCAGGAGGGCGAGCGGCCGTGGCCGATCATCGTCGCATCGGTGATCGCCGTGCTGGTTGGCGCCGGGGATCTCATCGACGTGCTCGTGGGCGGTCGGATCACCTTCGGCAGGACCCACGCCGGAGTTGGGGGGGTCGTGCTGTTCTCGCTGATGATGCTGGTCTGCGCCGGCGGGATGTGGCGTCTGCGCTACTGGGCGGTGCTCGGCTTCCAGACCATCCTCGCCGTCGTCGTGCTCGTGTTCTCGCTGTTGCTGATCCGCGCCAGCAATGTGCTCGGCCTCCTCGTCGGGCTCGTGGTGGTGGGCGGCGGCGGGACGCTCTTCTACAAGCTGGTGCGAGTCCTCAGCCGACTCCAGATGCCGAAGTACCCCGGGCGATAGCGCCGTTCACGTCGCTTCAGCTAGGCTCAGATTCATGGCTGAATCCTCATATGACTGCGTGGTGATCGGTTCGGGCCCGGGCGGTTACGTCGCCGCGATCCGGGCTGCGCAGCTCGGGATGAAGACCGCGGTGGTGGAAAAGGATCGCATCGGCGGTCGCTGCCTGAACTACGCCTGCATTCCCGCCAAGGCGGTGCTGCGCGTAGCCGACGTTCTTTCCGACGTCCGCGAGGCGGGCAGCTTCGGGATCAAGGTCGGCGAACCGGAGGTCGACTTCACGGCGGTCGGCGCTCGGCGCGAGAAGGTCGTAACGACGCTGACCGGAGGCGTCGGCGGCCTGTTCAAAAAGAATGGGATCGACGTCATCGAAGGCGAGGGTTCGCTTTCCGGAGAGGGCAGCGTGAGCGTGGGCGGCAACCAGATCACCGCCAAGACGATCCTGCTGGCCACCGGCTCGGTCAAGCGGCCGCTCCCCGGCACGCAGTTCGGCGGACGCGTGATCGGGACCGAGGAGGCGTGGGCGCTCGATGCGCTACCGAAGTCGATGGCGATCGTCGGCGCCGGTGCGTCGGGCGCGGAGATCGCGTCGGCGTACGCCCGCCTGGGAGTGGAGGTGCTGCTGTTCGAGGCGCTCGATCGGGTCCTGCCGACCGAGGACGCCGACATTTCTAAGGCCGCCGAACGTGGACTCAAGAAGCAGGGCATGACGATTCACACCGGGACCCTGGTGCAGAACGTGCAAGCGGGCGAGTCAAGCGTCAAGTTCACCTACGGCGAAGAGTCCGGTGAAGCGGAATGGCTCGTGATCGCCGCCGGCAGGGCTCCGGACGTCGAGGCGCTCGGTCTTCAGGCGGCGGGCGTGAAGCTGGCGGACAACGGGCTGATCGAGGTGGACGGCGCGATGCGCACCAGCGCCCCGGGCGTCTACGCGATCGGCGACCTCGTCCACGGACCGGCGCTGGCCCACAAGGCCTCGGACGAGGGCGTGATCGCGGTCGAAGACGCGGCGGGCATGACAACCCACCCGATCGAGTACATCGATATTCCGCGTGCCACCTTCTGCACCCCGAATGTGGCCAGCTTCGGCCTCACCGAGGCCCAGGCCCGCGAACAAGGCTACGACGTCACGGTGGGGAAGATCCAGTACGGAGCCGTCGGTGCCGGCACCGTGTATGGAGATCGCACCGGCGTGATCAAGATCGTCGGCGAGAAGAAGTACGGCGAGCTGCTCGGCGGACACATCGTCGGCGCCAAGGCCACTGAGCTGATCCAGGAGCTGGTCAACGCCCGGATACTCGAGGGTGGGTATCCAGAAGTCGCGCGCATCGTCCACGGCCACCCGACCTTGTCGGAGGGCGTGATGGAGGCGGCACGGGCCGCCGACGGCTGGCTCATCCACGGCTGAGCGTTAGGCGTGCCGGCGCCGGATTCAGACCAGCCGATCTTCTATTTCGACCTCGGCAGCCCTGAGTGCTACCTCGCCGCCGAGACGATCCTCGCGGCGTTGCCGGTCGTCCCGGAGTGGGAGCCGGTTCACGCGACTGCAATCTGCGACGGCGTGCCGGAGATCGACCGAGCGAAGATTGAGCGGCGCGCCGCCGAGCTGGAGCTGCAACCGCTGCGCTGGCCCTCCGAGTGGCCGACGGACACGCATGAAGCCAGCCTCGCCGCGACCTACGCCAAGCGCGTCGGCCGCGCGGTCGTCTTCTCGCTGGCCGCATTCCGCCAGGAGTTCGCCGGCGGCCAGGACATCGGCAAGCAGAGCACCGTGCTGATCGCCGGAGCGGCGTGCGAGATGCACCCGACGGCGTTGCTCAAGGGGATCGGCCTGCGCTCCACCACCCGAGCTCTGGAACAGGCGAACGGCCGCGCGCGCGCCGCGGGCGTTCGCTCGCTGCCGGCGATTGAGGTGCGGGGGACCGTGTTCGAGGGCGAGCGCGCGGTCGAGCGCGCTGCGGTCGCGCTGGGTTCTCGGCGATGAGGGCCAATCGCCGCTTTCGCCTGCTGGTGTCGCGAGGACGCTTGCAACCAGCCTTTCTGGCCGATCCGGATCGGCTTGACCGGATCGAGGTCGTGTCCGTCGACGATGGCGAGATGGTGCTGTTCTGGGAGCTTCCGGCCAAGGACGCCTCACGCCTCCTGAAAGCGCTCCGCGCCGACCTGGCCGGGATGGATGCGGAGGACTTCCTGCGCGCCTGGGAGGGCGCGGACGCCGCCCCCTGATTCGCTGGACGCTATGTTGCGCGCCATGGTCGATCCACGGGCCGCCAGCTCGCCCGCCGGAGTCAAGGGTGAGGTTCGTCGGCTCGCCCCCCAGCGTTCCGAGCAGACCGTCGCGCGGCGAACTGCCGAGTCGAGAGCGACGGTGCCTGACCTCGAGCTGGCTGCCGAGGTCGAGGTCGATCGCGCGCTCGCGCTCGAGGCCGAGCACGGCTGTGGCCTGACCGCGATCCTGATGCGCGCGTGCGCGCTCGCGTTGCGGGACGTGCCGCGGGCCAACGCGGCCTACCGGGACGGGAGCTTTGAGCTGTACTCCAGGATCAACATCGGGGTCGTGGTCGCCGACGACGACGCGTACACCATCCCGACGGTGTTTGATGCCGACAAACGGTCGCTGTCCGAGCTCGCCTCGGAGCTCACCCGAGTGACCGAGCGCGCGCTCTCAGGAGAGCTGTCATCCCCGGAGCTGTCAGGAGCCACGTTCACGCTGTGGGACCTCGGGCCGCTGGCAGTTTCGCGCGCAACGCCGCTGGTCGTCGCACCACAGGCCGCCGCGGTCTCGACCGGAGCTGTCCGGGAGGTGGCCCTGGTCCGAGACGCGAACCTCGTCGCCGGCCGCGCGATCACGATTACCCTTGCCTGCGACCACCGGATCCTGTACGGGAGTCAGGCCGGGAGGTTTTTCAACCGCATCACGACACTCATCGAGGAGCCGACGCTGTGACCGAGACGCTCGAGCACACCGCTCGACGCATCGCCGACCGGGGGCGGGAGGCACTGCTCTCGCGACTGCGCCCAGCTTTCCAGGAGGCAGCCGCCGCCCACTCCGACGTCCTGCGACTCGACGATGAGCAGCTCGAGCAGATGGTTCAACGGGCAGCGGACCGAGCCGATGGTCTGCAATGGCGCCGCGCCCTGGCCGGCGTGGCCACCGAGGAGCTCGGGATCGGGCTCGGCGAGGCGCTCGGCCATCCCGCCGTGGTCCGAGCCCAGGCCATCGTCGGCGCGCCTTCCTACGAGGCGAGTCTCGACGCGCTCGGGTCCGCGCCCGAGGCCGGCGATGGGCAACCCGCCGCGCAGGTCGAGGAACCCCGGGCGGATGGCGACGAACCTGCGCCGGATGGCGACGAATCTGCGCCGGATGACGAGGAACCTGCGGCGGATGGCGAAGCGCCTTCAGCCGACGACGAGCCCCCAACCGAACACCAGAGCCCCGCCACCACGGAAGTTCCAGCGCTGGAGCCCTATTCCGCAGACGGGCCACAGGTGCTCCGTCTCGCCGCGGTGCACCTCGGAGGCATCGCCAACCTCGAGCCCGCCGAGGCGGGCATCGAGCTGCGCCTGAGCGAGGACGGGCTGGACATCGCTCGCGGACCGCAGGAGCTGCTCGGGCGCCTGCGCTGGGCGGAGATTCGCTCCTTGGATGTTCCCCCGGCGCGCGGGTTGCGCCGTCGGCGGCGTGGCGGGGGGGCGCAGGTGGTGATCCGGACCCGTCACGGGGATGCGAGCTTCGAGATCCCGGCGGCTTCCGCCGAGGAACTCGACGGCCAGCTCAACCCACTGCGCCAGCGGCACATCCCCGGCTGACCCGCCAGCCGCTTCAGCCTAAGCGGACTCGCGCTCGAGCACGCGGATGTCGTGGGCCAGGCCCTCAGGGGTCAGCTGGTCGGCCGCGAAGCCGATCCGCTCGATGCCACGCTTGTCGATCAGGAGCACGAACGTGGAGTGATCGATCGGACCCTTCACCGGCTGGATCGCGTATGCGTGCCAGACGCGCCGCATCGTCTGGGGTGGGCCGTTCAGGAAGGCCAGCCGGCGCGTCAGGTCATGCCGGCCGAGGAACCGGCGCCGGTTGGCCACCGTGTCCTCGCGGGGCGCGACGCTGATCCCGATCGCGGGGACGGCGGGGACGGCGGGAAGCGTGTTCAGCGCACCTTTGATCTGCTCGACCATGAACGGACACGCGTCGTGGCAGAGCGAGTGAATGAAGGTCAGGATCACGACGTGGCCGCGGTACTGGGAAAGGGTGATCCGGTGCCCATTCTGGTCGGTGAGCGCAAAGTCGGCTGCGCGCAGCCCGGGCGGCAGCGTCGGACCGTCGAACCGAGATGGCTGCTGGGCGCTCGGCGCGCTCGAGCCCGGACGATCGGTGATCAGCACCACCCCGATCGCGGCTATCAGCGCGACGAGGACGAGCAGCAGCGTCCGCTGCAAAGCCGAGCTCACCATTCCCCGCGATTCTGGCACGAGCGGGGCGTCTCGGCGACGCCGGGACGACTGTCCCTCCCGTTCACCGCATGATGCCCGTGTGCCCGAGCGAATACCGGCCGGGTTGGGGATAGACGCACAGGCCGTGGGGGCCGAGTCCCACCCGAACTCGGCGGATCAGCTTCCCCGTGCGGGTGTTGATCGCATACACGGCGGCGTCGTAGCGACCCGCCAGCCAGAGCACGCGCCCTGACGCCGATACCCCGCCCATATCGGGGCTGCCGCCCGGGATCGTCCATGTCCCGCTCACCCGGCCGGTGCTGAACCTGATCACCGAAACGGTGCCCGCACCCCGATTGGAGACGTACAGGCTGCGGGCATCGCGACTCGGATAGAGGCCGTGAGCGCCCGCGCCGGTCTTGACGAAGCCGCGCCGCTTGAAAGTGCGGGCATCGAACTTCCAGACGCCGCCGTAGGTGAGGTCGGCCACGTAGAAGACGCGGCCATCGGGCGAGAGCTTCACGTCCTGGGGCGAGGAGCCCGCACGAACGGGCACGGTGCGGACCATCCGTTCGTGCGCGACGTCGATGACGATCATCCGCGCGGCGAACTCGCAGCTCACGAACATATACCGGCCGTTGGCGGTGAAGTCGGCGTGGTTGACGCCCGCACAGCCCGGAACCTCGAGCGAATGGTGCAGCTTCATCGTGTTGGCATCCCGGAAGTCGATCCGGCGCAGTCGTTCCGCCATCACCATCGCGTAACGGCCATCGGGGCTGAAGTACATGTTGTAGGGGTCGGCCACCGGCACGGCACGGCCGGGACGGCCGCTGATTGGATTGATCGGCGTCAGGCTGTTGCCGTTGTCGTTGGTCACCCAGAGCGTCCGCAGGTCGTACGACGGCACCACATGCTGCGGAAGGCCGCCGACCGGAAACTGGCGCACGATCCGGTAGTTGGCGGGATCGATCTCGTCGACCGTGTTACTCGCGCTGTTGGGCACGTAGATCAGGTTGCGGAAATGGCGTGCGATCGGAGCCAGGGCGCCGCGCCGGTCTGCGGCGTACACATTGTGAGGGTCCAGCAACGGCGGGACGCGATAGCTCGCGCTCACGCCGGTGGCCGGCGCAGACCCTGAGGCCGGACGGCCGCCGACCGGCGCGATCGCCGGGGGGTGCGCGCGCTTGCCAGCGGTCTTTACGGAGCCACCGCACGCGCTGAGCGGGACGGCCGCGAGAACCAGCGCGGCGCTCACCAGGACGGCCCTGGGGGTCATCCTCGGCCGCTCGGACTCAAGCTCGAGAAGAAGCCCCAGACCGCGCAGGCTGCGCAGATCGTCGACGGCGGTCCCGGGTCAGGCGGAGTCGCTCCCGGCCAGGCATGACGGCCTCCGGTGATCCTGATTTGCTCGACCCGCGCCGCGCCCGCGCAGCGGTCCCATCTGAACACGGTCGTGCGGGTCGCCGGGTGGCGCACGGTCGCGCTGCCATGACAGCGGTCCCGGCGGACCCAGCCGGCCACGAACTGCGACACGCCGACGTGCGGACGGCGATGGGTCCCGCCTGCGTACGGGACGACCTGATCGGCGGTGCCGTGGATCTCCAGCACCGATTCAGGCCGTTTCGGCCGGCACACCGGCTGATCGTCATAGCCCCCGGCCACAGAGGCAAAGCCGCTGATCTGGGCGCTCAGCTCGCACCCGGCCAAGGCCGCCATTCCACCTCCGTTGGACACGCCGGCAACATAGATCCGCGCAGCATCTAAGCACATGCTTTGCCGTAGATAAGCGATCAGGATCCGGATGAACCGGACGTCATTCGTCAGCCGCGGCGAGCCGGTGCTGTTCCAGAACGAACCGTGCGAGCTGGGGTAGGCCACGATGAACCCGCCGCGGTCGGCGACCACGGAGAGACCGCTGTAGCTCTCCATCCCAGGACCGCTGCCGCCGACCCCGTGAAGCGCGATGACGAGCGGCAGCCGCGTGCCGGCTGCGGCCTGAGGCGGAGTGTGGACGAGCGCGGTTCGGGGTTTTGCGTCGACCATCAGCGTCACCGGCCGGCTACCCGTAACCGACTGGTTTCCGCAGCCGTTCACGGCACCGACCCCTGCGCTCAGCGCGCCCGCCCCCAGCGCGTCCGCCCCCAGCGCGCCGGCGATCGCGAGCACGGCTGCGCAGACGCCCGCACGGAACCGACGATCACCCCGCACGGGAAGGGGAGAGCAGGTAGAGGTGCGACGCTCCCACCAGCCCCGGGGGGGGTCACGTCGACGCCAGTCTGTCGGATCCATTGCGCGGCCGGCCCACACGCCGCCAGGCCGCCGTTGGCCGGACCGCAGCGACGGCGCGCCACGAGCCCATAGCGGACCTGTCCGGCCCGAACCGCGGCGAGCAGACTGCTGCGGCTGGTCAGCGGGATACCACCGAAGCTCGTGAGCGGCAGGATCGGGCGGCGATCACGGATCACCAGCGGAGCCAGCGACAGCGGCTCGTCGACGGCCACCTCGTACCGGAGTCCCGCGGTCCTCGGCGCGAGGTAGTTCGAGAGCGCCGTCGCGCTCGAAGCGGGCACCGCGGCCAGACCCAGCGAGTCGTTCGCGTTCGTGCGGACCAGCAAGAGCGTCTCGTGCACGGGGAAGACAAGCCCGGCGGCAATGATCAGCCCGGCCAGCAACCATCGTGCCGGGCCTGCGATGACGGCACCGGAGCGGGTGATCAGGATCGCGCCGGCGACGGCGATCATCAGCGATCCGATGCTCCAGCCCAGATCTGGAGGCGTGAAATGGAAGGTGTAGGCGC
>DATCPD010000207.1:0-3684 GCA_036564325.1 Solirubrobacteraceae bacterium | reverse complement strand
GTGTATGCGTAGCTCGCGCAGCCGGGGGTGCCGAGGGCCGAGGTGTCGATCGAGTTGACCGCGTCGCTCATCGACGGTCCCGTCGGATCGTTGCGCGGGACGTAGAAGTTGATGTCGTTCTGGGCCACCAGCGGGACCATCGGATAGGCCCACGGATACTGCAGCAGCGTCACGTCGGCCTGCTTGACGAGCTGACTGCGGTAGCCGGCGAACTCCGGATGGATGCGAAGCCGGTTGTCGACCGGGACGACGATCCGGGAGGCGATCTGGCTCCAGCTCGCGGGTGGGTGCATCCCCAGCGCCCGCGCCGCTTGGACGGCGTCCTGCAGCGTGGTGATCGCGCCGACGTTGGTGTACGCCTCGTCGTTGACGTTGGGGTTCTCCTCGTCAGGCCCCGTAACGCCGTTGATGTGATAGCGACCGCGGGCGTCGCGGGTCACGCGTGAGGCCCAGAACGTCGCGGCCTGCGAGAGCACCGGCCAGCCGCGCTGGCGCAGCCATGTCCGATCGCCCGTGGCGAGGTAGTACTGCCACTGGGCCAGCGCGATGTCGGCCGTGATGTGCTGCTCGTAGAGTCCCTCGCTGTTGACCGATGCGGGCGGCGGAATCTGCTCGGTGCCGTCGAGGGCGCTCTCCCACGGGAATCGGGCGCCGCGGTATCCCGTCTGCGCCGCGTGCTGCTCGGCGGCCCGGAGCCGGTCGTAACGGTAGTTGTTCATCCCGGCCGCGATGTCTGGATGCTGAGCGAGCAGGGACGGGTACATCCACGTCTCGGCGTCCCAGAAGATGTGCCCGTCGTAGCCGTTGGAGGAGAGGCCGGCGGGCGACACGCTCCAGTTCACGCCGGCGCGCGTGCTCGACCACAGATAGAACTGGCTGGCATTGACCATCGTGGCCAGGGCAGCGTTGCCGAGCACATCGATCCGGCCGCGCCACAGGGTTGCCCACGCGGCGTTGTTCTCGCGCAGAAGCGCCGGGAACCCGGCGGAGGCGGCCCCGGCCGCCTGAGCCTGCGCGGCGCTGACGGGATCGCCACTCGGGGAGCTGGCGACGCCGACGTACTTGTAGATGTCGTAGCTCGTTCCCTTGGTGACCGGGAAGTCGAGGCGCTGCCCGACGCTCTGGTCCGTGCTCTGATCGACCGGCGTGATCGTCGCGTTGACCGTGCCACCGACATTGAGTTGGCTGGCCAGCGCGGCTTCGATGTTGGTGCCGACGCCGCGGACCGTGACCCAGTCCCGGGCCCGGGGCTGATCCCAGCCCTTCTCGACCTGCGAGCTGAGGATCGCCGGGGTGCCGTCGATCTCGTCGGTCACAGATGCGGTTCCCGACCAGTAGGGCTTGATGGTCAGATGGACAAGGCCCACCTGCGACCGCGCGCGGGAGGTCAGCACCGCGTAGGAGAGATCGGTTACGTGGCCGTTGGGCGCGGTCCAGCGAGCGGTCGTGGTGACGATTCCCGTGTGCAGGTCGATCGACTGTCGCCAGCGGGTGGTGTGACCGGCGCTGAGGGAGAACGGCTGACCCCCGTCGGAGAACGTCAGGGTCGACCAGGTCGGAATGTTCGCTCGCTGCTGGACCCGGTCTGACGGCTTCGGAGCCGAGGCGGGGAGAACGTAGAACCCGGCGAGTTCCGACTGGGCCGCGACGGCGCCGGGGGCGTACCCCTGGCCGGCGGGCGGGACGCGAACTCCGAGCACGCCGTTGCCGGTGAACGTCGGGGCGTAGGCCCCACCGGTGCTGGTGGCCGTGAGCTGGTAGGCGCCTCCCGCGGCCGTCGCGACACCTTCGAACATGACGCAACCCGAGACTGCCGCCGTTGTCAGGGCAGTGACCAGCGCAGCGAGACGACGCATCCCTTTACCTCCGTTTCACACTGCTCTCTCGCCTTGGGTATTCCCGCAAGGGGTCGCAGGCCAAACTTGGCTTTGCGGCGAACCCTGGTTTAGGGTGAACTGGTGCCGACCGTCAGCCGATTCCAGCACCGGGCGCGATCCGTGCGCTGGTCGCTGCTCGACCTGATTCTGGCCGCAGTCGCAGCCGGCTCGTTCGCCGCCGCCCGCTCCAACGCCCGGTCAGCCTCGACCGCCCGCGTGACCGTGATGACGCGGAACCTGTTCCTCGGCACCAACCTGCTGCCGCTGGCCGCCGCAGCGCCGGGCGCGCCGTTCGAGCATGCCGTGGCCGCGGCCCTGGCGGACGTGCGCGCGACCGGCCCGACGGCGCGGATGAAGCTCGTCGCTCGGGAGATCGCCGGCGCGCGGCCGGACCTCGTGGGCCTGCAGGAGGTGTCGATCTGGAGCACCGGGCCGGTCGGCGGCCCGCCCGCGCACGTCGTCGTCGACTATCTCAAGGTCATCCAGGGCGAGCTCCGGCGTCTCCATGCGCCGTATCGTGTCGTCGCCCGGCGGCTCAGCCTCAAGCTCCGGGGTGTCAGTACGGCCGGACAGGAGGTCGGCTTCACTGACGGGAACGTGATCCTCGCGCGCACCGGCGTCGTCGTCGCGCACGCCCACTCGGGTGACTTCTCCCACCAGCTCAAGATCACCACCAAGGCGCTGGGCAGCGTGACCGTGACGCGGAGCTGGAACGCGCTCGACGCGACCGTGCGCGGAGCACGCCTGCACTTCGTCAACGCCCACCTCGAGGCCTACTCGACCTCCGTCCGTCTGCAGCAGGCGCAGGAGTTGGTCGCGGGCCCGCTGCGCTCGCGCCGGCCGACGATCCTGGTCGGGGACCTGAACTCCGGCCCGAACCTGCCGACTCCCGCCGACCGTCCGCCATTTGAGGCCATTCGCGCGGCCGGCTTCACCGACGGCCGGACCGCAAAACCCAACTGCTGCTTCAACGACGATCTCCACACCGGTCGCTGGGACCACATCGTCGATCACATCATGACCAAGCCCAAGCTCCGGCTGGTGCGCTCGGGGCTGACCGGGCGGGAGACCACCTCGGCCGGGCGCCACCCGTCCGACCACGGTGGCGTGGTCAGCGAGTTCGCACTTTGAGCGACGCGAAGCCGCGCGTCTTCATCACCGGCGCGTCCGGGTTCATCGGACGCACGCTGTTTGACCGCTACCGCGCCGATGGCCATCAGGTGACGGGATGCGATCTGGTCGCCGATGACGGTCGCGGGATCGTCCATGGCGACGTGGCCGTGGAAGGACCCTGGCAGGATCACATGGCCGGCTGCGAGTTGGTGATCCACACCGCGGCCAGCGTGTCTCTGAAGATGGAGGGCGCCGAACACACGTGGCGCTCGAATGTCCTCGGGACCGCGCACGCGCTGGCCGGCGCGGAGCGGGCGGGGGCGGCCCGGTTCGTGCACTTCTCCTCCGTCACCGTGTTCGGGCTCGAATTCCCGGACGGCGTCGACGAGCGCTACCCGGTGCGCAGTACGTTCATCCCCTACCCGGACAGCAAGATCGCCTCCGAGCAGGTCGTGCTGCAGGCCCACGTCGAGGGGCGCGTGCCGTGCACGATCGTCCGCCCCGGGGATGTCTACGGCCCGCGCTCCCGGGCCTGGGCGATCATCCCCGCCGAGCTGATCAAGGCGCGGCGGTTCACGCTGCCCGGCGGCGGGCGCGGGATTCACTCGCCCGTGTACGTCGACAACCTCGTCGACGGCGTCGTCCTGGCCGCCGGTTCGCCGGAGGCCGTGGGGGAGATCTTCACGCTCTCGGA
>DATCPD010000177.1:0-2847 GCA_036564325.1 Solirubrobacteraceae bacterium | reverse complement strand
CTACTCGATCTCCCTCCCCGATACCAAGATCAAAGACGCAATCTGGACCTACGTCTCGCCCTACGAGTCGGTCAAGGAGATTGCAGGACACGTCGCCTTCTATGACGGCAAGGACGGGATCACGGTGATGGCGGCGACTAGCCCGGATCGTGCAGTAAGACCCGCGCCCCCGGGGTTCGGGGGCGCGGAGTCGTCCGGCTGAGCAGGGATTCTTGGATTGTCGAAGGCCTGAATCCCGAGCTTGGAGGTTTCACCGTGAAGGTGATGCGTGATGGACGCCCGGTAACCGTAGATGTCACGGCGGACGGAGCGGGGTTGGTGTCGCACGCGGGCAGCGCGTTGCTGGCGCAGGTCGCGGACAAGCTCGGGCTCACGAGGGCGCTGTCGCTGAGGCTGGCGGGGCTCAAGCAGCGCCGGCGTGGCCATGACCCGGGCCGTGTGATTCGTGATCTGGCGGTGATGCTCGCCGACGGCGGCGAGTGCGTGTCGGATCTCGGCGCGGTCCGTGAGCAGGAGGCGCTGTTCGGTCAGGTGGCGTCTGACTCGACCGCGTTTCGGGTGATCGACCGGGTCGCGTCCGAGCCGGGGCTGTTGGATGCGCTGCGCGAGGCGCACGCGCGGGCGCGTGAGCGGTTCTGGGGGCTGCACGACGCGCCCGAGCGGTTGACGATCGACATCGACGCGACGCTGATCACCGCGCACTCGGACAAGGAGCACGCGGCGGGGAACTACAAAGGCGGCTACGGGTTCCATCCGCTACACGCCTACGCGGATCAGACCCGGGAGGCGCTCGGCGCGATCCTCAGGCCCGGGAACGCCGGCGCGAACACCGCGACCGATCATGTGACGGTGCTCGACTTGGCGCTCGCGCAGATCCCGGCCGGGTACATCGAGAGCCTTGAGATCCTGGTGCGAGCGGACCGCGCAGGCGCGACGCACGAGCTGGCCGACTACTGCCGGGACGCTCAGATGCGGTTCTCGTTCGGCTACGACCTGGCCGACACGGTCCGCCAAGCGATCCTCGAAACCCCCGAGGATGCTTGGGTTCCGGCGCTCGATCAGGACGGCACCGACCGCGAGAACGGCGAGGTTGCGGAGATCACCGAGCATGTCGAGCTCACAGGCTGGCCGGACGGTTCGAGGCTGATCGTCAGGCGTGAGCGCCCGCACCCCGGTGCCCAGCTCAGCTTCACCGATCACGACGGCTACCGCTTCCAAGCGATCCTCACCGACCAACCCGACCAGCACATCGCCGTGATCGAGCGCCGGCACCGCCAGCGCGCCCGGGTCGAGGACCGGATCCGCGACGACAAAGACACCGGGCTTCAGAAGTTCCCGTTCAAAGACTTCGCGCTGAACGAGGTGTGGTTGGAGATCGTGATGCTCGCGCACGACCTGATCGTCTGGACCCAAGCGCTGTGCCTTGACGGCGAGCTGGCCAAAGCCGAACCGAAACGGCTGCGATACAGACTGCTGCACATCGCCGCCCGACTCGCGTTCTCCGGACGCCGCGGCAAACTGCACCTCCCCGCCGCCTGGCCCTGGACTGAAGCGCTCAAAGCCGCGTTCGAGAAACTCACCGCGTTGCCCGCCGCTCCCGGCTGAACCCCGGCCGCCGCGCCGCCGACATCCGAGCACACCTCCCGGCCGCCGGCCACGATCGCCGCTGCCCAAAACAGGGCGAACAGAAACCGACGTTCCCGCGGGCACGTCCGCGCGAGCAGATCCACCACGCCGAACCCCCCAACCACCGTCACTCACCCCAAATCGCACGACGCGGGCCACACCCGCGCGCCTACTGCATGATCAGGGCTAGCGCCGCCAAAGCCAGCATCCGCACGGGAGAGAACCGCTGGAAGTGCACCCTTCGCCTGGCCAACAGCATCGAGAGGGTCGAAGATGCGCTAGCCGACGGAGCGATTACCGTTGTGACCGGCAGGCAGCTGCTCACCCTTCTCGCTCTCGAGCGCCTCCGCCTCCTCGGAAGCAAACCATGCCGATGTAAACGACCAGCGCCGTCGGTCGATCCTGACGGTGACCTTCAGTGCGCCAGATGTGGCCATTTTCTCGGTCATGTCGCCCCAAGGATCAACGGGTATGACAGCACCGCCCGGATGATCGAACTGAACGGCCGAGACGTGGACTCTGCCCAGCGCCATAAGGATTGGGCGCGGTTCGCGGGAGTGGCGGCATGAGCGTTACGCGACAGCCACGCCATATCGCCGGCTCTTCGACGATTACATCAACGAGCCCAGGCCGGCATGCCACAGCACCACGGGGCAAGCCGAAGCAGATCTGCTCCGTCGGGTCGGAAAGCGCGTCAAACGCAACCGCTTGTGGTCGCTCGGCACCGAGCCCGAACAGCTTGAGCTCGAGGGCGTCACCGAACCCGAGCGCCGGTCATGAGCGAGTTCCTGCTCTCCGACATCGAGTTCGTGTCTTCAGCCGAGCTCCGCGCGAGCGTGCCGCCCGAACCAGCATGGAACCTTCAGGGCTACGTCGCGCCGGGGAACCTCACCATCCTGGCCGGAAAGCCAAAAGCAGGGAAGTCCACTCTCGTGCTCGCGACCGCCAACGCCATAGCAAGCACAGCAGCGTCGTTTCTGGGTCATTCGATCGACGGCGGTCCTGTCGTGTACGTCAGCGAGGAAGGTGCCGGCACGCTCGCGCACAAGGCCGGCACAGGCGACATCCGATTCGCGACCCGCGACACCGCATGGCCACGTCCCGACTGGGAGACGCTCGTAGCCGCAGCCCGGGCGGAAGCCAGCCGCGTGCAAGCAAAAGTGATCGTCATCGACACGTTCGCCGCCTGGGCCGGACTCGGTCCCGAAAGCGAAAAGGACC
>DATCPD010000157.1:0-30459 GCA_036564325.1 Solirubrobacteraceae bacterium | reverse complement strand
CTTCTCGCCCGGCCCGTCGCCGTCCGGCTGAGCGAAAGGCTCCTTCTCGCGGCCGACCGTGTGGCTCATCCTCACCTCACTCTACTGCGGCCTCCGCGCCGTCAGGGCCAGGGATACCTGGCGGGCAAACTCGGCTTCGTCGACGAACAGCTCGAACGCCTCGACGCCGTCGATGGTGACGACGGGGATCCGCTCGAGATACCGGCGCAGAAGCGCCTCGTCCTGTTCGATGTTCTGCTCGCGCAGGACGAACGGCAACCGGGCGCGGACCCGCTGCAGCACCTCGAGCGCGTCGTCGCACAGGCAGCATTCCGGGCGGCCGTAGATGACGACATCGGCCATCAGGCCGCGAGCGACGACTCGCCGGTGGCGTAGACATCGAGGTCGAGGTACTCGGGGTAGGGGATCGCGTCGACGTACCGCGCCGCGCTGGCGATCATGGCGGCGTTGTCGGTGCACAGCTCGCGCGGCGGGATGTCGAGCTCGACGCCGAGCGTCGCCAGCCGCTCCCGCAGCGGGCCGTTGGCGGCCACGCCACCGCCGACCGCGAGACGGTCCATCCCGGTCAGCTCGAGCGCGCGTTCCACGCGGATCGCCAACGACTCGACGATCGCTCGCTGATAGGAGGCGGCCAGGTCGCCACGGCGCCCCTGCGCCTCCTCGGGACCGAGATCTCGCACGCAGTAGAGCAGCGCCGTCTTCAGTCCGGCGAAGGAGAAGTTGAGCCCCGGCACCCGCGCCGCCGTGGGAAACGTGAACGCCTGGGGATCTCCTTCGCGGGCGAGCCGCTCGAGGGCCGCGCCGCCCGGATACCCCAGTCCGAGCAGCCTGGCTCCCTTGTCGAACGCCTCGCCGGCAGCATCGTCGAGGGTCTGCCCGAGCAGTTCGTAGCCGGGACCCGGCTCGCTCACCCTCGCCAGCAGCGTGTGCCCGCCGCTGGCCACGAGGCTCAGGAACGGCGGGTTGAACGGGCGCGGGCCGAGGAAGCTCGCCGCGATGTGACCATGCAGGTGATCGACTGCGGCGAGGGGGACGGCACACGACGCGGCCATCGCCTTGGCGGTGCAGAACCCGATCATCAGCGCCGCCACCAGGCCAGGGCCCCGGGTCGCGGCGACGAGCTCGACGTCGGCCATGGTCACCTCGGCCGTGGCAAGAGCGTCCTGAACCACGGCGTCGATCAGCTCGAGGTGGTGACGGGAGGCGATCTCCGGCACGACCCCCCCATAGCGGTCGTGGATCCCCTGCGAGGAGATCACGTTGGCGTGAATGATGCCGTCCGCGAAGCCGACAACCGCCGCGCAGGTGTCGTCACAGCTGGTCTCCAGGGCGAGGATCACGTCCTCTGCCCCCGGTTACCGGGCCGGGCCCGGGATCGAGGACTCGGTGGCCCGCCACATGATCAGTGCGTCCTCGCCGGTGTCCTGGTAGTAGCGCGGGCGAACGCCGGCGGAGCGGAAGCCGAACTGCTCGTAGAGCGCGATCGCGGGCGTATTCGACGGTCGCACCTCGAGCGTGTAGGGCTCCTCACGCCCGGCGCGCTGCAGCAGCGCCTCGAGCAACGCGCGGGCGATCCCGCGGCGGCGCGACGCCGGGTCGACGGCGATGTTCATCAGGTGCCACACGTCCGCGTAGCGCGAGCACACGAGGTAGCCGGCGATCCGTCTCTCCGACAGCGCCGCCAGGCACACGCTGGACGGTTTCGAGAGCTCGAGCACGAACATCGCCAGCGACCACGGCGTGGCGAACGCGCGCCGCTCGATCGCGATCACCTGCGGCAGGTCCGCGTACGCGAGGGGTCGGATCGTCAGTATCTCGGTGGTCATCGTGGGCCGGCTGCTCTGTGCGCGATCTCGGCGTCGGGGAGGCGGAGGTACTCCGGATGAACCTCATCGGGAGTCGCCCCGGGCGCCCCGTCAGCCAAACGACAGTGATTGACGGCAGTGACCCGGTGCGCATCCGACGCGTCGCCCGGGGTCAAAGCTCCCGCAGACTCGAGGATTTCTCTAAATTCTATCGCGCCTTCTCCGAGCACCAGCGGCCTTTTCCCCAGCCCGGGGAGGATCGTCGCGAGGTCCGCGGGCGCGAGTGCCCGCGGGGCGAGCAGCTGACGCCCGAGCGTGGCCTGACCGGAGGCCAGGGCCGCAGGTTCGACGCTCCAGGCCGCCGCGAAGGCCTCACGCCGGCGCGCGTCCAAGACTGCAACCACGGCGTCGGGGTCGGCGTCCTGCGCAGCCTGATCGAGGTTCAGGGCCAGCGAGTGAAGCGTGGAGACTCCGACCAGCGGGCACGAGAGCGACCGGGCCAACGCGCGCGCCGTCGAGACGCCGATCCGCAACCCGGTGAACGTTCCCGGTCCGACGCCGACGGCGATCCGCTCGATCTCCGCCCACGACCAGCCGGCCTCGTCGAGCAGCTCGGCGATCAGCGGCATCAGACGCGTCATGTGCCGGGGTCGCCGGCCCGGCGGCGGGTCGTCGCGAGCCTCACGCGTACCGGCGCCGGCGGCCTGGTCCTCACCCATGCCGCACACGGCCACGGCGGTGGCGCGGGTGGCGGTGTCGAGGGCGAGGATTCTCACCGGATCTCCACCAGCCGGCGGTCTCCGCCGCCATGCTCCAGCCGGACCCGCCAGGCCACGTGCGCCAGGGCCTCCAGGGCCCGCTCGGCGCCCTGCGGCCACTCGACGAACGCGATCGTGTCCGGCCGCAGGTAGTCCGCCAGGAGATCAGGGTCCTCGGCGCCGAGATCGGCCACGCGGAACAGGTCGACGTGGGAGATCGGAACCGGCGCCGCGTAGCGCTGCCCGATCGTGAAGGTGGGACTGCTCACCACGGTCCTCACGCCCAGGGCGCGGCAGGCGCCGCGAACGAAGGTGGTCTTCCCCGCCCCCATCTCACCTTGCACCAGCACGACATCGCCCGGCTTCAGGGAGGCGGCCAGTTCCGCCCCCAGCGCCTCGGTCTCCGCAGCGCTGGATGACTCGGCCCGGCGCCCCACGCCAGCCGGCACCTCAGGGGGCCCGGCGCAGCCGGAGGATGCCGCCGGCCCCCAGCAGCAGCCCCGCGAGCAGCAGCTCGCGCGGGATATCGGTGCCGGTGTGCGGGAGGTCTGAGCCTGCGGGCGCCGAGGGTACGGTGCTCGGGGCTGCGACGAAGGGCTGAACCACCACCGGCGAGAACGCAGCCGGCGGGGTGGGGGTCAGCCGAGAGGTCGCCGCGGCCGCGGGTCCAGCGAGGCCGAGCAGCGCAAGAACGGCGAGCAGGACAGCCGCTGAGCGAGGTGACGACATCGGTGGGCGACACTGTAGAGAAGCTTCCGGCGCGCGGCAGGACTGTTCCGCGGGCCCTGGCCAGCGGTCACTTCGGTACCGTCACGTGCTCTATGACGGGTGGGACAAACGACATCATCGGCGGTCGCGGATGAGGCTCAAGCAGCGGTACGAGCCTGCCCTGGCCGGGCTGCGCAACTCCGACACGGCAAAGGCGGCCGGGCTGGCCGTGGCGATGATCGCCAACAACGTCGTCGCTCTGGGTTCGACGTTCGTGTTCGCGCGGCTGCTCGACGATTACGGCTCGCTCGGCGCACTGGTGAGCTACCTGCTGATCCTGGCCGTCGTGGGCCAGGCGCTGCAGGTGGCCACCGCCCGGGAGGGCGTGCTCGGCCACCTGGGGGTGGGCGAGGATCTCCTCGCCACGGTCAAGGGGTGGACGCGGACGCTGCTGATCGTCACGGCCGTGCTGACCGTGGTCTCGATCGCCCTCCAGGATCCGATCGCCGCCGCGGTGGGCGTCAAGAAGTACCCGTGGGCGGCCGCGGTCGGGATCCCGGCCGGCTGCGTCTGGCTCGAGCTGTCGCTGCTCCGCGGCCTGCTGCAGGGGATCGGCGACTACAAGTCCGTCGGCGTCAGCCTGGTCGCCGAGCAGGGCGTCCGGCTCGTGACCGGAGCGGTGCTGGCCGCCGCCTGGCTCGGAGTCACCGGGGCCTATCTCGGCTCGCTGCTCTCCTACGTGGCGATGTGCGCGTACTGCTGGCGGGAGCTGCGTCGCAATGTCGCCGGCCAGGCCTCGCCGCCACGGCGCACGCCCGTCCTGGACCTGTGGACCCATGTGAAGCGAGCCTGGGCCCCGATCGCCGGGCTGAGCGTGATCGCCGTGCTACAGAACATCGACCTGATCGCCGCCAAGCACCAGTTCACCAAGGACACCGCCAGCGCCTACGCGGCGACTGCGGTGGCCGCCAAGGTCCTCGTATGGGTGGCGATCGGCGCGGGTTTCTACCTCGTCCCCGAGGTCTCGCGCCGCCGGGCGGCGGGAGAGGACACCCGTCCGGTGCTGACTCGCGCGCTGGCGATCATCGCGGTCTGCGCGATCCCGTGTCTGCTGATCTTCGCCGCGGTTCCCCACCTGCTGCTCAGCGTCGCCTTCGGGACCAAGCGGGCGACCGCCTCGAACTCGTTGCTGGTGCTGGGCACGGCGTTCACGGTCCTCGCGGCCACCTATCTGGCGATCCAGTATCTGCTGGCGCTCAAACGCACGTGGTTCCTGGTCCCGCTCGGCATCGTCGCCGTCGCCGAGCCGTTCATCCTCGTCCAGGCGCCGAAGCATCCCGCGGGGTTCGCGGCGACGGTCCTCGCCGTTCAGGCCGTCGGCGCGCTGCTGGCCTTCACGCTCGCGCTGTGGCGCGGGAACCCGTCGGCTGCGCCACCTGACGGCCCGAGCGTGACACCCCCACGGAGTGCCGCCCCACCCCAGGCCCCGGTTCCCGCGCTACCCACGCGCAGCTAGAAACTCGGCCACCCGTTCCGCGCCGGCCCGCAGCCGCCGGAAATAGGCGGCCCGGCTAAGCGAGAGGTCGATCGCAGCCTGTTCGTGGCTCGGCGCGGGCTCGATGTAGCCGCGGATCAACACGCGCTGCAACAGCTTCTCATTCTCGTTGTCGCCAAACGCCCGGCCGGCCGCGTCGCGGAGCAGGACGCGCACCGACTCGGCTCTGTCTTCGGGAGACTCGCCGGTGGCCAGAGGGCTGCGGGCCAGCTCGTGCGGAACGCGGAAGTTGCGCAGCGCCTCCCGCACGGACTCGAGCTCCATCGGCGCTTCGCCGGCGTCCGCGTCGGGCCGAGCGAGGCCGAGCTCCGCATAGACGACCGCGCGCTGCGCCGCGATCAGCCCGCCCGGGCCGAAGTCGACGCGGTGGCACTCGACGCGCCGATCGCCGAGCTCGAGGTCGAGCTCGGCCAGGTGTTCGGCCCCGAGCACCCGGGCGAACCCGAGGGCGTAGGGATTAGTCGGGTTGATCGGGAGGTAGGCGAAGCGCGGGTTGGAGGCTCCGGAGCGCAGCACGCCGGCCATCCCCAGCATCGCCTGGACCCTCCCTCGGCTGTCGCCGACGAAATCGACCGAGTCGTGCCAGAGCACGGAGTCGCCCAGACGGGCGTCGGCGCGGGCGTGGACCAGCCAGGGCCCGACCAGGGGGTCCTGGTGGGCGAACTCGGGCGCGGTGGCCGGCGTCATCGACACGAGGTAGCCGCACAGCCGATCGTCGCCATCGCGGGCGATGGCCACGCGCTCGGGCGCCTCGGTGAAGAACCGCCGGGTCAGCCGCCACCATTCGGGAAAGCCGCGTTCGCCCAGCAGCGCGGCGACCTGGTCGGCATCCCCGGCGCACACGCCATCGATCCTGTAATCGACGCTCCCCTCCCAGCCGAACCCCCACTTGATCGCCGAGTTCTCGATCAGATGCGCCATCTCGATGGCGAGCAGTGGGTCGCCCAGCCTCGCCTGGTGGTAAAGGTGATCGACGATGCGCCGTCTCAGCTCCCGCTCACGCTCCTGGTCACGTCGGCGCAGGTCGGCGTGCAGAGCCTTGCGAACGAGTTCGTGGAGCGCGAGACCATCTCCGAGAGGCTCGGTGAAGGAGACCGAGCGCAGCCGCTCGTAGGCCAGGTCGGCGTCGCGCTCCGGCAGCACCGCCCGCATCAGCTCCACCGTGGTGACCCGGGCGATCGCCGCAACCCCGAGCGCGGACAGACGGATGCCGTTCAGCTCGGCCGCGGCCAACCGGCGGATCAGCGAGCGCACGATTTCGGGCTTTTCTGTCCCCTCGGCCGGACTCCATTCGCGGTCCGCCTTGGCGGTGTCGGCGGCCAGGGCGAGCGCCAGCGGCGATCCGCCGGCCCACTCCACGACGGCGCCGGCGCGGTCGTCGCTGAGCCCGCGCGAGGCAAGCAGGCTCAGGGCTTCGTCGCGATCAAGCGATCCCAGCGCCAGTTCCGTCGCCACACCCTCCCATCCACCCGAGAACCAGCCCGGATCGGGCGACTCTCGTCCCGCGATCACGATGACAGCCCGTTCCGGGAGCGAGGGCAGCAGCCCGCGGCGCAGGTAGCCGTCGAGCGCGCTCATCCGCTCGTAGGTGTCGATCAGGACGAGCGGTCGTTCACTGGTTCTCGCGCCGGACAGCACGGCCTCCAGCGCATCGGGCATCGGGGGAAGCTCACGTCCCTCGACCGAGAAGATCTCGTAGCCGCGCGCCTGCGCGCGGCGGGCGATCTCTCGCAGCAGCGTGCTCTTGCCGATGCCACCCGGGCCGTGGACGAGGATCACGCTGGCCGTCAGCTCACCGTCGAGGCACCGCTCGAAGAACTCGAGCTGTGCTGATCGACCGACGAACCGGTCGTGGTCGCGGTTGGCGACGCGCGCGGCGAGCGTTCGCGCGCCGCGATGCCGGTCCAACCGTGAGGAAAGCCCCTCCTCCGCCTCCATGTCTCTGCTGAGAGTGTACCGCCGCGCGGACGCCCCCGAGAAGGACCTCAGAACAGGCCGAGCTGGGCCACGGGCTCGGGCGCCGGCTCAGGCACGGGGGCGCCCGGCTCGGAGAGCACCTCCGGCTCTGGCGCGGCCCAGGACGCGAGCGGGTCCTCGTCCGCCTCAGCCGTCTCAGGCAGCGCCGGCTGGTCCGGAGTTCCCAGCTCCAGCAGCCCGGGGATGCGCTGGAAGTCGGCGCGCAAGGTCTCCAGCGTCGACGGTGTGTACAGCGCCGCCGCTGGGTGATACAGCGGGTAGAGCCGTACCGCTCGCGTCCCGATCACTCGCACCTCGTCCTGCCCGTGCAGCCGGGAGATGCCGGTGGTGTCAGCTCGGAGCAGCTTGGTCGAGAAGTTCCCCAGCGTGCAGATCACGATCGGCTCGATCAGGGCAACCTGGCGCTGGAGGTAGTCCTGACAGGACTCGATCTCGTTCGGGTGGGGGTCCCGATTGGCCGGCGGCCGGCACTTGAGCGTGTTGGCGATGAACACGTCCCTGCGCTCGAGGCCGATCTCCAAGAGCAGCTTGTCCAGCAGCTTCCCGGCCTGGCCGACGAACGGAAGACCTTGGCGATCCTCGTTGGCCCCGGGAGCCTCCCCGATGAACATCAGGTCGGCATCGGCGTTGCCGGCACCGAACACGACGGTGGTTCGGGTCGCGTGCAACGGGCACCGGACACAATCTCGGGCCTCTTCGTACACATGTTTGAGCAGCTCGCGGCGCTCACTGACGCTCCTCACAGGCGAGGATGGTAGACGCCACCCCTGACGGCTGTGGCCGCCCGCGGCCCGGCTCCGGAGAAGATTCCGCAAGCTGCGAGAAGAGCAGCTGAGCTCCTGGCTCCGGAGTTCAGGCGCCGGGGCAGAGCCGACGTGTCGGAGGTTGCCGGACGGGGTATTATTGTTGACGAGGCCGTCACTTTTGAGGCGGACCTCGAGCTGGATCGCTTGACCAAATGTTGTTGTCCGACCGGTATCTCCAATGCGGGAACTGGAACGGGAATCTTCTTCTGACATCCCTGCGTGTACGCGCCTGGCGCTAGTTGGCCAAGGGCGCGTCGGCACGGCGCTCGCGCGGGCGCTGGAAGCGGCAGGGATTGATGTCACCGGCCCGTTCGGTCGCGGCGCTGACGGCGCGGACGCCGACGCGGTTCTGTTGTGCGTCCCGGACGGGGAGATCGCCCGCGCCGCGGGGCTGATCTCCGCCGGACGCCTCGTCGGTCACTGTTCCGGCGCCCGTGGCCTTGACGTTCTCGCTCCTCACGAGGCGTTCTCGCTACACCCGCTGATGACCGTCACGCGGGCGGAGGCGGACTTCAATGGCGCCGGGGCCGCGATCGCCGGTAGCACCCCCGCAGCGCTGCGCCTCGCGGCCGAACTGGCCACCCGGCTTGGGATGCGCGCGGTTCAGGTGGCCGACGAGGACCGGGCGCTCTATCACGCCGCGGCCTCGATCGCGTCAAACTTCCTCGTCACCGTGGAGGCGGCGGCCGAGCGGCTGATGGGTCGCGCCGGCGTTGAGCGAGCCCTGCTCGTGCCGCTGGTGCGCGCCTCCGTGGAGAATTGGGCCGCAGCCGGCGCCGCGCACGCGCTCACGGGACCGGTGGCCAGGGGCGATGAGGCGACCGTGCAGGCTCAGCGCGCTGCGATCAGCGAGCGCGAGCCCGAGTTCCTCGAGCTGTTCGACGCGCTGGTCACCGCAACCCGTCGCCTGTCCCGGCCTCAGGGCGTGGCGGCATGAGGACCGTTCGGACGGTGGCCGAGCTGCGGGCGGCGCTGCTGGCGCCGCGGCGGTCGGGGCTCCGGATCGGCCTGGTGCCGACGATGGGCGCGTTCCACGAGGGACATCTGTCGTTGATCCGCCATGCCCGCGCCGACTGCGACGTGGTGGTCGTCTCGCTGTTCGTCAACCCGGCTCAGTTCGACGAGCGCGGCGATCTCGGTGCCTACCCGCGCGACGAGGGCAGTGACGCGATGCGGGCAGCCGAGCTGGGGGTCGACTTCCTGTTCGCGCCGCCGGTGGAGGAGGTCTATCCCGCGGGCTTCGCCACCACGGTGAGCGTCGCGGGGCTGACGGAAACGCTCGAGGGCGAGCATCGTGGACGTGGCCATTTCGACGGCGTCACCACGGTGGTGACGAAGCTGTTCAACATGGCCGCGCCGGATGTCGCCTACTTCGGCCAGAAGGACGCCCAGCAGGCGCTGGTGATCAAACGGCTGGTCGACGATCTCAACATGCCGGTGCGCGTCGAGGTCTGCCCGACGGTGCGGGAGCCCGACGGGCTGGCGATGTCCAGCCGCAACGTCCACCTGTCAGCGGACGAGCGCTCACGAGCCGCGGCGCTGCACCGCGCGCTGCTCGACGCAGAGCGGGCCGTGGCGGCCGGCGAGGACGATCCCGGCGCCATCCGGGCCCGGGCACTGGCCGCGCTGAACTCAGCCGAAATCAGGCCTGAGTATCTGGAGCTCGTCTCGGCGAGCAACCTCGAGCCGGTCCAGCGGATCGAAGGCGAGCTGCTCGCCGTCGTCGCTGCCCGGGTCGGCGAAACACGACTCATCGACAACCACCCGTTCTCGGCCACCTCGCGCGCGAACGGCAATCACAACGGGAGACCATGACATGCAGCGCACGATGCTGAAGTCGAAGATCCACCGGGCGACCGTGACCGACTGTGACCTGCACTACGTGGGTTCGATCACGATCGACCCCGACCTGCTCGAAGCCGCCGACATCAGGGAGTTCGAGCAGGTTGCAGTGGTGGATGTCGACAGCGGAGCCCGCTTCGAGACCTACACGATCGCGGGCGATCGCGGTTCCGGAGACATGAAGGTCAACGGCGCAGCCGCCCGGCTGGTGCACCAGGGGGACACGATCATCGTGATCTCCTACGCCGGCTATGACCCGGACGAGCTTGAGCACTACGACCCGCGCGTGGTCCACACGGGCGCGCACAACGAGATCCTGCAAGTCGACCGCGAAGTGGCGCTGCTGCTTGGCGAGCCGGTGGCATAGAGGAGACGAATCAAATGTCTGCAACCCCCCATTCCCCAGTCCCCGGCAGCCTCGATGCGCCGCTGCCGATGACCCTCCCCCGGCTGGCCGAGAAGAAGCGGCTCGCCGAGCCGATCGTGATGGTCACCGCCTACGACTACCCGTCGGCGCAGGTCGCGGAGGCGGCGGGCGTCGACGTCGTGCTGGTCGGCGACTCCGGCGCGATGACCGTCCTCGGCTATCCGTCGACGGTGCCCGTGTCCACCGACGAGATGCTGATGCTGGCCTCGGCCGTGCGCCGGGGTCTGCGGAGCCCGCTGCTGGTCGGCGACCTGCCGTTCGGCTCCTACGAGGGCTCGGACGAGCAGGCGATCGCGACCGCCCAACGGTTCATCAAGGAGGCCGGATGTGACGCGGTGAAGCTGGAGCGCGGCGGCACCAGCGTCCAGCGCGCCCGCGCAATCGTCGACGCGGGCATCCCGGTCATGGGTCACGTCGGACTCACGCCTCAGACGGCGACCGCGCTCGGTGGCTACCGCGCCCAGGGCAGGACGGCGCAGCGGGCGCTCGACGTCGCCCGGGACGCTGTCGCGCTACAGGAGGCGGGCTGTTTCTCGATCGTGTTCGAGGCGATCCCGGCCGCCGTCGCCAGCGCGGTGATGGAACGGCTGGAGATCCCCGTGATCGGGATCGGCGCGGGAGCGGAGACCGACGGCCAGGTGCTGGTCTTCCACGACCTGCTCGGCATCTACGACGGCCACGCGCCGCGGTTCGCCAAGCGCTACGCCGAGGTCAAGGCGCAGATGGTCGCCGGGGTGGCCCAATACGCCGCCGAGGTGCGCAGCGGCGTGTTTCCCGGCCCGGAGCACGTCTACTCGATCGATGAGGACGAGCTCGAGCGTTTCCGCGAGGGGCTGGCGGTCGGCTGACCACTAGCATGCGGCTGGATGCCGCGCCTCGCGCACGTATTCGCCCCTCGGGACCGGATTTACTTCGAGCTGTTCGAAGAGGCGGGGGCGAACGTCCTCCAGGCCGCGGACCTGCTGGACCGGCTGCTGTCCAACTTCCCGGACAGCAAGGATCTGGCGCGGGAGATCCTCGACTGTGAGCACGAGGGCGACCGGATCACCCACGACATCATCCATCGGCTCAACCACACCTTCGTCACTCCGATCGACCGCGAGGACATCCTCGCCCTGGCCTCGGCGCTGGATGACATCGTCGACTACGTGGAAGAGGTCGCCGATTACCTCGGCCTGTACAAGATCGAGGCCCCGATGGATCAGGCGATCAAGCTCGCCCATGTGCTCCGCGCCGCTTGCCGGCAGATCGCCGAGGCGGTGCCGCGGCTGCGCGGCTTCCGGGACATCTCGCATTACACGGTCGAGATCAACCGGCTCGAGAACGAGGGCGACCGGATCACCCGTGAGGCCGTCGCCTCGCTGTTCGACGGGGGGATCGACCCGATGGTGGTGATCCGTTGGAAGGACCTGTTCGAGCGGCTGGAGGCAGCGATCGACGCCACCGAGCATGTCGCCAACATCCTCGAGGGCATCGTGATTAAGAACTCGTGATGGGCGTTCCGGACCGATCAGAACTCGCGCTGCGAACGTGGGATTGTGGATGTGATCGTGGTTTTGTCCGCGCGAGTTCTGTCGATCGGAATGCCCCTCACTCGGCCGGGGTTGGGGACGAACCCCGCGGTGGCACACGGATGAGCCTGGACCTGGGGCGCTGGTGAACGCGTCGCTGGCGGCGAATCTGATCCGGGTCAACCGGGTGATGATCGGGTTCGATCTGGCGCTGGGTTCGGGGGCGCTGCTGGCACCGGCGGGCACCCTGCGGGTGCTCGGGCACGACTCTCCATCGAGGGACGCCCGCCACCTGTTCCAGCGCTGCGGACCGATCTGGCTGACCTTCGCGGCTGCGCACGCGGCGGCCGCGGTCCGTGATCGACCCGAGGACTGGTGGGCCCTGGCCTGGCTGCGGGGCACCGAGGTGGCCACCGACGTGGTCTGGGCCCGCTCGCCGGCGGTCTCCCGTCCGGGGGCCAAGCTCGGCCTGCGTCTGGCGGGGGCGTTCAACCTGGCCGCGGCGGTCGGCTTCGGCGCGCTGGCGCGCTGGCGCGAGCGCGACGCCGCCTAGGTACCTCTACCCGACCGGCCGCAGCGCCTAGGCGTACTCGATCTTCCGCAGCACCTTGGCCGGGGAACCCGCCGCGATCGAGAACGGCGGAATGTCCCTGGTCACGACGGAGTTGGCGCCGATCACCGATCGCTCGCCGATCGTGACGCCGCTGGTGATCACCACGTGGGCGCCGCACCAGACGTTGTCGCCGATCCGCGTCGGTCCCTTGCTCCTGAACCCCTGCCACGGCACCGGCTGGTCTGGATCATCGAAGCGGTGGGCGGCATCGCTGATGAAGCAGCCGTTGGCGAACATGCAGTGGTCGCCGATCTCGACGAGCGCGAGCGAGGTGACCATCACGCCCTGATTGAGGAACGTCCCGCTGCCGATCCGCACCCGCGCCGCGCCCGGGGCCGTGATCCACACGCCCGGTTCGAACAGCGTCTGCTCGCCGACCTGCAGGCGCCCTTCGCGCAGCGCCTCGAGCACGTTGCCGTGGAGCGGCCAGCGGACGAAGGCCCCGCGACGCATCAGCTCCCAATGGATCCGGGCACGGTTCCACGGCAGCGAATTCTGCTCGTACCAGCGCCATTTCTGTGCCCAGAGCTTAAGCTCAGTAGCCGTCGGACGATCTGCCATGCCGGGAGTCAGCGCGCGGCACCGGCCGCCGCGGTCCGGCGCGAGGGGCGTCGCCGCGCGGGCGCCCCGTCGTCCTTGCCGTTGCCGCTGGCCTTGGCCTTGGCCGCCGGAAGCTTCGGCGCGAGGAACTGGCCGGTATGGGAATCGGCCACCCTGGCCACCTGCTCGGGCGTCCCCGTGGCTATGACCCGGCCGCCCTCATCCCCGCCCTCGGGCCCGAGATCGATGACCCGGTCGGCCACCTTGATCACATCGAGGTTGTGCTCGATCACCACGATCGTGTTGCCGGCCACAACGAGCCGGTTGAGCACCTCCAGCAGGCGCTGGATGTCGGCAAAGTGAAGGCCGGTCGTTGGCTCATCAAGGATGTACAGCGTCCTGCCGGTCGCGACCTTGGACAGCTCGGCCGCCAACTTGACCCGCTGCGCCTCACCGCCGGACAGCGTCGTGGCCGGCTGTCCGAGCCGCATGTAGCCAAGCCCTACGTCGTTGAGCGCCTCGACCCGCCGCCGGATCTTGGGGATGTGGGCGAAGAACTCAAGTGCTTCCTCGATCGGCATCTCGAGCACGTCGGCGATCGTCTTGCCCTTGAATCGGACCTCGAGTGTCTCCTTGTTGTACCGCTTGCCGTGGCACTGCTCGCACGGCACGTACACATCCGGGAGGAAGTGCATCTCGATCTTGATCTGGCCGTCACCCCGGCACACCTCGCAGCGCCCGCCCTTGACATTGAACGAGAACCGGCCCGGCTTGTAGCCGCGCGCTCGGGCCTCCTGGGTCTTCGAGAACAGGTCGCGGATCTGGTCGAACAGGCCGATGTAGGTCGCCGGGTTCGACCGTGGGGTGCGGCCGATCGGCGATTGGTCGACCGAGATGATCTTGTCCAGCTGCTCGAGGCCGGTGATCCGCCGGTGCACTCCGGCGCGCTGCTTGCTGCGGTGCAGCCGATTGGAGACCGCCTTCAACAGCACCTCGTTGACGAGCGTCGACTTGCCAGACCCGGACACGCCGGTGACACAGCACATGACGCCGAGGGGAATCTTCACGTCGATCCCCTTCAGGTTGTGCTGTGAGGCTCCCTCGATGCCGATGTAACCGGCCGGCCTGCGCCGCCGCTTGGGCGTCTCGATCGTCCGTGTGCCGGCGAGGAACTGGCCGGTCAGCGACTCCGGAACCGCCTCGACCTCAGCCGGGGTTCCCTGGGCGACGACGTGCCCCCCGTGCTCCCCGGCCCCGGGGCCCATGTCCACCAGATGGTCAGCCGCCCGCATCGTCCCCTCGTCATGCTCGACCACGAGGACCGTGTTGCCGAGGGCCCGCAGACGCTCGAGCGTGGCGATCAGCTTCTCGTTGTCACGCTGGTGCAGGCCGATCGACGGCTCATCCAGGATGTAGAGAACGCCGACGAGCGAGGATCCGATCTGGGTGGCCAGACGAATCCGCTGGGCCTCGCCGCCCGACAGCGTGGCGGCCGCCCGCTCCATCGACAGGTACCCGACGCCCACGTTCTCCAGGAACAGCAGTCGCTCCTCGATCTCTCTGAGCACGAGCCGCGCAATCCGGCGCTCCTGCTCTCCGAGCTCGAGCTCCCGGATCCAGGTGAGCGCGCGCCGGGCCGACAGCGCCGTGAACTCGTGGATCGGGCTGCCGCCCACGAGCACGGCCCGCGACTCCGGGCGCAACCGTGCACCCTTGCAGTCGGGACAGGGGCGCAGCGTCATGTACTCCTCGATCTTCTCGCGGGAGAAGTCCGACTCGGTCTCCCGGTAGCGCCGCTCCAGGTTCGGCACGATGCCTTCGAACTGCGTCGCATACGAACGGCGGCGGCCGAAGCGGTTGCGGTATGACACCTGGACCCGGGCGCCGTTGGTGCCGTGGAGGAAGAAGTCACGCTGCTCCGCCGAGAGGTCCTGCCAGGGCGTCTCCAGGTCGACCTGGTAACGCTCGGCGATCGCCTGGGCGAGCTGGTCGTAGTAGTCGGAGGCGCTGACCGCCCACGGGGCGATCGCCCCCTCACCGATCGAGAGCGTCGGATCCGGAACCACGAGCTCTGGATCGATCTCCATCTGGGACCCGAGACCCGTGCAGCGCTGGCAGGCTCCGTGAGGAGAGTTGAAGGAGAAGATCCTCGGCTCGAGCTCGACCAGGCTCGGACCGTGCACCGGACAGGCGAACTTCTCGGAGTAGGTCTGGACCTCGTCGGAATCCACCAGCTCGATCTCGACCAGGCCGTCGGCGAGCGCCACCGCGGTCTCGATCGAGTCGGCCAGCCGCTTGCGCAGCTCGCCCTTCATCACCAGCCGGTCGACCACGACCGCGATGTCGTGCTTGTACTTCTTGTCGAGCACGATCGACTCGTCCAGGCGGCGCAGCTCACCGTCGACCTTGACCCGGCTGAAGCCCTCCGCCCGGAGCTCCTCCAGCTGCTTGCCGTATTCGCCCTTGCGCCCCCGCACGATCGGCGCCAGGACCATGAATCGCGTTGCCTCCGGCAGCTCCATCACCTGGTCGATGATCTGCTCGGCCGACTGGCCGCTGATCGGCCGTCCGCAGACGTGGCAGTGGGGATGACCGATCCGCGCCCACAGCAGGCGCAGGTAGTCGTAGATCTCGGTGACGGTGCCGACCGTCGAACGGGGATTGCGCGAGGTCGTCTTTTGATCGATCGAGATCGCCGGAGACAGACCCTCGATCGAATCGACGTCCGGCTTGTCCATCTGGCCCAGGAACTGACGGGCATACGCCGACAGCGACTCGACGTAGCGCCGCTGGCCCTCGGCGTAGATCGTGTCGAACGCGAGCGAGGACTTGCCGGATCCCGAAAGGCCCGTGATCACCGTCAGCGACCCCCGCGGGATGGCGACGGTGATGTCCTTCAGGTTGTGCTCGCGGGCTCCTGAGACGACGAGTTGGTCCACATAATCAGTCTAGTGGACCGAACAGACGTTCGGGTACGACGCTACCCCTCGACGCTCGCGTAAACCTCGTCGAGCAGCAGATCGCGATTGCTCAGCTCGAAGTTCTCGGCCAGGTACCGGTCGGTCTCCTCGCGCGGGGTGCCGTTGAGCGCCATGTTCAGCGCGATCAGGCGGGCGCCCTCGCTGTCCTCGCCGCCCGGGACGGCTTCGGACGCAGCCGGCTCGAGCGCCGGCTCCTCGTAGGCCTCGTCCTCGAACTCGGGCTCCCCCGGCACTTCGACCAGCTCGGCCTCGATCACGACCGCGGATTCGATCGCCGAAAGCGCGATCGGGGCGGACGGAGCCATCGGCTCCGGCTCGAAGCGGGGCCGCGGTGCGACCGAGTCGCTGACTTCACTCAGGTTTCCCTCGAGCAGCTGCAGATCGGCGTTCAGGCGGTTGGCCCCGGTGCGCAGCGATTCGACCAGCGCCCCGAGCTCGCTCTCCATTGCGTCGAGTCGCTGCATCATCACCGCGGTCGACTCGGACACCTTCCCCACGTATTCCCGGGCCTGGCCGGTGGCCTGCTCGCGGGCGATCCGGGCCTCCTCGCTGGCCTCGGCGCGGATCTCACGCGCCTCGTCCTCGGCCTGGCGCTGGATGTCCGCCGCGCTGGTCTCCGCCGCCTCGACGATCGACCGCACCTGCTCGCTGGCGGACGACGCGAGCGTTTCGGTGCGCCGTCGCGCACTGCGCTTGAGCTCCTCGATCTCATCGGCCAGCGACTGCAGGTGGGTATCGACCGCCTCAGGGTCATACCCCCGGCGCCCGATGGGAAAGTCCTTCTTCTCGATGGTCTGTCGTTCGAGGGCCACGGCGAACCAACCTCTCGTGTTCAAATCTCTGGGAGAAGTCCGCAGGGTATCGCGCTGGTGTGCCGTCCGGTATTTGGGGTGCGCGGAGCGCGAGGTCCGGAGGCCGTCGGGCAAGGACGCAGATGCGAAGGCGTGGCCCAGCCACGTCGAGCATCGAGGACGCCGCCTCGGCGGTCATCCGGACCCGCGATACGTGTGCCCTAATTTGCCGGACGGTACACAGGACGCTCAGCGAACCCCGGCGCGACCGTCGGCTATGGCCACGTCGAGCTCCCGCTTGAGATCCCGGATCTCATCCCGCAGCTTGGCTGCATATTCGAATCGCAACTCCTCGGCCGCGACGAGCATCTCCTCCTCGAGCTCGACGATCGTCTTCTCGAGCTCGGCCGGGGGCACCGAGTTGGCCGCGCGCTGGCGCCGGCGCCGCAACCGGGGCACCTTGGAGTCCGACTGGAGGAACTCGGCGATGTCGGAAATGCCCTTGACGATCGTCTCGGGGGTGATGCCGTGCTCCTCGTTGTACGCGCGCTGGATCTCGCGGCGGCGGTCGGTCTCGCCGATCGCGGCGCGCATCGCCGCCGTCTCCTTGTCGGCGTACATCAGGACCTTGCCCTCGATGTTCCGCGCGGCCCGCCCGATCGTCTGGATCAGCGAGGTCTCGCCGCGGAGGAAGCCCTCCTTGTCGGCGTCGAGGATCGCCACCAGCGATACCTCGGGCAGGTCAAGGCCCTCCCGCAGGAGGTTGACGCCGACCAGCACGTCGAAATCTCCCAGCCGCAGCTCCCGGATGATCTGGATCCGCTCCAGCGTGTCGACCTCTGAGTGCAGGTAGCGCACGCGGAAGCCCATCTCGAGCAGGTAGTCGGTCAGGTCCTCGGCCATCTTCTTGGTCAGCGTCGTGACCAGCGTCCGCTCGTTGCGGTCGACCACGGTCCGGATCTCGTTCATCAGGTCGTCGATCTGGTTGCGCGTCTCGCGCACCTGGACGTCGGGGTCGACGATCCCGGTCGGGCGCACGATCTGCTCGACGATCCGTCCCGAATTGGTTCGCTCGTACTGGCCGGGCGTGGCGGAGACGAACACGAGCTGTGGCGTGATCGAGAGGAACTCCTGGAAGGTCTGGGGGCGGTTGTCGAGCGCGCTGGGCAGCCGGAATCCGTACTCCACGAGCGTCTGCTTGCGCGAGCGGTCCCCCTCGTGCATGCCTCCGATCTGGGGGATCGTCTGGTGGGACTCGTCGACGAAGCAGATGAAGTCCTGTGGGAAATAATCGAGCAGGCAGTACGGCCGGTCGCCGGGGTTGCGGCCGTCGAGGATCCGCGAGTAGTTCTCGATGCCCGAGCAGAATCCCATCTCCCGCAGCATCTCCATGTCGTACTGGGTGCGCTGGCGCAGCCGATGGGACTCGAGCAGCTTGCCCTCGGCCTCGAGCTCGGTGCAGCGGGCGTTCAGCTCCCGTCCGATCTCGGCCACCGCGTCGTCGATCATCCCCTCCCGGACGTTGTAGTGACTGGCCGGCCAGATGCCGACGTGCTCGAGGTCATCCTCGATCACCTCCCCGGTGACGGGATCGAAATGCTGCAGGTGCTCGACCTCGTCGCCGAACAGGACGATCCTGAACGCCGTCTCCGCGTAGGCGGGGAAGATCTCCAGGGTGTCGCCGCGGACGCGGAAGGTGCCCCGCGCCAGGGCGACGTCGTTGCGGTTGTACTGAATCGAGACCAGCTTGCGCAGCAGCTTGTCGCGGTCGACGAATTCCCCCTTGCGCAGCGTCTGCAGGTTCTCGTCGTAGGTCTGCGGCGAGCCCAGGCCATAGATGCAGGACACGCTGGCCACGATCAGGACGTCCCGCCGCGCGAACAGCGCCGCCGTCGCAGAGTGGCGCAGCCGGTCGATCTCCTGGTTGATCGCCGAGTCCTTCTCGATGTACAGGTCCCGGCTCGGGACGTACGCCTCGGGCTGGTAGTAGTCGTAGTAGGAGACGAAGTACTCCACCGCGTTGCGCGGGAAGTAGCTCCGAAACTCGTTGCACAGCTGCGCGGCGAGGGTCTTGTTGTGGGCGATGATCAGCGCCGGCTTCTGCACGGCCTCGATCGTCGCGGCCATCGTCATCGTCTTGCCCGTGCCGGTCGCGCCGAGCAGCGTCAGATACCGCTCGCCGGCCTCGATTCCCTCGGCCAGGGAGGTGATCGCCGCCGGCTGATCGGCGGCTGGACTGTAGGCGGCGTCTAACTCGAACTTCGGCATTTCAGGACCTTCGAGCGTAGCGGGCACCACGGACGGATCCGCGGAGGCGCCACGGCCGGCGAACCTGGCTCGCCTCAGCGCCAGGCCGGCAGCCTGAGCCTCCCCCACCGCCGGGACCGCGCCCCCTCACGCGGGGGATCGACTCGCTGCAGCTGCTCCGCCCGCGTTCGCAGCAGATCCACGAGCATCACCGTGGGATGGAACGGATCCGCGACGACCCGGCCGTCGGCCAGCGAGATCGCCGCGCGGAGCTCCCCCGCCACCTCGGCGAGCAGGATCGGCTGCCGCGGGACCTCGGAGCTGTCAAGCGTCGACAGCCGCGCTATCGCCTCGGCATCGTCCGGGAATCCGTAACGCAGCGTGATGTCAGGCATCGCCACGATGCTCACCGCGGAGGTACTCGGGCAGGGGGGCGGTGCAGCGGTCATCGGGCAGCGGGTCCCCGGCGGCAAGGTGAAGCGGGATCTCTCCCGCCCAGACCGGGAGGGCATAGTCCTCGGGGGCGTCGACCGGAGGACCGGTGCGAACCTTGGCGGACGCCTCGTCAAGTCGCAGCGCAACCACCTCGGTCGCCTTCAGCTCCTGCTCGTCGGGCCCCCGCGCGTCAGCTGACCGACCCGGCATCACGTGCTCGACCAGAGCCTCGAGCGAGGCCAGCTTCTCCTTGCGCTCGCGCACGGCGCGGGCCTCCCCCAGCACGACCGCCGAGCGGTAGTTGAGTGAGTGATGGAACGCCGAGCGAGCCAGCACCAGGCCGTCGAGCAAGGTCACGGTGAAGCACAGCTCGGTGCCGCTGACCGTGCGCTTCAGGAGCCGGCTGAGCGGAGACCCGTGGAGGTAGAGCTGATCGTCGATGCGGGCGTAGAGCATCGGGATCGCGTACGGCTGACCGTCGGCGACGAACGCCAGGTGGCCGACCAGGCCCGCGTCAAGGATCTGCTCGATCTGCTCGCGGGCGTACTGTCCCCGTCCGGCTCGCCGGCGGACCCTGGTGCGCGCGGCAACAGGGCGGACTCGCGTGGTGGCCATCAACCGGCCTGAATTTCGTTATAGTACAAAATCATGCTTGATCTAGAACAATATCAAATCCACGGATCGACCGCGAGGGAGATCGCCGGCAGCGCCGAGGCGGCGATCCGCGAGGGCCTCCTGGACAGCGGAGACCTACTCCCCACCGTCCGCGCCTTGGCCACCGCGCTCGGCACGAGTCCGGCGACCGTCAACGCCGCGTACCGCATCCTGCGTCAGCGGGGCCTGATCGTCGCCGAGGGGCGCCGCGGCACCCGGGTCGCCCCTCGTCCGCCGCTGCGGGCCCTCGAGCCAGCACGGCAACCCGACTATGCCGAGCAGCCGTCCTCAGGGCTGCGCGACCTCGCGATCGGCCTGCCCGATCCCGCCCTGCTCCCCAATATCGGGGCCGCGCTCGGCCGGGTCGACGTCGAGCACGCGCTGAGACTGACGGGACTCGAGGCCGGCAATCCGGAGCTGCTGGAGCTGGCGGCGGCCGCGTTCGCGGCAGACGGCATCTCGGCGGAGGCGCTGGCCGTGGTCTCCGGAGCGTTCGACGGCCTCGAGCGTGTCCTCCAAGCGCACCTGCGTCCCGGTGATCGCGTGATCATCGAGGATCCCGCCTACACCTCTATCCGTGACCTGCTGCTGGCGCTCGGGCTGGTGGCGGTCCCCGTTGAGGTCGACGAATCCGGTCTGGTCCCGGAGCGGCTCCGGTCCGCCCTGGGCCAGGGCGCGCAGGCACTGGTCATCGTCCCACGGGCCCAGAACCCGTTCGGCGCCGCAATGGACGCCGAGCGGTCCTCGGCCCTGCGCCACGAGCTCGAACCGTACCCCGACCTGCTGGTCGTCGAGGATGACCACGCCGGCGCGGTGTCCGGGGCGACTGCAACCACCCTGACCTCGCCCGACCGGCGGCGCTGGGCCGTGATCCGATCGGTTTCAAAGGTCCTGCATCCCGATCTTCGCCTGGCGCTGATGGCGGGCGATGAGCTGACCGTCGCCCGGATCGAGGGTCGCCAGGCCCTGGGTCCGCGCTGGGTCAGCCACGTTCTGCAGGCGACGGTCGTCGAACTGCTGCGGGACCCGGCCTTCGACGCGACCACGACGCGGGCGAGGGACGTCTACACGGCGCGGCGCCGGGCGCTGGTCGAGGCGCTGGCCGAACACGGCCTCACCGCACACGGGCGGTCCGGCCTGAACGTGTGGGTTCCGGTACGGGAGGAGGCTCCGGTGATCCGAGCGCTGTATGAGGCCGGATGGATCGTTTTGGCCGGAGAGCGCTTCCGCGTCGAGACCCCGCCGGGGCTGAGGATCACGACCTCGAACCTGCTGGAGGACGAGGCGCCGGCCGTGGCCCGCGTGATCGCCGCCGCCGAGGGGGCCGGCCGGCCGCGACGGATGTACTAAGCCACTCAGTATCCGAGCCGCGAGGCGTAGGTGCTGCGGTAGTCCTTCTGGGCCTGCAGGACCTTCCGCACGTAGGCCCTGGTCTCCGGAAACTGGATGTCGGCGACGGTGAAGCGGCGATGGTCCGCACGTGCCTCAGCGAGCCAGTGGTTGACGTTGGCCTCGCCGCCGTTGTAGGCCGCCAGCCCGAGCACGGTGTTGCCCCCGTACTGATCGAGCAGGTACCGCAGGTAGTAACTCCCGTAGGCGATGTTCACCTGCGGGGTGCCGAGGTCGGCGGTGGTGAAGCTCGTGGCGCCGGAGCGCCGGGCCAGGAACTCCGCCGTCTGCGGGAGGATCTGCATCAGCCCCTCCGCTCCGGCGGGGGAGGTGCGCGGATCGAACTTGGTCTCGGCGTAGATCACCGCTGCGACGAGCGCCGGGTCGAGGTGCTTGTCGGCGGCCTGCTGGCGGATGATGTCGTCGTGGGCCAGCGGCAGCGTCAGCTCCGTCACCGCCTTTTGGAACAGCGGCAACGCCAGCACCACCGCGGCCAGCCCGACCCCGACGACCAGGCTGGCCAGCATCCCGCGGCGCCTGCGGACGGCCGTGCGTCGCCGTGCCGCCTCTCGGCGACGGGCCATGGTTGCGGTTGACGGGCTCACGATTGCAGCATGTCAAGAACGGCTGACAGCTTAAGCTCCAGTTCTTCGATCCCCCCGTCGTTCTCGACGACATAGGTCGCACGCTCCGCTTTTTCCTGCTGCGTGAGCTGCCGGGACGTGCGCTCGTCGACCGCCTGGTGCCCGCGCGAGGCCGCGCGCTCGGCGCGCAGCTCCTCCGGCGCGTTGACGGAGATGGTCGCGTCGAAGGCACCGGCCATGCCGGACTCGAACAGCAGCGGCACCTCGACCACGATCGCCCGCGGCGGCGGGGTCTGCGCCTCTCGATCCCTACGCCACTGCACCATCCGCGCCCCCACTCGGGGCCACAGCAGGCCCTCCAGCCAGTGGCGGTCCTCGGCGGTGGCGAACGCCGCCCGGGCCACGGCAGCGCGATCCACGACTCCGTCCGGGGCCACCTCGGCGCCGAACCGGTCTGTCACCGCAGCTCGTACCTCGGCGCTGTCGTACAGCTCATGTACGACGCTGTCGGTTGACAGCACCGCGGCTCCGAGCCGCTCGAGCGCGGTCAGGGCCGTGGATTTCCCGGCGCCGATCCCGCCGGTCAGCCCGACGAACGGAGGCGTCAGACCCGCTGGTCCTCGGGCGTTTCGGTCTCCGGAGCGGGCTCGGGCTCGCTCTCGGCCGGCTGGGACTCGGCCGCCCCACCCTCAGCGGCTTCGTCGGCGGGGGCCGCCTGGGGCTCCTCGGCAGCGGCCGCTTGCGGCTCCTCGGAGGGGGCCGCCTGCGGCTCCTCGGCGGCGACTGCCTGCGGCTCTTCGGTCGGCTCCGCAGACTCTGGCGCCTGAGCCTCCTCGCTCGGCTCCGCGGACCCGGCCGGCGCCTCGTCCTCCGCGGTCTCCGCTACGGCCGGGCCGGCGGGAGCCGAATCAAGAAAGACGTCCTCCGAGAGGCCGAGCTCCGGCATGTCGTCGAGATCGCCGGCGTCACCCTCCGTGGGCGGCACGATCGGCCGCACCGGCAGGACCTGTCCCTCGACCCGCTTGATCGACAGGGAAAGCCGCCGGCGCTCGGAGTCGATCTCAAGGATCTTCACCCGTACCGGATCGCCGGGCTGAATGATCTCGCGTGGATTCTCGACATGGTGCTGCGCGAGCTCGGAAATGTGCACGAGCCCCTCGACGCCATCGAGGATCTCCACGAACGCGCCGAAGGTGACCACCTTGGTGACCGTGCCCTCGAGCTCGTCGCCGATGTTGTACGTGTCGACGACGCGCTGCCACGGATCTTCCTGGGTCTGCTTGAGGCCCAGCGAGATGCGCTGGCGATCACGGTCGATGTCGAGCACCTTGACGCTGACGGTGTCGCCGATGCTGAGGATCTCACTCGGGTGGTTGACGTGCGACCACGACAGCTCGGAGATGTGGATCAGCCCGTCGATGCCGTCGAGGTCGACGAACGCTCCGAAGTCGACGATGTTCGAGATCTTGCCCTCGACCACCTGGCCGGGCTGGAGCCGGTCGAGGATCCGCTCGCGGTCCTCCTTGCGCTGCTCCTCGAGCACCGCGCGACGAGACAGGACGACGTTGTTGCGAGAGCGGTTGAGCTCGATCACCTTGCACTCGATCTCTTGGCCCATGTACTCATCGAGGTTCGGCACGCGACGGATGTCGACCAGCGAGGCGGGCAGGAAGCCACGCACCCCGAGGTCGATGATCAGGCCGCCCTTGACGACCTCGATCACGGACCCGATCACCGGCTCGCCGGACTCGGCGGCGGCCTCGATCCGGCGCCAGGCCTTCTCGAAGCGGGCCCGCTTCTTGGACAGGATCAGCCGGCCGTCCTGGTCCTCCTTGGTGAGGACGAGGGCGTCGACCTCCTCGCCGAGCGAGACCTCGTCGCCGGGGTCGACCGACTTGCGGATCGACAGCTCGCTGGAGGGGATGACTCCCTCGGACTTGTAGCCGATGTCGACCAGTACCTCGTCGTTGTCAATCCGGACGACGTGGCCGGTGACGACATCCCCTTCCGAGAACGGATGCAGGGTGGCGTCGTAATTTGGGACGATCTGGCCGTCGATCTCGAGCAGCAGGCCGTTTGAACCTTCTACGACCTTCGCGTTGCTCTGATCGGCGGGTGGCGTCAAAGTGGTTGTCGAGGACATTCCGACGGAGGATAGCCATCCTGCGCTCGTGTGGTGGCTCCGTATCATCAGCGGCCGATGCCCCAACGCGCGACCAAACGAGGCGAGGAGCGCACGCCGCTCGATCGCGACTGCGACGTCCTGATCTGCGGGGCTTCGTTTGCCGGGCTCGCGGTCGCGCGCGAGCTCGCGGGCAGTGGCGCGGACGTGATGGTCATCGACCGCTACGAGATCGGCGAACGGCAGACGTCGGCGTGCGGAATCCCGACGGGCTGGCTCGAGGCGATGGGACTGACCGAGTCGACGGCGCAGACGTTCGGGGAGCTCGTGATCCACACCCCGCACACGACGGTGCGCTACGACCTTCCGTTCACGTTCTCGACCTTCGACTACCGCACCCTGTGCGGGCTGCTGGCCGACCAGGGCTCGTTCTCGTTCGAGACCGCGAAGGTCTCGGGGCGCTCGGGGTCGGTGGTGCAGACCGACCGCGGGGAGATCCGCGCCGGCCTGGTCGTCGACGCGCTCGGCTGGCCCCGGGTGCTGGCGCCAGGCTCGAACATCCAGCCTCCCGACGCACTGCTTTCCCGGGGCCTCGAGGTGCACCCGTTCGGTTCCGGGCGCGACCTCGAGGTGTGGATCGATCGCTCCTACGTGCCGGCAGGGTACGGCTGGTCGTTTCCCGCCGAGGGCGAGCTGCGGATCGGCGTCGGCTCGTTCGATCCCCGCTTTCACGTGCGCGAGCCGACGGTGCACCTGGCCGAGGATCTCGGCGCGGACACGGTCCGCTATCAGGGCAACTGGATTCCCCACGCCCTGCGCGACGGGACCGAGGACGGCGTGTTCTTCGTCGGCGACTCCGCCGGCCACTGCCTGCCGCTCACCGCCGAGGGCATCCGCACGGCGCTGTACTTCGGGATTGCGTGCGGCCGGGAGCTGCGCGCCGTGGTGTCAGGAGACCAGACCCGCTCACAGGCCCTCGCGCGCTATCACGCGTTCTCCGCCTCGCACGCGTTCCACTTCCGCTGGCTGTTGCGGATTCAGCGGCTCGTCCCCCGCGTCGCGCCACGCGTGCTCGCCGGCGGCCTGCGCGCGATGCAGGCCAAGCGCTTCCTCGACTGGTCCTTCGGCCATTACCTGGACATCGCACACCCGGATTTCGTCGGGTCAGCCGCTCCCGCGCTCGCGGCGCTGACGGCCGCTTAGGCTCAGTGCCGGCGTCGTGGCTTGGCCGGAGCCCTGACCACCTTGACCGGCGCGGCCACGAACGACCAGTTGCCGGCGCTGTCGGTGGAGCGCAGCAGGATCTGGTAGGTGCCCGCCCGCGTGTACGTATGGGTCACGGTCCGGCGACGGCCGGGGTGTCCCTGACCGAAGTACCAGTCGTAACGGGCGATCGAGCCGTCCGGATCGATCGCCCGGCCGCTGACCCGGAACGCGCGGCCGACGGTCACGTGCTTCGGAGGATTGAACGCGACGGGATCCGCCTCGTCACGGGGCTGGCATGAATGGTCCTCGTTGCTGTACTCGCTCTGGAGGTAGTAGTGGCCGCCGTGGATCACCTGGTTGAACACGCTCGCCGCCGAACCACCGAGGGCCGGTCCGTAGCTCGAGATGCAGAGGTCGCCGTTCTCGTTCCCGGCCCCGTCGATCCAGGCGTCGCCGAGGGGATCGGTCACGACCTCGCTGTGCTCGTGGCTGATCGTGGACACGGTCGGGTCTGCGGTGCTCGCGTTCGGACGGGGGTTGCCCGACTGGCAGTGTCCGTCCACCGCGTTGTAGGGAATCACCGCGTAGAGCAGAGTCTGGTCGTTGTTGGCTGAGTGGTAGCCGCAGTAGCTGGCGGGGTCCTGCTCGCCGCCCAGCGCGCAACCGGGCGGCCCGACGCCCTCACAGCTGCCCATCCCGTTCGGCATGACGAGGAAGTAGATGTCACCCGCGGTCTCGGGCAGATGGTCGACGCCGACCACGTGTTCGATTTCTTGAAGCAGTCGTCCATCGCTCAGGCACACGTTCCAGCCCGGCCCGGTGCCGAGCGGGGGCGGCAGCGGCTCAGCGCAGTCGTTGGCCGGCAGTGGATCGGTGGCCGTCACCGCTCCGCCGTAGGTCGACGCGTACGCCGCTGGTCCGGTGCTGTCGTGATATTGCCCGCTCAGCCCGTAGACGTTGGTCGGCTTGCGACTATCGGCCGCGACGTTGGCCAGGAACCTGGTGACGAGCGACTGGTATCCCGGGTCGTAGCCGAGGCCCGACCCGGCCGGCTGCCAGAAGATCACGTGGGTGCGATTGGTATGGAGCACCGGCCCGCCGCCATACGGGAGGTTGGCGGCGATCCGGGCCAGCGCCGGGCCGTGGAGGTGGCCGCCGGTGGGAATGTCGGCGATCACCCCGCCGAAGGTCTTGGCGTGCGGGGCGGCGGTCGCGGTTGCGGGGACGCTCACGGCGACCGCGAGCAGGGCCGCCAGGATGACGATGCGCGCGAGGCGGCTCACTTCGCGCTCAGCCAGTCGGTGCCGATGCCCGCCTCGACGGCCAGCGGCGGATCCATCTCGAAGGCCGAGGCCATCTGCTCGCAGGCGATCCGCTTCACCTGCTCGGCCTCCTCAGCCGGGCCCTCGAATAGCAGCTCGTCGTGGATCTGAAGGATCAGCTGGGTCTTCACGCCCGCCTCGCGCAGCCCCCGCTCGGCCCGCACCATGGCCATCTTCATGATGTCGGCGGCCGTGCCCTGAATCACCATGTTCACGGCGAACCGCTCGCCCTGCTTGCGCATCTCCCACCGCCGGGCCCGGAGCTCGGGCACCTGACGGCGGCGGCCGAACAGGGTCGAGACGTACCCGTGCTCGGTCCCCTGCGTGATCGTCTCCTCGATGAAGCGTTTCACGGCCGGGAAACCCTCGAGGTAGCGCTGGATGAACTCATCCGCCTCGGACTGCGGGATGTCGAGCCGGTCCGCCATTCCGTAGGCCGACAGCCCGTAGACGATGCCGTAGTTGATCATCTTCGCTTTCGATCTCATCCCCGGATCGATCTGATCCGGTGTCACGTTGAACACGCGACAGGCCGTAGCGGTGTGGACATCCTCGCCGCGACGGAAAATCTCCTTGAGCACGTCCTCGCCGGCGATGTGCGCCAGCAGTCGCAATTCGACCTGCGAATAGTCGGCTGAGACCAGCAGGTTGCCGGGCTCGGCGATGAAACAGGCGCGGATCTCGCGGCCGAGCGGAGTGCGGATCGGAATGTTCTGCAGGTTCGGATTGTTGGAGGACAGCCGTCCGGTCGTGGCCGCGGTCTGGTTGAACGTGGTGTGCAGACGGCCGTCGGCGGCGATCAGCGCCGGCAGGGCATCCAGGTAGGTCTGCGCCAGCTTGGTCAGCTCCCGCCAGCGCTCGATCTTCGGAATCACCTCGTGCTCGTCGCGGATGGCCTGCAGAACGCGAGCGTCGGTCGAGTAGCCGGTCTTGCCGCGCCGCTTGCGGGACAGGCCGAGCTTGCCGAACAGGATCTCCTCGAGCTGCTTGGGCGAGCCGAGGGTGAACTCCTCTCCCGCCAGGCTGTAGATCTCGCGCTCGAGCTCGTCGGCCTCCGCCTTGACACGGGTGGAGATCTCGCGCAGTCGCTCGGTGTCCAGCTTCAGCCCCGCGAGCTCCATGTTCCGCAGCAGCCGCACCAGCGGCAGCTCGACGTCGTTCAGCAGGTCGGTCAGGCCTCGGCTGCGGATCTGCTCGCGCTGCCAGGCGGCCAGCGCGTGGACCAGCAGCGCGTCGGCCGCCGCCTCGTCGGTGACCGCGGGGTCGGCCGCCAGCCCGCGCTCCTCGCACAGCTCGCGGAACGGATAGGCCCGGCGCGCCGGCTCGAGCAGGTAGGCGCCGATCTCGGTGTCGTGGGCGAGCGTCGCGGGAACCTCGCCCAGGGCCTTGGCGTCGTGGGCGATCACGGGGCGCGCGCCGAGCGTTCGCACGAGATCCTCCGAAGTCGGAGCGGTCCCGGCCAGCACGTCCTTGGCCCCGTCGGCGTAGACGCCGAAGCGAACGCCCTGATCGATCGCGAACAGCGCATCCTCCGGAGTGTCGGGCGGGCGGACGGCGACCGCCGTCTCGGTGTGCGGCAATCCCTTCAGCCCCGCGAGCGTCGTCTCCCTGAGGTGGGCCGTGATCGCGCTCTCGGCGACCGGCGCGGGCGCGGCGGCCTCGGCGGAACCGAGGGCCTCCTCCAGCCGGCGCAGCGGGTCACGGAGCTCAAACTCCCGGAACACGTCACGCAGCCGCGAGCGGTCCGGCTCCGCGGAGACGAACTCGGCCACGTCGAGATCGAGCGGGATGTCCCGCTTGGCGGTGGCGAGCTGCTTCGAGATGCGGGCGTCCTCGGCGTGCATCTGGAGATTTTGCTTGCGCTTGGCGCCGCTGATCTCGTCGACGCTGGCCAGCACGTTCTCCAGGGAGCCGAAGCGCTGCAACAGGTCGGAGGCCGTCTTGTCGCCGATCCCCGGAACGCCGGGGATGTTGTCGCTGGTGTCGCCCTTCAGGCCGATGAAGTCCGGAACCAGCTCAGGCGGGATCCCGTAGCGATCGACGACGCCCTCACGGTCATACACGCGGGTGTCGGTGATCCCGCGCGAGGTGGTCATGATCCGGACGCCATCGTCGACGAGCTGGTACGCGTCCCGGTCCCCGGTCACCACCATCACCGGGACCGGCGGCTCCTGATGCTTGGCACGCTCGACGATCGAGGCGATGACGTCGTCGGCCTCGAACCCGGGGATCGCGAGGTTGCGGTAGCCGAAGGCATCGACCAGCGGCGCCAGATGCGGCCACTGCTCCTTGAGCAGGTCCGGACGCGACGAGCGCTGCGCCTTGTACTCGGGGTAGACCGCCTTGCGACCGGTGTCGCCGGCGTCCCAGACCACCACCGTCGCCTTCGGCCCGTAGTCGGTGAGGATCTTGACCAGCATCGAGGCGAACCCGAAGATCGCGTTCGTCGGCATTCCGGTCGAGGTGGCGATCGATTCCGGCAGCGCGAAGAACGCCCGGTAGGCGAGGCTGTTTCCGTCGATCAGGAAGAGTTCATCGGGCATGGGCTTGGCTGGTCTGCGGGGTCGTGCTCCGTGCGGCTGCCGTGCGGGCGATCGCGCGTAGTGCGTGGGGCTGGGCTGTATGTCAGGCTATCTGGCGAAGTGGCCACCACACCCAGCGCTCAGTACAGCCTCACCCTCAGAGTCGAGATCGACCACCGTCCCGGGATGCTCGGGAAGGTGGCCAGCGCGATCGGCGAGGCGGGCGGCACGATCGGGGCCGTCGACCTCGTGCAGGTCGAGGGCAACCACACGGTGCGCGACATCACCGTCGAGACGGGCGACGCCGCCGACTGGCCCCGCCTGACCGAGGCGGTCAACGGAGTGCCGGGCGCCCACGTGCTCGACACCACCGACCGAACCTTTCTGCTCCACGTGGGCGGAAAGATCGAGATCACGAACAAGAGCCCGCTGAAGACACGCGACGATCTCTCGATGGCCTACACCCCGGGAGTCGCACGCGTCTGCGCCGCGATCAACCAGGATCCGGACAAGGCGTTTCAGTACACGATCAAGCGCAACACCGTGGCCGTGGTCTCCGATGGGACGGCGGTCCTCGGGCTGGGTGACATCGGCCCGCGCGCGGCGATGCCGGTGATGGAGGGCAAGGCGATGCTGTTCAAGGAGTTCGCCGGCGTCGACGCGTTCCCGATCTGCCTGGACACTCGCGATCCCGACGAGATCGTGTCGGTCGTTTCCGCCATCGCCCCCGGATTTGGAGGCATCAACCTCGAGGACATCTCGGCGCCGCGGTGCTTCGAGATCGAGGACCGTTTGAAGGCCACGCTGGATATCCCGGTGTTCCACGACGATCAGCACGGGACCGCGATCGTCGTGCTGGCGGCGCTGCTGAACGCGCTGAGGCTGACCGGGCAGAGGCTCGAGGAGATCCGCATCGTGGTCGTCGGGATGGGCGCCGCCGGCGTGGCGGTGACGCGGATCCTGCTCGCCGCCGGGGCGCAGCACATCATCGGATGTGATTCCCGGGGCGCGCTCTCGTCGGCGCGCGAGGACTGCCTGGACGGGACGATGGGAGCGGTCAAGCGGGAGCTGTCGCAGCTGACCAATCTCGATCGGCGCGCCGGGGGCGTTTCGGAGGTGATCGAGGGAGCGGATCTGTTCATCGGCCTGTCTGGCGCGCGCGTGATGCCGGCGTCGGCCCTGGCCGCGATGAACCCCGACCCGATCGTGTTCGCGATGGCCAACCCCGATCCGGAGGTCTCGCCCGAGGAGGCGGCACGGTACGCGCGGGTGGTGGCGACCGGACGCTCTGACTACCCGAACCAGATCAACAACGTTTTGGCGTTCCCGGGAGTGTTTCGTGGTGCTTTGGACGTCCGCGCGACGCAGATCACCGAGCGGATGAAGACCGCTGCGGCTCGGGCGATCGCCGACATCGTTTCGGCCGACGAGCTCCGCGAGGACTACATCATCCCGTCCGTGTTCAACCGTGAGGTCGTCGGGGCGGTGGCGTCGGCCGTGGCCGAAGAGGCGCGCGAGAGCGGGACGGCGGAGGCCGGGAACGAGATGGGGTTCGCGTCGACCGAAGAGATGCGGCTGCTGCCGGGGCGGTGACGGTCAGCTCGCGCGGCGCTTGGGCAGCGGCCCGTCCACCTTCCAGGCCGAGCCGGGGCGTCCAGGGAGCA
>DATCPD010000116.1:0-2835 GCA_036564325.1 Solirubrobacteraceae bacterium | reverse complement strand
GAGCGGAGCCTCGACCGGGTGCAGCGGGCCTACGGCTCCGGCAAGCGGTTCGCGATCTACAACACCGAATACGGCTACCTCACCTCCCCACCGAAGCATCCGACCAGGAAGACGCCGATCATCTCGACCACGACCGCGGGGCTATTCCTCAACCAGGCCGAGTACATGTCATGGCGCGACCCGCGGATGAAGTCCTTCTCGCAGTACCTCCTGGCCGACCCGGTGGTCCCGAAGCTGTCGAACGACTACGGCGGATTCGCCAGCGGACTGCTGGACTACAAGCATCGGGCGAAGCCCACCTACGACGCTTGGCGGCTGCCGCTGTACCTGCCGCGCACCAGTGGGCGCTCGGGGGGCAGCCTCGAGGTGTGGGGCTGCGCCCGCCCGGTGTTCTCCGCCCGCATGGACGTCCCGGCGGACACCCAGACCGTGGCGATCCAGTTCAAGCCTGATTCGGGCGGCGGCTTCTCCACCGTCAAGTCACAGACGATCACCGATCCGCACGGATACTTCGACACGCGGATCAACCTCCGCTCCAGCGGCACGGTCCGGCTGGCCTACACCTATCCGGCAGACGATCCGCTTCTCAGTCCGAGCAGCACCGTGCATAGCCGCTCGGTGCACGTCAAGCTCACCTGACGACCTGACCCGGGCGTGCGCTCCGGGGCGAGTTGGGGAATACTGACCGTATGTTCCGCAGCGGCGCCGACGTGCTGGGAAGGTTGCGGGAAATCTGCGGTACCGAGCATGTGCTCACGCATCCGCACGCGCTGGCCACCTATCGCTCCGACGGCCTGGCGCACTACCGGGAGACGCCGCTCGCCGCGGTCCTTCCCGGGGACGCGGCCGCGGTGGCCGAGGTGGTCAGGGCCTGCGGCGAGGCCGGCGTTCCGTGGGTGGCTCGCGGGGCGGGCACCGGTCTCTCCGGCGGTGCGATTCCGGTGGCCGAAGGCGTGCTGATCGTGCTCGCGCGGATGCGCCGGATCCTGGAGGTCGATCTCGACAACGCGCGGGTGGTGGCCGAGCCGGGCGTGACCAACCTCGCCGTGTCACGGGCGGTCGCCCCCACGCACTTCTACCCACCTGACCCGTCCAGCCAGATCGTGTGCTCGATCGGTGGCAACGTGGCCGAGAACTCCGGCGGCGCGCACTGCTTCAAGTACGGCTTCACGACCAACTACGTCACGGGGCTTCAGGTGGTCCTGACCGACGGGACCGTCGTCGAGCTCGAGCGCGACGCCCCGGGCTACGATCTGCTCGGAGCCTTCGTCGGCTCCGAGGGAACGCTCGGCGTGGCCACGCGGGTCGAGCTGCGGGTGCTTCCGTCCCCCGAGACGGTGCGCACGCTCGTGGCATTCTTCGAGGACACCGGCGCGGCCGGCGACGCGGTCAGCGCGATCGTCAACGCGGGAATCGTCCCGGGAGCGATCGAGATGATGGACCGCCTGTCGATCCGCGCAGCCGAGGAGGCCACGAACGCTGGCTACCGGCTTGACGCCGGGGCGGCGCTGCTCGTCGAGCTCGACGGTCCGCGGGAGGAGTGCAACGCCCGCTTCGAGCACGTCATGAGCCTGTGCGCACGCGCCGGCGCCGCGGACGTCCGCGTGGCGCTGAGCGAGGCCGAGCGAAGCCAGATCTGGCAGGCGCGCAAGGCGGCGTTCGCGGCAATGGGGCGGATCGCTCCCGCGTACTACGTCCAGGATGGCGTGATCCCCCGGACGCGCCTGGCGGAGGTGCTGCGGCAGATCGACGCGCTGGCCGAGGAGTACCAGCTGCAGGTCGCGAACGTGTTCCATGCCGGCGACGGCAACCTGCATCCACTCGTGTGTTACGACGCGGCCCGTGAGGGCGAGCCCGAGCGGGCGGAGGAGCTGGCGGGGCTGATCGTCAAGGCGTGTGTCGATGCCGAGGGCTCGATCACCGGCGAGCACGGCGTCGGTCTGGACAAGAAGGCCTACATGCCGTCGATGTTCTCTGAGGCCGACCTCGAGGCGTTCCAGCGTCTGCGCTGCGCCTTTGACCCCGCCGGACTCGCCAATCCCGGCAAGCTGATGCCGACCCCGCGGCTGTGCGGCGAGGTCCCCGGTCCCTACCGGGAGCATCCGCTGGAGCGGGCCGGCGTGGCGGAGCGCTTTTAGCCATGCGCACGTTCGCCCCCGATACGTTCGAGGATGCGGCAGCGGCGCTGGCCGCTGCCGCAGCGGCGGGCGGTGCGGTGCAGATCCGCGGCGCCGGCACCAAGCTGGCCTGGGGAACGGCTCAGCCGCGGGCCGAGACGGAGCTGTGCACCACCTCGCTCGATCGCGTCGTCGAGCACAACGTCGGCGATCTGACAGCCGTGGTGCAGGCCGGGGTGCCGTTCGCGCGGCTGCGTGAGCAGCTGGCCGGCAAGGGCCAGATGCTGGCCATCGACCCCCCGCTCGGCAATCCGGGCGAGGAGGCCACCGTGGGTGGCGTCATTGCCACCGCCGACTCGGGCCCCCTGCGCCACCGTTACGGCGCCCCGCGGGACCTCGTCCTGGGGATCACCGTTGCGCTCAGCGATGGCACGATTGCCCGCGCCGGCAGCAAGGTGATCAAGAACGTCGCCGGATACGACCTGGCGAAGCTGTTCACGGGCTCGTTCGGGACGCTCGGGCTGATCCTCTCGGTCAGCGTCCGCCTGCATCCGCTCCCGCTCGCCACCGCCACCGCGCTCGGCGCCAGCTCGGACCCAGTCGGGCTGGCCGAGGCCGTCCGGGCGCTATCAGCCGCTCCGCTGGAGCTGGAGGCGCTCGACCTCGCCTGGCGAGGGGGCCGGGGCGGGATCCTGGCCCGCTGTGGCGGGGCTCAGTC
>DATCPD010000012.1:0-18946 GCA_036564325.1 Solirubrobacteraceae bacterium | reverse complement strand
AGCGAGAGCTTGTGCACCTCATCGGGTCCGTCGGCCAGGCGCAGCGTGCGCAGGCCCGCATACATCGCCGCGAGCGGGAAATCGTCGGAGACGCCGGCGCCACCGTGGACCTGAATCGCGCGATCGACGATCTTCAGGCAGATGTTCGGGACCGCGAACTTGATCCCGGAGATCTCGATCCGAGCGTGCTGGTTGCCGACGGTATCCATCAGCCAGGCGGTCTTCATCACCAGCAGCCGCGCCATCTCCAGCTCGATCCGTGACTCCGCGATCCAGTCGCGGATGTTGGCGTTGTGCGAGACCGGGCGGCCGAACGTCTCCCTCGCGTCGGCGCGCTCGCACATCAGCTCGAGCGCGCGCTCGGCGGCGCCGATGGCCCGCATGCAGTGATGGATGCGGCCGGGACCGAGGCGGGCCTGGGCGATCAGGAATCCCATCCCCTCCCCAGCGAGGATGTTCTCCGCAGGCACGCGGACATCTGTGAACTCAAGCTCGCCGTGACCCTCGGTGTCGTGGTAGCCGAACACCGGGAGGCTGCGCTTGACCTCGAGTCCCGGAGTCTCCCGCGGGACCAGCACCATCGACTGCTGCTGGTAGGTGGCCGCATCGGGATCCGTCTTGCCCATGACGATGAGAACCTGCAGATTCGGATGCAGAGCGTTGGTGGCCCACCACTTGCGCCCGTTGAGCACGTACTCATCTCCGTGACGCTCGATCCGCATGGCGATGTTGGTCGCATCGGCCGAGGCGACATCCGGCTCGGTCATGGCGAAGGCGGAGCGAATCTCGCCCTCGAGCAGCGGCATCAGCCAGCGCCGCTTCTGCTCCTCGGAGCCGAACTGGTGCAGGATCTCCATGTTGCCGGTGTCCGGGGCGGCACAGTTACACGCCTCCGAAGCGATCTTCGTGCGCCCCATGATCTCGGCCAGCGGCGCGTAGTCGCAATTTGACAGCCCGGCCCCGTGTTCCTCGTCGGGCAGGAACAGGTTCCACAGCCCGCGCCGTTTGGCCTCGTCCTTGAGTTCCTCGATGACGGGAGCATGCACGTGCGGCGTCTGCGCGCTGCGCACCTGCTCGGCCCAGATCGGCTCGGCCGGATATACGCGCTCGTCCATGAACGCCAGCAGGCCCTCCTGGAACTCCTTCGCTCGGTCCGACAGGTCGAACTCCATGCTTGCGCTCCTCAGTCGTGGACCACGACATTGTCCGCCAAGTCGCCCTCAGCGTGACTGAGGTTGCGCAGCCCCGGCCAGATCATCCTCCGCACGCCACCGTCTGACCGTGTTCCGCAGGGCGATATACCCGGCGACCCCGGGCAGCGTGGGGAGCCAGAACGACAATGCGCGGTACGCGAGCACGCCGATGACTGCGCTGTCGGCCGATATCCCGAAGGCGACGAACGCTCCGATCATTCCGCCCTCCACCCCGCCGATTCCTCCGGGCAGGGGAAGCAGACTGCCCAGCGTTCCGAGGAAGTAGCCAATGATCAGCACCGCGACCGGCACCACGCTGCCGAAGGCCCGGAAGCAGACGCCGAGCACGGCGATGTCAAAGCCCCAATAGGCGACTGCCCCAAGCAGGCCGAGGCGCCGCTCCCGCATCAAGCCGAGCGCGGTCCTCACGCCGGCACCGACGGTGGCGGGCGCGGTGGCGAACCTGGCCGCGATGCGGCCGATCCTTCCGGCCCGTGTGGCCATCCGGCTCAGCCGCCGCTCGAAATCTCGTGGCACCAACGCCATGCTGGCGACCAGCGCGATGATGAAGCAGCACAACAGGGCGGGAATCGTGGTCAGCAGAAACGGTGCCCGGCCTGACAGTGCCCCAGCGCGCAGCCCGAATCCGCAGACGATGATCGCGCCCATGTAGACGAGGTACTGGACCACGTAGCTGGCCACCATCCGACAGGCGATCACCCGCGAGGACAGGCCGGCCCGGCTTAGCGCCCAAGCCGTCACCGCCACTCCACCGGCTCCCGCGGCGGCCAGCAATCTGATCGCGGCGATCCCGGCCAGCGGAATCTGGATGCTGGCGCGCCAGTCCACTCGCGGGACATCCCGTCCGAACACGGTCCTGAACAGGACGGCGTAGCCCGCGACGGACAGGAACTCGAGTAAGGCCCCCAGAGCAAGCCACAGCGGATCCCCGTGACGGAGCTTCCCCCAGGTTTGATTGAGGCCGGCAATCTTGGGCAACAGGAAGTACAGACCGCCCAGCGCCGCCGCAACGAACACGACGCCGATCGTGATCCGTTTCCGGTTGAGCAGGGTGCCCGACCCGTCGTGTGGGTCGGTGGCGGGAACCGGGTCAGGCGCGTTGGCCGCATCGCCGGAGGCGGGCACCGACTCGGGCGTGGGTGCGTCGGGCTGGCGGGGGCTGCCGTAGACGAACCGGATCAGTGGGGTCGGAGCGCGCATCAGGCTTCGGGCCCGTGGACTACCCACTCACCTGGCAGGGGACTCGGTTGGGGTGTCTGGTTAGCCTGGGACAGGTGAGCTCTGAGGGGATAGTTCTCCGTGACGGTGCCCGCATCCTGCGATTCACCTACGAGGACATGCTCCGCTACCACGGCGGCGGGTCCCCGGGAGGTGTCGCACACGCGTTCAAGGTGCTCGAGCGCGGGCTCCCGCGGCTCGGCGCCGCCGGCACGCTCCAGCGCCGTCAGATCGAAATCGAAACGGCCTTCGGTGGGCCGGGAGCGCGTGACGGATTCGAACTGGTCACGCGCGCGGTCACCGAGAACCGCTACAGGGTCAGCGAAGCGCTGAGACGAGGTGAATTGGGCCCCGAGCGGGAACGGTTCGTATTCCGGCTCTCTGACAGCACGCACAGCACCACCTTGACAGTGCGCGAGGGGTTCGTCACCTCCGAATTTCTCGCACTCTCCCGTCAACCGGACCGCAGCGCAGCCGCCGAGCGACGTTTCGACGCCCTGAAGGCGGACATGGCGAGCCGGGTGATGGCCGCCCCGGCCGAGCAGGTGTACGACGCGGAGGCGGACTGAGGGCCCGGCTCAACCGGCTGCGCATCGGGTCCGTGTTCCGGACTAAGACCGCTCGGACGCTTGCCTTTGCGGCCCCGAAGGAAGAGAATCGCCGCTAGTGCTCCTGGCATGAGCATGGGGCGAGGGGCGAACCGAGAGAAGGGACGACAATGACCGCAGTCGAGCCGACGACCGAACCGCAGTTCGAGCCGCCGGGCCCGGGCTCATGGGGACTGGATGCAGTCCACTTCCCGCGTCCGGCCACGCGCTACTGGACCGAGATGCATCCCGAGGCGCTCGGGCGGGGTTTCAGTGAGTTCACCAGCTACTACGGGATGCTGCTGGACAGGCTGGCATACGGGTACGTGAACGGCTTCGCGTACACGTCGCCGATACCGGTCGCCCCCGAGGATGCCCCGCAGCGCTTCCAGCGCGCCGAGGAGGTTTTTGAGAAGAAGCTCTGGCGCGAACAGCTGCGTCAGTGGGACGAGACGTTCAAGCCCGCGGCGATCAGGACCCATCGAGAGCTGCAGGCGATCGATCCGGACCAGTTCTCCGACGCGGAACTGGTCGAATATCTGACCCGCTGCCGCCAGCACCACATCGAGATGATCTATCAGCACATGCGCTTCACCGGCGCGGCGATGGTGTGTATCGGCGATCTCCTGGCCCACACGGGCGACTGGACCGGCATGCCGCACGCGGAGCTGCTCGGGATGATGCGTGGCACGGCACCCGTGTCGGCCGGCGCCTCGGGCGAGCTCTCGGAGATGGTCAGCGCGATCCGCGAGGACCCGGCCGCCCAGGAGCTGCTTGCCTCTGACGGGGATCCGGGAGCGGTGCTCGAGCAGCTGCGCAGCCTCGACAGCGAAGCCGGGCGCGCGGTGTCGGCCTACCTCGAGCTCGCCGGATACCGCCTGCTCGACGGATTCGACATCTCCGGCCGCTACGCGCTGGAGATGCCCGATGTGCTGTTGCGAGCGATCCGGGCATCGGTCGAGGGGAGGGACGACGCGACGATTACGGAAGCCGAGATCGAGGCAAAGATCGCCGAGGTCCGCGAGGAGGTCCCGCCAGAGCATCGCGAGGAGTTCGACAGCCTGGTCGCGGAGGCGCGACTGATGTACCGCATCCGGGACGAACGCGGTGTCTACAGCGACATCTGGGCCTCCGGGATCATGCGCCGCGCGGCGCTGGCGGCCGGGCGCCGGCTGGCGGCAAAAGGCCGGATCCACGACTCCGAGCACTTCGTCGACGCCTCCTTCGAGGAGATGCAGGCGCTGGTGCTGGGCACGGATGGGCCCTCCGCGGACGAACTCGCTGCGCGCTACGAGTGGCGTGCCACGCACAACGCGAAGGAGGCACCGGCAACGCTCGGGCCGCCACCGCCTCCGCCACCGGATCCCACGGGGCTGCCTCCGGCCGTGGGACGGGTGATGCGTGCGGCCGGCATCACGATCGACTCGATGTTCATCCCGTCGGATGCGCCGCACGAGGAGAAGCTGCTCCGTGGCCTCGCCGCCAGCGCCGGCGTCTATGAGGGGCCAGCGCGGCGGGTGTCCGGTCCGGCCGAGTTCGACCGGATCGTGCGGGGAGATGTGCTCGTGACCGAGTGCACCACCGAGGCGTTCAACATCCTGCTCCCGCTGCTGGGAGCGATCGTCACCGACAGCGGCGGCCTGCTCTCGCATCCCGCGATCGTGAGCCGCGAATACGGCATCCCGGGTGTCGTTGGCACGCGCGACGGCACCGAGCGCATTACCGACGGCGCGCGTGTGCGCGTCGACGGTGACGCCGGTGAGGTGACGGTGCTCCAGTGAACACCGCTGTGCCGCTCGCCGGCGCGCGCGAGGACTCGGTCTTCGGCTCGAAGGCTGTGGGACTCGGGGAGGCCGCCCGCAGCGGCCTCCCCCTCCCCCCCGGTGTCGCCCTCGCCGGGTCGCTCGTCGAGAAGGTCGCCTCCGGTGAGGAGGAGGCGATCAGGTTGGTGACTGACTCGGTCAGCTCGCTGCCGGTGCCGCTGGCAGTCCGCTCGTCGGCGGTCGACGAGGACGGCGCGACGGCCAGCTTCGCCGGACAGCACATGACGCTCCTCAACATCCGCACCGCACAAGAGGTCGGCGAGGCCGTGCGGGAGATCTGGTGGTCGGCCAACTCCGACTCGGCGATCACCTATCGCCAGCGGGTGGGCCTGTTCGCACGGCCGAGCGTGGGCGTAGTGGTCCAGTCGCTGCTGGACCCGACCGTGGCCGGGGTGATGTTCACTCAGAACCCCGTCAACGGCGCCGATGAGCGCATGGTCGAGGCGAGCTGGGGGCTCGGGGAAGCCGTCGTCGCCGCCCAGGTGATCCCCGATCTGTTTCGCATCTCCCGCACCGGCGAGATCCTCGAGCGCACGCCGGGGCTGAAGAAGATCGCGATCCGCTCGCTGCCCGACGGCGGCACCTTCGAGGACCAGGTCCCCCCCGAGCTCACCGAAGCGCTCTGCCTCAGCGACGAGGATCTGGGCAAGCTGCACGCTCTCGCCAGCCGCTGCGAGGAGGTGTACGGGCCGGCGCGCGACATCGAGTGGGCGATCGCCGACGGCGAGCTCTACCTGCTGCAATGCCGGGCCGTCACGAAGGCCGGCGGCGGGTCGCGAGACGCGGTCGCGACGGACGCGATCGAGACGCCCGGGGCCCCGGTTGAGAGCCTGCAGAGCATCCCGCTGTTCGCGGAGCTGAGCCGCGAGGATGCCGAGCACGTCGCTGGCATGTTCAAAAGGCGCCACTTTGCCCCCGGTGAGACGGTCACCAAGGAGGGCTCGGGTGGCGCCGCGTTCTTCCTGATCGAGTCCGGCGAGGCAGAAGTGTCGGTCAAAGGCCACCCGCGGCCTCCGCTCAAGGCCGGTGACCACTTCGGCGAGATCTCCCTGATCGACGGCGCCGAGCGATCGGCCACGATCACCGCCGGGAGCGAGCTCGTCTGCTTCGGGCTGACGTACTGGGACTTCCAGCCGCTCGTCCAGGAGAACGCGGCGATCGCCTGGGCGCTGATGCAGTCGCTGGTGAAACGGCTACGCGCAGCCGAGAGCGCCGCGGACGGCTAGGGTCGGGCTCGCCGGCGTGGTTCAGGTGGGACTGATCTTCTGGCGCTGGCGCTCGGGGCTGATGCGAATCACGTTCCACGCGAGCCCAACCCGCTCGAGCCACGAGATGATCAGTCCGGAAGGATCGATCTCCCTTCTCGCCAGGCCGTGGTAGGCCGATCGGGGGAAGGCGTGGTGGTTGTGGTGCCAGGATTCGCCTAGCGAGAGCAGCGCGAGCCAGGCAACGTTGGTCGAGCGGTCATCGATGTCGAACCGCCGGCGTCCGAAGATGTGGCAGATCGAGTTGACGGACCACGTGACGTGGTGGACGAGGAAGATGCGCACCAGCCCCCCCCAGAGAAGCCCGCGGAGGGCGCCGGTCAGGGTGAAGCCGTGTAGGACGAACCCGGCCAGCGTGGGCAGCAGGATCGAAGCCAGCGCGAGCAGCGGGAAAAGACGGCCGATGCGCCGCATGCGCGCGTCCTCGTAGAGCTCGGGGGCATAGCGCTTCCAGTCGGCCTGTCCCTGCGTCTCCAGCAGCCACCCGACGTGCGCGTGCCAGAGTCCCCGCAGGCCGCTGCCGTGACCAATGTGCGGGCTGTGGGGGTCTCCTTCTCGATCGGTGTGGGCGTGGTGTTTGCGGTGGTCGGCCACCCAGTCCATGACCGAGCCCTGGACCGATAGCGATCCGAGCACGGCGAACGTCCGCTCGAGCCACGGGTAGGTCTGAAACGCGCGGTGCGTGAGCAGGCGGTGAAAGCCGACGGTGACGCCCACCGCACTCAGCACGTACATCACGAGAAAGATGGCGACGTCGACGCCGTCAATTCCGCGGCTCCACAGCAGCGTGGCCGCCACCAGTACGCCCACAAATGGGACGACCACTCCGATCAGGTTGGCGATGCGCTCTGTGCGGGTCATGGTGATGGCGGCTTCGGTGTTTAAGAGAGTAGTCCGAGCCGTTGCGCCTTGTGGACGGCCTCGGTGCGGTTGCGCACGCTGAGCTTGCGGTAGACCGCGCTCGTGTGGTCCTTGACGGTGTGCTTGGAGAGGTGCAGATGGTCGGCGATTTCTGGGTTGCTCGCGCCGGAGGCGAGCAGCGCTAGCACGCCGCGCTCGCGGTCGCTCAGTCCGAGCGGATCGCTCGGGTCGTGGCGGTCGAAGCTTGTCTCGCCGAGTGCGACGGCGCGCACGGCGCCGGCCAAACGGGCCGCTGGCCAGTCCTTGTAGGCGAACCCGGAGGCGCCGGCGGCACGGGCCGTCTGGGATGAGATCTCGCCGGCGCCGGAGAGCAACAGAACACGGGTCATGGGCTCTGTCGCCCGCAGCTGCTCGCACACTTCCGCGCCAGACTCCGCGCCGATGAACAGGTCGACCACCGCGACGTGCGGCCGGTATTTGGCCGCGAGCCGAAGCGCTTCGTGGCCGGTGCGGGCGCTCACGCAGCGTTCAACCCAGGGCAGTTTGGTCAGCATCAACCGAAAGCCCCAATGGACGACATCGTGGTCGTCGACGACGAGGATGCTCAGCCGCTCGGGGCTGCGGCTCGGTTCAGACATGGTTCGGGACGACGAGCCGCACCAGCCAAGTCCCCGCTTCGCGCTCGCCGAATTCGAGCACACCGCCGCTGTAGATCGCCTCGAGCGCGGCGAGCCTGAGACCCATCCCGGCACGCCGCTTGTGGCGGGTAACTCCATCGTTGGCGATCTCGAGCACCAGCGCACCGTCGAGACGCTCAACGCGGACGCAGACGCGCGTAGGGCTGGCGTGTTTGTTGGCGTTACGAACGGCCTCGGACAACACGGCTTGGGCAAGCGGTTCGAGCGCTTGTGAAACCTCGCCGCCGCCCTCGAGCGTGACGCTGAGCTCCGGGTGCGCGCGCGCGAGGCGCTCGACCTCCGCCAGCAGCGTCGTTTTGGTCGCCCGCGGCGGGCGGCCGAGGGGGCGCTGGAGCGCGGCACGGAGCTCGCTGAGCGCGGCCTGCGTCTCCTCTGCGCAGCGCGCTCGTGCCAGCTCGGGAAGATCGCCGTCGCCGTCGAGCGCCATCGAGACCCCGAACAGTCGTTGCACCACGCCTTCGTGGATCTCGCGGGCGAGGTCGATTCGCTGCTGCAGTTGGCGAGCGTTCTCGGCTTGGGTGGCGGCAATCCGCGCCACCGTGGCAAGCGCCGCCGCCTTGCCGAGCGTCCACAGGAGGTCCCGCTCGGCGTCGCCGAGCGGCGGCGCGCTCAGTGGCCGGTCAGCCAGGATCACCCCGATCGCCATGCCCGCAGCGCCCATCGGTGCACACGCCATCCTCGTGCGCTCGGAGACCAGCGCCGAGTACTCGGCCGGGAACTGATCGCTGAGATCACCCTCGATCACGATCACGCTGTCGTCGGCCAGGGCGCGTGCGGCGATCGGGGAGGACGCGATCGTGAAATGGGCATCGGCGAACTGGTCGAGGTCCATTCCGTGGCCTCCCGCCGCGCGCACCCGGCGGCTCTCCGGGTCGTAGCGGAAGATCAGCGCCCGGCGCATCGCCGCGAGCTGGCAGACCGCGTCGCACAGCCGGCCGTAGAACTCGTCTCCGGTCGAGACCGCCTCAGCCTGGGAGAGGACCTCGACGAACAGGTCCAGCGCCTCAACGTTCACACCCGCGCGTGCGCCGGCCGAGCCGTGTGCGGTAACCACCATGATCAGATCGTAAGGGCGTCGACGCGGGCGATCGGGCGCTTACCCCATCTGCAGAGCGTCGCGAAGTCGAGCAGCCGTTCGAGGTAGTCGCACAACGGCGTGGCACGGATGCCCACCGGCTCGAGTCTGACGCGGGCGGCCGCGTCGTCGAACACCGCTCCCGTGGAGAAGTACGGGAAGTACGCGAGGCTGCCGTCGATCGCGGCTCGCTGGGCCGAGCTGCGCCGGAGCTCAAGCGCGGCGAATTCGGCGGGCGGCAGGACTCTGGGCAGCGGACGGCGGAAGTAGCGGCTCGCGAGCTGCGCGATCTCGCCCATCGTGCTCGCTTGTGCGCCGGCCGTGAGGTGATAGGTCTGACCGACGCCGGCCGCGCTATCGCACAGGGCGAGAACTGCATCGGCGACGTAGTCGATCGAGACGACGTCGACCGGTGCCGACGGCACCGCCGGAACCTCCGTGAACAAGCCTCGTGCAAAGGCGCGCAGCGGCCAGTAAAGGACATTGAACGCGGCGGTCCACCCGCTACGCCGGTCCCCCACGACGATGCTCGGGCGAAGGATCGTGAACGGGAGGCCAGAACGCGCGCGAACGAGCCGCTCGGCCTCGAACTTCGACTGCTCGTAGGAATTGTTGAAGCGCTGACCGACATCGAGGTCGCGCTCGGCGAACCGACCCTTATGGGTTCCGGCGACATACGCCGTCGAGATATGCGCGTATCGCTCGAGGCCTCCGTTCACGCTCACGAGCTCGGCAAAATCAAGCATCCGCAGCGTCCCCCCCACGTTGATCGCGCGCGCCTGCGCAAGCGGCAGCGTGAATGACACCGAAGCCGCGCAATGGACAATTCGGCTGACCCGGTGCGCCAGCTGGACCAACCGGTCGGCCCCCAGGCCGAAGCCCGGATCCGTCACGTCCGCCGCGATCGCCTCTACCCGACTCCGATAGCGGTGCGCCTCGACGCCGAAGATGTTCGCCAGCACGCCGTCCATCCGCTGCTGCGCGAGCGCGTCGTCCTCGGCCCGCACGAGCGCGATCACGCGTCGTTCGTCGCGCTCGAGGTACCGCGCCAATAGCTCCATCCCCAGGAAGCCCGTGGCGCCGGTCAGCAGCAGGTCCCCGGCACCTGAACTCATGCCGGCTCCTGAAGCGAACGAAACGCACCGGCAACGCGAGCGCGGGTCTCGCTCGGAGCGATCAGCTCATCGATGAATCCCGCGGCCGCGGCGACCTGCGGGCGCAGCTGCGCCTCGGCGTAGCTCGACGCGAGGCGCTCGCGGGCGGCCTCGGGATCGGCCGCGGCCGCGATCTGGCGCCGGTGGATGATCCCGACCGCAGGCTTGGCTCCCATCACGCCGATCTCGGCCTGCGGCCAGGCGAACACGTAGTCGGCGCCGAGGTCCTTGGAGTTCATCGTGATGAACGCGCCCCCGAACGCCTTCCGCAGGATCACCGTCACCCTGGGTACCGTCGCCGCCGCGAATGCATGCACCAGCGTCGCGCCGAACCGGATCACACCGGCAGACTCCTGACGCGTACCGGGCATGAACCCCGGGGTATCGACGAGCACCAGCAGCGGGATTCCGAACCCATTGCACTTCTGCACGAACCGGGCTCCCTTCTGCGAGCTGGAGGCATCGAGCACGCCGCCCAGATAGCGCGGCTGGTTCGCGACCACGCCGACGGTGCGGCCCTCGAGCCTGATGAACCCCGTCACCAGGCTCCGGGCCCACCCTGCGGACGCCTCGAGCAGCTCGCCTCCGTCCGCGAGGCACCGAATCACGTCACGCACGTCGTACACCCGCCGCGCCTGGCGCGGTACGTACATGCTGGGATCAGCCGCGCTCGACGGCCGCGCCGGAGCAGTCTCCGGCGCGGCCCCGGGTCGTGGCATGTACCCAAGAAGCTCCCGCGCGAGAATCGCCGCGGAGACATCGGTGCTCGTAACGAAGTGGCAGACACCGTTACGCTCGTGGACGCGCGTACCACCCAGCTCGCCTGCGCTGACGTCCTCCCCCAGCGCCTCGCGCACGACCGCGGGACCAGTGAGGAACATGGTCGCCTCGTCGGTCATCACGACCCAATCGGTAAGTGCGGGGGAATAGGCACCCCCGCCCGCCGAGACGCCGGTGATGATCGAAATTTGCGGCACCCGGCCGGAAAGAGCAACGGTGTGCCGGAAGATCCGGCCGTAGCCCCCGAGCGCGGCCACGCCCTCCTGCATGCGCGCACCCCCCGAGGACACGAACCCGACGACCGGCGCGCGAGCACGCCCCGCGAGCTCAAGCACCCTCACGATCGTGTCCGCGTGCGCCTGGCCCAGCGAACCGCCGGCATAGCCCGCGTCCTGGGCATAACAGAACACCGGCCGACCGTCGACGAGCCCGCTCCCGCCGACCACGCCGTCGCCGGCCCGCGCCTTCTCTCCCATCTCGGCCGACATCACTTCGGAGCGGACCAATTGCAGCGTGCCGGGATCGCACAGCACCTCGAGCCGCTCGAGCGGCGTCAGCGCGACGTCCGCCTGAGGTAGCAATGCCAACGTCATGCTGCACCCCACTCGAGCACAACTGCGCCCCACGTGAATCCGGCACCGAACGCGGCGAGCAGGACCCGATCGCCCGCTGAGACCAATCCACGCTCCTCGCTGAACGCGAGCGCCAGCGGCAGCGTGGCGGCCGACGTGTTGCCGTACTCGCCGATGCAGTCGACAACTCGCTCGCCGGGTAGATCGAGACGCTCTGCGACGGCCCCCAGGATCCGCCCGTTCGCCTGGTGAAAGACGAACAGGTCGATCTCGGCGAGTCCGACCCCTGCGCCCTCGGCGGCGTCGATCGTTGCCTCTGACAAACGCGCGACCGCCTCGCGGAACGTCTCATGCCCGCGCATTCTGATCAGACCCTCGTCACGCTCAACCACGATGTGCCCAGCCCCGCCACCGTCCGCGCCAAGCACCACCGGACCCGTTCGCCCGGCCTCGCCGGGAGCGACCAGCACCACCGCGCCGGCGCCGTCTGCAAACACCGCTGCCGTAGGCCTGTCGTCGCGGTCGGTGATCCGCGACATGAAGTCAGCGCCGACCACGACCACGCACTCGGCACGGCCGGCCTCGATCTGGGCGAACCCAACCGCCAGCGCGGAAATAAAGCCCGTGCACGCGGCGCCGATATCGAACGCGCCGGCGCGGGCCGCACCCAATTGATGGGCCACGACCGGAGCTGCGTTCGGTAACACCTTGTCGGCCGTGGTCGTCGCCACCAGTACGAGATCGACCTCACCGGCGCCAATCCCCGCTCGCGCTAACGCGGAGCGAGCGGCCTCCGCTGCGTGATCCGCCAAGAGCTCGTCAGGCCCAGCGATATGCCGCGAGCGAATCCCGGTACGGCGGACGATCCACTCCTCATCAACCCCGAGCCGCGAAGCGACCGCGGCGCTCGCAACCACCGCCCGAGGAACGCTCACACCAACCGAAACGATCGCAGCGCCGCGCAGTTCTCGAGCCGAGAACGCGGGTCCGGGCAGTGGGCGATGAGACGGCGAGCGCACAGTCGCGAACCCACACTCGAGCAATCCGCCTGGATTTCCAAGTCTTCGGGCCACCGGACCCGACAGCTGGGGGGGTCGCGAGGACTCACCGCTTGCACTGCCAGAACGCGATCTCCCCGCCGCACTTGGTGCTGACCACGCTGCGCCAGCCGGCGGGCCCCTCCCGGGGCCCGAGCAGGACGCGCGCGCCGAGTTGCTGGGCGCGTTCGGTGGCCGCTCGGATATCGAGCACCTCCACATACGGGAGCCACAGCGCTCGCTCCGTGCCGCACTCCACCGCCCCGCCACCGATGCCGCGCGCCAGTTCCAGCGCGCTGTAGCTGCCATGCGGGGTATGCACCTGCTCGCGGCGCCAGCCACACAGCTCTTCGTACAGCGCGTGCGCGTGCTCCAGATCCCCCGTGTGGAGCTCCAGGTGAACGACGGGTTTGAACGATGGGTCCACGATCGGAGCGCTCTTGTCCTCTTAGACCCATGGGGAGGCCCAGATTCATCGCTGTACCGAGCATCACGTCGCCGTCGGGTCTAATCTGGAGCCCATGTCGTCGTTCACCGGCTCCCGCCCCCGCGAACAGGAGCTGCTCGCGGCCGCGCGCGGCGGCGACGAGAGCGCGTTCGGCTCCGTCGTCAACCCGTATCGAGGGGAGCTGCACGCCCACTGCTACCGGATGCTCGGCTCGGTCCACGACGCCGAGGACGCGCTGCAGGACACGCTGCTGCGGGCCTGGCGCGCGATCGGACGGTTCGAAGGGCGAAGCTCGCTGCGCTCGTGGCTCTACACGATCGCCACCAACGCCTCACTGAATCTGATCGCGCGCCGACCGAAACGTGTGCTGCCGATCGACTACGGCCCGGCCACGGATCCGCACGTCGGGCCTGGGGAGCCGGTCGTCGAGTCAATCTGGATCGAGCCGTATCCCGACGAGCAGCTGGGGCTCGAGGATGGCCTGGCGTCGCCGGAGGCGAGGTACGAGATGCGGGAGAGCGTCGAGCTGGCCTTCGTGGCCGCGCTTCAGCACCTGGCGCCCAACCAGCGGGCCGTCCTGATCCTCCGGGAGGTCCTCGGCTTCTCTGCCCGGGAGGTGGCGGACACGCTCGAGACCACGGTGGCCTCGGTGAACAGCGCGCTCCAGCGCGCCCGCAAGACCGTCGACGACCGGCTTCCCGACCCGACCCAGCAGGTGACGTTGCGGGCCATCGGAGACGCGCAGCTGACCGAGCTCGTCAACGTCTACGTCGATGCCTGGCAGCAGGGGGACGTCGAGACCGTCGTCTCGATGCTGACCGAGGACGCGACCTTCGCCATGCCGCCGCTGGGCAGCTGGTTCTCCGGACGGGAACCGATCGGCGTATTCCTGGCCGGTTTCGCAGTCGGGATGTGGCGATGGAAGGCTGTGCGCGCCCACGCCAATGGGCAACCGGCGTTCGGGTTCTACGTCTGGGATGACGCCGAAGCGTGCTACCTGCCGTTCGCGCTCAACGTGCTCTCGTTCCGCGGCGAGCAGATCAAGGACGTGACCGCGTTCATCGTCCGCTCGACCGAGTCGACCGAAAGTGAGGCCTATGTCCGCTTCACCGAAGAGGCGACCGACGCCGATCGACTGCTGGCCGCGTTCGGGCGCTTCCAACTGCCCAGCCACCTGAGCTGAGCGCCGCCGGTCTTCGCTATCCCGCCGCGGGGGCCGCGCCGGCCAGCGCCCGCGCCCGCCCCCGGGCTGACCGCACCGCCGCCGCGAGCGAGTCGCTGTCGTAGGCGCCCTGATGACGGCGTCCGTTGATGAAGAAGCTCGGGGTCCCGGACACGCCGCTCGAGTCCGCGGTGCCGACGTCCTCCGCCACCCGAGCCGAGTGCTCATGACGGCGGACTTCGTCCCAGAAGCGGCCCACGTCAAGACCGAGCTGCTCGGCGTAGCCTCCGATGTCCCGGGCCGTCAACTCGTCCTGATGGGCCAGCATCAGGTCATGCATCTCCCAGAACCGGCCCTGCGCCGCCGCCGCCTCGGCCGCCTCGGCGGCGAGCTGAGCGCGCGGGTGGACGTCGTTGAGCGGAAGGTGCCGCCACACGTAGCGCAGCTCATCTCCGAACCTGCTCAGCACGTCACGGATCGCCGATTCCGCCTGACCGCAGTAAGGGCACTCAAAGTCGCCGTACTCGACCAGCGTGACCGTGGCGTCATCCGGGCCTCGCACGTGATCGCGGGCGGGATCCACCTCATCGGCAAGGTCGAGAATGTCCTCGGCCGTACCGACGATCTGACGCGCCCTCACGCTGGCCGGCACCAGCCTCACGACCCGGAACACCACCCAGGCCAGCATCGGCGCGACGATCGCTGACCCGAGGACGCCGAGTTTGGCCTCGTCGAGCCGCTCGCCCGAGAACGCCAGGGTGGAAATCAGCAACGACACCGTGAAGCCGATACCGGCGACCGCTGCCCCTCCGGACAGGACGGGCCAGCTCAACAGTGAGCGCGGCCCGCGGAGCATTGGCCGGGTGGCCAGCCACGAGGCGGCGAGGATCCCGAGCGGCTTGCCGACCACGTAGGCGACCACGATGCCGAGCGTGATCGGCGATGTGATCGCGTTGCTGAGCAGATTGTTCGTCACGTGTATGCCGGCGTTGGCCAGCGCGAACAACGGCACGATCACGTAACCGGTCCACGGGTGCAACCCGTACTGCAAGCGTTCGTTGGGCGAGATGGCCGACAGGACGCCGAGCTGGGCGGACCTCGCCAGCTCCGGCGTCGGCTGCTCACGGAACGAGCGCGTGAGCGAGGTGACGCGTTCGAGATCCTCACGCGAGGGCGGATAGGCGCTCGTCACCAGTCCCACACCGAGCCCAGCGATAACGGGATCGATGCCGGACTTGAACATCGCGACCCATAGCGCGACCCCCAGGCCTGCCGCGAGCTGGCGGCGAGCGAGCGGCGCAAACCGGGCGAGCAGCAGCAGCCCGAAGAGGGCAAGGGCGATGCCGAGCGCGAGCGCGTTGACGTGATCGGTGTAGACGAACGCGATGACCAGCAATGCCCCAAGGTCGTCGACGACGGCCAGCGAGAGCATGAACACACGGAGGCGCGTCGCCGACCGGGGAGTGAGCAGGGCCAGTGCGCCCAGCGCGAACGCGGTGTCGGTCGACATCGCCGTTCCCCATCCGTGGGAACCGGGCCCCCCGGCGTTGAAGGCGAGATAGATCGCCACCGGCACGATCATTCCGCCGATCGCCGCCAGGGCGGGAACCGTCAGCCGCTGTCGCTGACGCAGCTCTCCCACGTCGAGTTCCCGCTTGGCTTCCAGACCGACGACGAGGAAGAAGAAGGTCATCAGCCCCTCGTTGACCCAGTGCCGCAGATCGGCGGAGATCTCGCCCCCGCCGAGCCGGATCGACAGCGTCGTGTGCCATAGCGATGAGTAGGAGTGTGACCACGGCGAGTTCGCCCACAGGAGCGCGATCAGCGTGGCGACCAGCAGCGCGCTGGCGCTGCCCGTCTCCGTGGTCAGGAAGTCCCGCACCGGAGCGGCGAGATTGCGCGCCCAGGCGGTCCGGCCGGTATACGAGCTGCTTTGAGCCTCCGCCATGCCGGGCGATTATCGCGGCCCTCGCTGTGCCGGCGGATTTGGAGGCGTGACGCGCCGGATCTGCGGGCAGTGATTCAGGCTGAGTCGCCAGCTTTGAGCGCCGCATCCAGACTGACGATCGTGAGCCGCTGAAATCCGGTGACCTGGTGCGAGCCTTCGCTCCGTACGCGATCATCGTCGTCGTGCTGGGCGTGACGAGCCTTCACGGCGTTCAGGCCCAGCTGGACAAGGCGACGAACGCGTTCGGCTGGCCGGGTCTGCACGTGCTGAACGCGAAGGGCAAGGCTCCGACCAGCGAGACGTTCAAGCTCAACTGGCTGACCGCCGCCGGAACCTGGCTGTTGGTCTCCGGCGTGCTGACGATGCTGGCCCTGCGGGTCCGGCCCGTGCTGGCCTTGAAGATCTACGGCCGCACGCTGGCGCAGATCAAGTGGGCGCGGGTCACGGTCTGCTCGGTGCTCGCCGTCGCCTACGTGATGAACCTATCCGGGCAGACGATCACGCTCGGCACATGGGCGGCGGGCGCAGGTGGGTTCTTCGCCTTCCTGTCGCCGCTGATCGGCTGGCTCGGCACCGCGGTCACGGGCTCAGACACCTCGACCAACTCACTGTTCGGAGCGCTCCAGGTCGCTGCGGCGCACAAGTCGGGGCTATCCCCAACGCTCCTGGCGGCCGCCAACAGCTCTGGCGGGGTGCTGGCCAAGATGGTCTCCCCCCAGAACCTGGCCATCGGCGCCGCGGCCGTCGGGCTCGCGGGACACGAAGGCGACATCTTCCGCCGCGTGGTCGGCTGGAGCATCGTGCTGGTGCTGCTGATGGCGGTGATCGTGCTGCTGCAGTCAGGCCTGTTGTCGGGAATGGTGCCGTAGGGAGGCTGGGCCTGCGTGAAACGATGTCGGGCGGGTAGTAAGTACCTAACCCCCAAGCAGCATGAAGAGAGGAGACCTCATGGGTGATCGCATGCAGCGGGTGAAGGGCAAGGCCGAGGAGTTGAGGGGCTCGACCAAGCGCCAGACCGGAAGGGACACCGGCCGGCGCGGGACCGAGGGCCGCGGCGCGGCCGAGGAGCTCAAGGGCAAGGCGCGCAACGCGGTCGGCAGGGCGCGCAGCGCGGTCAAGAAGTCGAGTCGCTGAACAGCCGGCGACGGCCCGGGTGGTGCGAGCGCAGTCCCGCGCTCGGGCCCGCCTACTTCAGATATTCGTAGGCGGGAATCGTCAGGAACTCCACGAGTTTCTCGGACAGCGCCACCTGGTCGAAGATCTCCCGGGTCTCGGCCGGGCGGCCGGCGCGCCAGGTCTCCTCCCCCACGGCGTCGCGGATCTTCGCCGTCTCCTGGTCGAGAAGCTCCCGCACCAGCTCCGTGGTCACCGGGCGACCGTCCTGGAGCCGCGCGCCATGGTGGACCCACTGCCAGATCTGCGTCCGTGAGATCTCCGCCGTGGCCGCATCCTCCATCAGCGAGTTGATCGCGGCGGCGCCCCGGCCCCCGAGCCAGAAGGAGATGTACTGAAAGCCGACGCTCGTGTCGGTGCGCAGTCCGGCTTCGGTGATCTCCCCGGGCGTGGAGGCGAGATCGAGCAGCTGCGCTGTCCCGACCTCGACGTCGTCACGCTGGCGCTTGAGCTGGTTCGCGGCGCCGCCCAGCCCCCGCTCGAACACCTCCCGCGCGACCGGCACCAGGTCCGGATGCGCGACCCAGCTGCCGTCATAACCCTGCTCCACCTCCCGCTGCTTGTCGGCCCGCACGCCGTCGAGCGCCTTGGCGTTCGCCTCCTCGTCCTTGCGCGAGGGGATCAGGGCCGCCATCCCGCCCATTGCGTGGGCGCCTCGGCGATGGCACGTCTTGGCCAGCAGGTCCGCGTAGGCGCGCATGAACGGCACGGTCATAGTCACCGCGCTGCGGTCCGGCAACACCATCTCCGGGCGATCGGGAAAGCACTTGATGGCCGAGAAGATGTAGTCCCAGCGCCCGGCGTTCAGGCCCGCCGAGTGCTCGCGGAGCTCATAGAGGATCTCGTCCATCTCGAACGCCGCCGGCAGGGTCTCAATCAGCACGGTGGCCTTGATCGTGCCTCGGCTGACCCCGAGTGCGTCCTGGGCGAAGCAGAAGACGCTGTTCCAGAGCCTCGCCTCCAGATGCGACTCGAGCTTGGGGAGATAGAGGTACGGTCCCGATCCGTTCGCGAGCAGCCGTGGCGCGCAGTGGAAGAAGTAGAGGCCGAAGTCCATCAGCGCGCCGGCGATCGGCTGCCCGTCGACGAGCACGTGACGCTCGGGCAGGTGCCAGCCGCGAGGACGGACCAGGAGCGTCGCGGGGTCGTCGACAAGCTCGTAATGCCGGCCGTCGGATCCGTCGTAGGTGATCGTCCGGTCGATCGCGTCCCGAAGGTTGATGTGACCCTCGACCATGTTGCGCCAGGTGGGCGCGTTCGCATCCTCGAAGTCGGCCATGAACCCGTCGGCCCCTGAATTCAGGGCGTTGATCACCAGCTTCCGATCCGTCGGGCCGGTGATCTCGATCCACCGCTGCTGCATGTCCTTCGGCGCCTCGGCGACCTTCCAGTCCCCCGCGCGCACGTCCGCGGGGGCACTGAGGAAGTCGAGCGTCTCGCCGGCGGCCAGGCGGGCGCGGCGCCGGGCACGAGCTTCCAGCAGCTCACGCCTCGTGTCGCCGAACTCGCGCTGCAGCTTGCCCACGAAGTCGAGCGCGTCCGGGGTCAGCACCTGTTCGAAGCCCCGCTCGGTCGCTCCGCGCAGCTCGAGACTTGCATGGATCGCCATCTGTCAGTCCATCCTTTCACGTTGGGGCTCCCCGGGGAACGGGCCGGCAAAACCCCGCTCCCGGCGGACCCTGTTGGGCAGCATCCGCCCGAACTCGAAGGCCACGGCGCCGAGGAGATCCAGAACCGCGAACGCCGCTGCCTCGCGGTCGCGCCGAGCGAGCCCGCGGGCGAGCTCCCGCGTGCTCCCAGCCAGGCGCCGCAGCAGCGCGACCGGGCTCGGCGCCGGAAGCGCGCCGGGATAGCGCCGGTTCAGCCACGCCGCCCCGGCCCCATGCCGTGCGAGCTGCCCGAGCCGCGCTGCCACGGTGCCGCGGCTGATG
>DATCPD010000280.1:0-3825 GCA_036564325.1 Solirubrobacteraceae bacterium | reverse complement strand
CGACCGGATGACAGCCGCCAGGCGCTCGAGGTCGGAAGCCTGATGCCGGCGCACGCCACCGCGCTCGGTAAGACACTGCTCGCTCATCACCGCTACCTGGCCACGGAGCTCGCGTCAGGCGATCTGCCGGGCTTTACGCCGGCCACGATCACCGACGGGCACCGGCTGAATGGATCGCTCGACGAGATCTCGGGGCGCGGCTGGGCAGTCGAGGTTGAGGAGCTGTTCCTCGGCGTTGCCGCGATAGCGGCACCCATCGAGGATCGCCGCCGCGTGATTGCCGGTGCGATCGGCATCTCGGGATCGATCCAGCGGATCTGTCAGGATCGCTCCCCGCGAGCAGAACTGGTGGGGTACGTGATGGAGAGTGCCCGCTCCGTCTCCAGGGAGCTCGGGGGCATCCCGTGCTATGACTACCCGACCCGTGAGCGCGTGCTACGTAGCTTCGATCGACAAGGGCACAGCGTCGTCGAGGTGCCTGGCGTTCGACCAACGCGCCCGAGGGCGTCGGCACCGACGGTGCCGACGCCCTCGCAGCGCTTCTCTGTGGTGCTTGCCGTCTAGATGTCCGGCGCCGCCGGTCTGTCGTCCCTGACGGTCTCGCCCTCCGCGTGTAAGCCGGGTTCGGGCCCCCTGCGGGCCATCAGGACGTCTCGAATCCCGAGGTCGTACACCGGTGCCGCGAGTGCGGCGCCGATCAAAGGCCCGATGATCGGTACCCAGAAGTAGCCGCTGATGTTGGCGTAGTCGCCTGGGAAGGCCACCTTGCCCCAGCCCGCGATCCAGGCAAAGATGCGCGGACCGAAGTCACGGGCCGGGTTGATCGCGTATCCGGCGTTGGCGCCGAACGAGATTCCGACCGCCATCACGATCATGCCGACGATCCATGGAGTCAGGTTCGCCCCGACCGGTAGGTTGAACTCGTCGGTCACCGCAAAGACGAACAGGGCCAGGAAGAACGTACCCACTATCTGGTCGATTAACGGCCCTAAGACGCTGTGGAAATAGGGCGCCGGGAATGTGGCGAAGGTGCTGTACGTAGCCACTGACGCCGGCTGCCCCTTGATGATGTGGTTCACCTGGTCGAAGTGGTTGATCGCGTTGTTGTAGACCAAGAACACCAGCGCGGCACCCACGAACGCTCCGAGAACCTGAGCCACCCAGTAGCCCGGCACCTTGTTCCACGGCAACTGCTTGCGGATCGCGGCGCCCAGCGTGATCGCCGGGTTGATGTGCCCTCCGGTGACGCCGCCGACGGTGTAGACCGCGAACACGACCGCCAGGGCCCATCCCCAGGTGATCAGGAGCCAGTCCCCAGACGATTGGAGAGGTCCCGCGGAGCTGCGCCCAGACCCGACCAGGGCCCAGAGCATCGCCACCACGCCGTCACCAAAGCAGATCAGGATGAACGTGCCAAAGAATTCGGCCCACAACTCGCCGACAAAGCCTTTGCGCCAGCGAAGCGGCAGGGGCCGGACCGCTCTTGATTCAGCTACGTTTGCCACACATCCTCCTCATTGAGAGTTGAGTTCAAGTAAACGGCGTCTCGAGCTCGCCAGCTCGAAGCTCTTGTGAGCCGGCCCGGCACACACCGTTGGGCTTGCTCGCCCGAGTAATGCATGCGGGTCCTCAGGCGGCCCGCCGCCCTCTCGCGGTGGAAGCGCTCCGTCGGTCCCGCGGGGGCATCGCTCCGTTGCTCTGGGTGATCACCCACTGCCGGTCGCAGCCGTGACCAGTCAAGTCTGGGCTCCGACTCTGGCTGTGCTCAACGGGTCTCCGCACTCAAAATCGTCGACCGCCGGACGTCGGTGTGACGACGAACCCACTGACGACATGCGTCGAGACTACCAGCCTACGTTCGACATATGTCAAACGCCGTTTGCATTTTGGGCCGGCGGTCTGTGGCCAGCCTCGTCCTGCCGATCACGCTCGCATCCCGGACCCAAGGAGGCAGGCGTGCCTTACCGCGACTGGTACGGTGGCGTCAGATGAGGGGGCGTGCCCGTCGACAATCGCGACGTAGGACCCGCTTCGAGCTACACCGCTCGCTCACCGCCGACGGCGCCGCGTGGGTCAAGGAGGTGTGGCAGGCAGCCGAGAGCGTGTGCGCGCGACTCTCTCTCCTCAGCCCTCTGACGAACGCGCTCGGGATGAGCTTCGCAGACAGCTACGCCGCAGCGGAGCTCCTCGAAGGAGAAGAGATCCAACAGGCCTTCTTCGCTGTGATGATGGCCGGTTACGCGTCACGAACGGTCCTGGTCAGCCCGACGCAGCAGCCGCCTTTTGATCCAGCTTCGTTCACTCTCGACGCCTCGCTCGATGTTGAGCAGATAGCGAACGACGCCGCTGTGGTTGGGGAGCTGACCGAACGGGTGAGAAGCATCGCGTTCGATGACTTCGACTCGGTCATGACGCTGCCGCCGGACATCTGGGCTGGATACGTGGCGCTGGCCACGATGCGGCTACAGCGCAACCTCGCGTCGAGCACGCTCCCCGGGCGGGAGCTCAGCAAAGAGCGGATCGAGCGGATGCTGCGGTACGGATATGTCCTGCGTTGCCTCGACGAGGCGCTCGACGGCGAACCGCAGCTGCGCGAGGACTAGGCGAGCGAGATCGGCGAGCTGACCCCCGCCCGGGTGTCGCTGGCGCCCCCGATCATGGACCGGAGTGGACTCAGCGTGGGCGCGATGGGTATCTTCGGTCCCCCTGAGCGATTGCTCACGGCGCGTCAGCCGCGAGGCGAGATGCTCGTCTACGTGCGCAAGGCGGCCCGGGCCGTCTCTCGAGAGCTCGGCGCGATCCCCTGGTGATGAAGAGGTCGCGATGAGAGAGCGATACGTGGCCGCGATCGACCAGGGAACGGCCTCGTCCCGATGCCTGGTCTTCGATCGGTCCGGGCGCATCGTCTCGGTCGCCCAGAAGGAGCATCACCACGTCTACCCGCGGCCGGGCTGGGTCGAGCACGACCCGGAGGAGGTCTGCGCAACGTCGAGGAGGTTATCGCCCGGGCCCTCTCCGATGCCCGCCTGGAGCCCACCGATCTGGTTGCGTTGGGGATCGCCAACCAGCGTGAGACGACGATCGTGTGGGACCGGCAGACCGGCCAGGCCGTGCACCCCGCCATCAACTGGCAGGACATGCGAACCGATCACATCGTCCGCGCGCTGGCCGCCGGCGTCCTACTTCTCGGGACCCAAGCTGCGCTGGCTGCTCGACACGGTTCCGGGGCTCAGCGACCGCGGGCAGGCCGGCGAGGTGCTGTTCGGGACGAAGGACTCATGGCTGATCTGGCGTCTGACCGGGGCGGCGTCTGACAGACGTGACCAACGCCAGCCGCAGGCAGTTGATGAGCCTGCACACGCTCGACTGAGATGACGAGCTGCTGGGAGCGCTCGGAGTGCCGCGGCGATGCTGCCTGAGATCCGGCCCTCGGCCGAGATCTACGGCGAGGCCCGCGGACAGCTGGCCGGGGTGCCGGTCGCGGCCGCGCTCGGCGACCAGCAGGCGGCGCTGTTCGGGCAGACGTGCTTCTCGCCGGGCGACGCCAAATGCACCTACGGCACCGGCAGCTTCCTCCTGATGAACACCGGGGGGCGTCCGGTGCTCTCCAGCCGCGGGCTGTTGACCCCGCTCTCAAGCTCTCCTGCGCGACAGCGTCGCGCGCGAGGACGCTCCCGGGACTGAGTCAGGCGTAAGCCGGCGGTCGGCGCCCGGACCACGGCATCACCAGCTCGAGCTGGGAGGCGAGACGGATCAGGATCGCCTCGTCGGGCGCGAGTAGCTGCACGCCGACGGGCAGCCCGTCGACCTCGCCGACCGGAAGCG
>DATCPD010000257.1:0-2204 GCA_036564325.1 Solirubrobacteraceae bacterium | reverse complement strand
CGCAGGCCGAACCAGCGCCCGCCGACACAGCCACCCCGCCCGAGTCCAAGGCCGCCCCCAAGCCCAAGCCCGGCCCCAAGGCGAAGACCACCCCCCAGCGCAAGCCAACCACAGCGGTCCCGCCCAGGCCCGCCACCCCGCACCGGCGACCACCCGCGACCCCGCCGAAACGCACCGGGCGCACAGAGGTGCTCGGGACGGCGGTTCAGGCCGCAGCCGAGCTGGCGGAGATCGGGCTGTCCGTCGGCGCCCGGGCGATCCGCCGGGCCGTCTCCCGCCTGCCCCGGCCCTAGCTCCGGCGGGGTGGGATGCGCCCCGCGCAGAGTTTCGTATACTCCCGCACCACTTCCGTGCCGAGCGATCGTCTGTCCGCAGGCGATCGGCGGGGGAACCACTTGCGGATCATTTGATCCGTAGGGGCGAATCGGTCCCGCTTAGGACCGTAGCGCTCAACCAGCGCGAGCCCGTCAGCTCACCCCGTAGGCCGAAAAGCGAAGAAGACGGATCGGTCAAAACGTGAGTCGACGTGCACACACACGCGCTGTAACGCTGCTCCTCCTGGGGGTGGGACTGCTCGTTCCGTCAGCCGCCTGGGCGCTCACCGGCGCGCAGCAGACCTCCGGCGGCGGCGGGCTCGGTGGCAGCGGCCAGAGCACCCCGACGCCATCCTCCGGGACGACCACGACCGGCGTCCAGCCCGGCAATGCCACCGTGCAGGCGAGCGGCAACGGGATCACCGTCACGACCCACGCGTCGGCGATGCTGCGCAATCAGCTGAGCTTCAGCGGCCATGTCGCCAGCTCGGCCGCGGGCCAGATCGTGGAGATCGAGCGTCGCGGCCGGCAGACCGGCTGGACCTGGAGGCCCACCACCCACGGATCGGTCGGGTCCGGCGGCTCCTTTTCCGCGGTGTGGCCCGCGAACCACATCGGCCGCTTCTCGATCCGCGCCGTCGTCGCGCCCCGCGCCGCCGCGATCACCCGAGCGGCGCCGGCCTCGCCGACGCTGACCGTCACCGTGTACCGACCCGCGATCGCCACCCAGTACGGGCCGGGCTTCTACGGGTCGCGGACGGCCTGCGGCCAGATCCTGAGAAAGGGAACGCTCGGAGTCGCCAACCGCACGCTGAAGTGCGGCACTCCGGTCGCGATCCTCTGGCACGGACGCACGATCGTCGTGCCGGTCATCGATCGCGGGCCCTACGCGAACCACGCCGACTGGGACCTGACCGAGGCGACCGGCCGCGCGCTCGGTCTCGCCGGGACCGCCACGATCGGCGCGGTCTCGGTTCCTTCACACGGCTAAGTGAACCACTAAGCGCCCAGGTCGGGGCCTGGTCCGGCCGATGACTGGTTCGGGTCCGGCAGCGGCGACTCGTCCATCGGACTGATCCCGGTTCCGGTCGCGGCCGCGGCGAACCGCGCCTCCTCGGCCGCGTCGAGCAGCGCCTCCACCTCCGCCCCATCCTCGCCGAGCACCGCGAATCCCACCGTGACCGCCAGCGGGGCGCCACGCCACGGCGGGGCAGCACCGACGGCGGCAACCATCCTCGCCGCGAGCGCGTGGGCGGCGTGCCGCCCGGTATCGCAGGCGATGATCCAGGCACGGGCGTCGGTTTCGCAGGCGAGGATGTCCTGCCGGCGCACGACGCTGCGCACCGCCTGGGCGAACCGGCCGAAGGTTGCAGTCGCCTCTCCCGGCGCCTCTATCTCCACCACGCGGTCGGCATCCTCGAGTTCGACGAGCAGCAACGACAGTGCGGCACCCCGTTGCTCGGCGATCCGAATCTCGTCCGCGAGCGCTCCCTTCCACAGCGAGTCCAGCTCCTGGGCATCCCGGGGTTCTGGTGGCCGCGATGGCACCACGGGGGCCGGTGCAGGCACTGGCACGCCGCGCAGCGGCGTCCCCGCGTCCCGATCGAGATCCCGCAGGACCACGGGCGGCTCCCGCGGTGCGGCCCGAGGCTCGGCGCAGCGACGCAGTGCGGCGGCCCGAACCAACTCGATCACCAGCGTGAGCCGTTCCGAGAGCTCGGACACCTGATCCGCGTCCGGCTGGTTCAGTTCGGCGCGAACTGCGCTCCAGATGACGGCGCGGAGCGTTTCCACCGCCCGTGCGGTCGCCTCCACTCCTCGCGAGCCGGCGATCTCGCCAGTCTGCGACACCAGCTGCTCGAGCGCTCCGCCCGGCTCGAGCAGCTGGAG
>DATCPD010000243.1:0-5129 GCA_036564325.1 Solirubrobacteraceae bacterium | reverse complement strand
GTTCTGGCGCAGCGCAGGATCGCCGGCGGCCGCGAACGTTCCGATCAGGGCGTCGGTGAGGACGACGCCGCGGATCAGAGCCGAGCTGAACGTCCGCTCGACCACGTCGGACAGGGGCCGCTCGATCACCGCGTCCCAGAGCGCTTCGTCGTCGACCAGGCGCCGGACCGCGTCACGAGAGCGCAGCGGCTGCGTGAGCGTGGGGAAGAGGCGCTCCGCCATCCGGCCCAGACCGGCGTGGAAGTCCGCCCACCCGTCGGCCCCCGTGGGCGCCTGATCGGACCGGACGAGAAACCCCCGGTCGCCGTCCGGCGTGTAGGAGGAGATCTGGCGTGCCCGCAGCTCCAGTCGAAGCCCGAGTTCCCGCGCGAGCGCGCGGGGGAACAGGCTGACCAGGTACGAATACCGCGAGAGCCGAACGTCGACCCCGGGAAACGGGCTGTGCGACACGGCGGCGCCGCCGATGCGCGACGAGCGCTCGAGCACGAGCACCGACCGGCCGGCGCGGGCCAGTAGCGCCGCCGCGACCAGGCCATTGTGGCCGCCGCCGACCACCACCGCGTCGTATACGCGGCCGCTCACGGGATCACCGGAACAGTGAGTCGACCGACACGCTGATCTTTCGCAGTTCCCCGCCGAGGCCGAGGCCGGCGGTGAACCCGTCGGCTCCGACTCTCACCGTCTCGCATGTGCCGCGCACCTCATCGGTCAAGAATCGTGACGCCTTGCCATATCCGTGGGCATCATCGATGCCTCGGGGACGATGGTGATAGCGGACCGGCACGTACAGGTGGAGCGCACGGCGCGCCCGGGTCATCGCGACGTACAGCAGACGCCGCTCCTCCTCGATGCTCTCGCTCGAGCCGGCGGACATGCAGGCCGGGAAGTTGCCGTCGTAGAGCGACAGCACGTGCACCCCGTCCCACTCGAGGCCCTTGGCGGAGTGGATCGTGGACAGGACGAGATAGTCCTCGTCGAGGTGCGGCGGGCCGGCCAGGTCGGCGCTCGACTGGGGAGGGTCGAGCGCCAGTTCGCCGGCGAAGTGGCCGAGGTCCGAGGACTCGCGCGCGGCTGCGACGAGCTGGTCGAGATCGGCCAGCCGCATCGGCCCGTCGGGATACCGGGCGGCGATCAGCGGAGCCAGCGCGTCCCGCAGGCCCTCCGCCTGAACGCCGGCGCGCCCGGCGTCCCCGGCGCTCTCGGCGGCCCGGGCCAGGCGCAGCGCCTCGACCAGCGGATCTGCCGCCAAGCGAGCCGGGGCCGACAACCGCTCCCGGGCCTGCGGCCACGCGCCGAGGGCCTCCGCCCCGGCGCCGACCAGCACGTCGAGTACCCGTCGCGCGGTCACCGGTCCCACCCCTTCGACGAGCTGGAGCACCCGGAACCACGAGAGCTCGTTGACCGGGTTGCCCACGAGCCGGAACAGCGCGACCAGATCCTTGACGTGCGCGGCTTCGAGATAGCGCAGGCCGCCGTACTTCACGAACGGGATCTTTCGCCTCGCCAGCTCAAGCTCGAGCAGGTCGGAATCGTGCGAAGCACGCATCAGCACGGCCTGGTTGCGCAGCTCCATTCCGCGCTCCCGTGCCGCCAGCACGCGCGCGCAGGTCTCCTCGGCCTGGGCCGACTCGTCGCGACAGAAGATCAGGTCCGGGCGCTCACCGCCCGCTCGCTCGGCTCGCAGACGCTTGCGGAACGAACGCGCGGCGTCCGCGGCCAGCACGTTGGCCGTGTCGAGGATCGGCTGGGTCGAGCGGTAGTTGCGCTCGAGCTTGACCAGCGTGGTCCCGGGAAACTGGTCGGGAAACCCCAGGATGTGGTCGGCCGAGGCGGCTCGCCAGCCGTAGATCGCCTGGAGGTCGTCGCCGACCGCTGTCACTTCCTGCGACGTGCTTCGCAGGCCCTGGATGATCTCCACCTGGAGTCCGTTCACGTCCTGGTACTCATCGATCAGGACATGATCGAAGCCTCCGGCCATCGCCGGGCCGATCACCTCGTCGGCCGCCAGCGCGCGCCAGTAGAGCAGCAGGTCGTCCAGATCAAGCACTGACAGCGAGCGCTTGCGCGCGGTGTAGGCCTTGAACAGCATGGCCATCGCCTCGACGTGCTCCTCGCACCACGGGAAGCTCTCCGCCACGACCTCGGACAGGCTCCGCTGCGCGTTGACCGTGCGCGAGTAGATGTCGAGCAGGGTGCTCTTGCGCGGGAATCGCTGCTTGCTCTGCGCGTGGCCGTGCTCCTCACGGATCAGATCGATCAGGTCGGTGGCGTCACCGGCGTCGAGGACGGCGAAGCCCGCCGACAGGCCCAGCGACGACGCGTGCAGCCGCACGAAGCGGTGGGCCACGGAATGGAAGGTGCCGCCGAGCACGCCCCCTGCTCCGGAGGGCATCCTGACCAGACCGCGAGCCCGCTGCAGCATCTCCCGCGCCGCCCGGCGCGTGAACGTCAGCAGCAGGATCCGCTCCGGCGCGGTGCCCTGCTGCACGAGCCACGCCACCCGCGAGCACAGCGTCGTCGTCTTGCCCGTGCCCGCGCCCGCGAGGATCAACAGCGGGCCGGCCGGATGCGTGGCCGCCGTCAGCTGCTCCGGGTTCAGCTGATCCAGGAACGACGGCTCGGGCCCAGCCTGAGCAGGGGAGGAGGCGGAAACGAACATGCGTTCGCGCCAAGGTAGGGCCGTCCCCGGACGGATTGCAAGGTCGCGTTCAGCGGCGAGCGCAGACGCTGTAGCGGCGTGACCCGGAGAAGTGACGGCCGTTCTTCATGGTCGCCTTGATCTTCAGCGTGAACCGGCCTGAGCTGGGCCGCGGGAACCTGACCACGTGCGAGATCGTGCGGCTGGCGAGCAGCAGCGAAGCCTTCCCGATCGTGATGCTCACGCTGCGCAGCCGCACCCCATGCGGGGAATGAATCCGGATAGTCAGGCGAGACGCGCTGAAACAGCGGCGGTTCGAGGGCAGGCTGAACGTCTGATCGAACAGCCCGAGTACCCGGTACCTGAAGCGCCGGGTGGTCGAACGGTGGCACACGCTGGTCGCGACCTTGGTGAGCGTGTGTCGGCCGGTGCGCCGGGTCGAGATCCGCAGGTGCCGATGGGAGGGATCTACCAGCAGCCCGCTGAGCGCGCTGGCCCTGACCGTCACGCTCGCGCGGGCGTTCTGCGGGTACGTGCTCTTGTGCTGGTCTGAGGTGATGGTGAGCGTGGGGGCGCCGGTGTCGGCCACCACGGACATTCTGTGGTGGGCCAGCTCCTGGTCGCCCCCGCTGGACTCTCCCCAGAATTCGACACTGTGCCGGCCCGGCGAAAGCGTGAGTGAGGCGGTCCCGGGGCTTCCGCTCGTCGGTACCGTCCGCGTGCCTCCGTTGTCCACTCGCACGAGCAGCGCCACAGGCGAGGAACCGGGCAGCGCCGTGACGCTCGCGCGCAGGGCGCCGGTGCACGTCGTGAACGTGGCGACGCTGACCGGGGGCGCGTACTCGTAGGCGCCGACGTCACAGGTGCCGCCGGCGGGGACCGGGCGGGAGACGCCCCGCTGATTGGTAGCGGGACAGCCGGCGTTGTCTCCGCGGTCGATCGCGGGACTGCCCGGGAGCAGGGCGCGGGTCTGGGTCGGCCCGCCGTTGGCAGCCAGCGGCCCCAGCTTGGGGTCGGTGTTGGGCTGATCGCCGGGTCCGGAGAACGGGCAGCTGTTTCCGTCCTCGATGTTGTGCCCGGCCGAGACGATCGTTGTTCCCGGCGTTTCGAAGTCGCAGTTGCGACCGCCCACCAGGCCAGGTTGCCCGGTGACGGAGTTGCCCGAGACGATCGTGTTGCGGAGGGTGAGACTGCCCGCCGTGCCCTTTTCGTAGATCCCGCCGCCGCCGGTGTTCGCGGTCTGGGAGCTCGTGCTGTTGCCCGCGATCGTGGTGGCGGTGATGGTGCCACCGCCCCCGAAGTCGTAGAGCCCCCCGCCCGAAGCCTCGTTGGCCGAGCCGCCGGTCGCACTCATCGCGTTGTCGCTGATCGTGCTGTTCGAGACGGTGATCGCGCCCGCGCTGCCGCCGAACCCGCCGGCGTTGTCGTTGAACACGCCCCCGCCGCCGTTGGTGAGCAGCCCGTGCAAGGCCAGGCTCACCGTGTTATGGGCCACGGTGCTCGCGTTCAGCGAGACTGGCCCCGCCGCGTTGTAGAGGCCGCCCCCGCCGTTCTGCACGTTTCCGGCGGTGACGGTGAGGGAGTTGCCGTTGATCGAACTCTGGTTGGCCGTGACGCCCGCCCCGGTCCACAGCGCGCCTCCGCCAGAACCCAGAGTGCCCGCCACGGGGCCGTTGACGGTGGCGCTCTCGCCGCTCAGCGTGCTCGAGTCGACCGTGACCGGGTCGTTGAGGCTGTAGACGGCGCCGCCGCCGTCCGCGTTCCCTGAGTTCGTCTCGACGAACGAATCGCCTGAGAAGATGTCGTGGCTGAGGGTCATCGGGGCACCGCCGCCGGCCATGAAGATCGCCCCGGCGCCATTGCTGTCACCGCCAGCGACGGACAAGTGGTTGCCGGAGAAGATGCTCTGACTGACCGAAAGGGCCCCGCCCTGAACGTAGATCGCCGCGCCACCGTTGTCGCCGGCATTTGTCGCCCCGACGCTCACGCTGTTGTCGGTGAACGCGCTCTGGCTGATCGTCAGGGTGCCGCTCGGGGCTGATCGTCAGGGTGCCGCTCGTCTGCTGGATCGCGGCGCCGCCCGCGTTGGCGACGGCGCCCGTGAAGGCGAGGTGGGCGTGCCGGAAGGTGATCCCGGAGACGGTCAGCGGGTGGGCCGCGAAGAGGATCCGGCCGGCGGTGGCGCCGTCGATAATCGTCGAGGACGCGCCGGCGCCCTGGAGGGTCAGAGCCACCGGCGGGAACAGCGTCGTGATCGGGGCGTACGTCCCGGCGGGCACGATGACCGTGTCACCGGGCACCGCACCCGCGATCGCGGCCCGCAGCGAGCCGGTTCCGGAGTCGCCGGTGTTGGTCACCGGTGGCGCGGCCGAAGCTATCGCCGGCGACAGCGCCGCCACCGCAAAGGCGCCCAACAAAGTCAGCAGTACCTTCCGCATCCGCCCCTCCTACCGATCTCGTTACCCGCCGCCTCCCACACCACCCCCTCAGG
>DATCPD010000095.1:0-17634 GCA_036564325.1 Solirubrobacteraceae bacterium | reverse complement strand
GGCGGCGGGCCTGCGAAACCCGAGGTGTCTGCCGGACCGACGCCTGTCTCGGCGTCGAAGCTGGAGCCGCCGTTGGGATTTGCGCGCAGGCTCTTAATGCCGGCGCCTCCAGAGGACGGGGATGGGGACGGCTGAGCGCTGCCTCGAGGGTTGGTCGGGGCAGAGCCCGGCTTCCCGGTTTGCGGCACCCGGGAGGCGGCCCCAGGGGAGGCCGGGCCGGGACCGTGGGTGGCCAGTGCCGGCGTCGAGACGGTGCGAGCGCCGACAGCCAGTAGGCCCGTGGGCTCGCTGTTGCCAGTCGCGATGGCGGCATGGTGAACACGATGCTGGGCCTGCGGCGCGGCAATCGTGTGCTGGAACTCGATCGCCCCGCCGGCGGTTACAGCGGCGGCAGCCAGCAACGTCGCGATGTGCCCCGCCCCACCTGTCAGCAGGCCGCCCGCTGCGGCCACGCTGCCGCCGCCGACAGCGCTCGTCGCCGCGCCCGTTCCTCCGCCGGCGCCGAGCAGATTGGCGAGCAGTCCCGCCGGCCCAAGGGCAGGTACCAGCGCGGCGAACTGCCGGCTCACGCCTCGCACCTGGCCGCGGAACTCACGACAAGACGCGCAGTCGCGCAGATGCCGCCGAGTCATTCCGTTGGGGCGAACACCCCGGTCGTGGGCGAGCGTCAGCTCCTCTCGGATCTCCGAGCACGCCGTGTCGCGCGCCTGCATTGACTGCGCGAGGCCGACCCTCGCGCGGACGAGCAGGGACTTGACGGCGGGGATCGACACGACCATCGCGTCGGCGAGCTCCGAATAGGTCATGCCGCTGAGTTCACGCATCAGCAGCGCCGAGCGTTGCTGCTCGGGCAGCCGGCGTACGTCCTCGATCAGCCGGCGCAGCGACTCGCGCTGCTCGGCCTCGGCGATTGGATCGTGAACCGGGGAGCGCACGAGCTCGATGAGCTCCGGCGCCGGGGGGGCCGGCCGCCTGAGCTCGTCGATGCAGCGGTTGTGCGCGACGCGATAGAGCCAGGCGCGCAGAGCCAGACTGCGGTCGTTGGCGCGGAGCCCGGCGTACGCTCGCACGAACACATCCTGGAGGGCGTCCTCGGCATCCTGGCGCGATCCATGCAACATCTGCCGGGTGTACGCGAACAGCCGCTGGCGATAGCGGTCATGGATCACACGGAATGCTTCATCGTGACCGTCACGGAACAACGCCACGAGTTGGTCATCGGAGCGCAGGCGAAGCAGGGGCATCCCGAACGAAGGCCTACTCCTGGCCAATCCCGCCGGTGCTTGGAGAGCGGAGGCTTCCACTGTAACCCTGTACGCACTCTAACGAGAGCCCTACAGGAAAGTTCCTAACGGCTTCAGGCTAACGAGACCATTACGTGCTTGACCTCGGTGTAGTCCTCGAGGGCATACATGCTCAGGTCCTTGCCATAGCCGGACTGCTTGAAGCCGCCGTGCGGCATCTCAGAGGCCAGCGGGATGTGGTCGTTGACCCAGACGGTGCCGAATCGCAGCGCCTTCGAGACGCGCATGGCGCGGCCGACATCCCGCGTCCAGACCGATGCGGCCAGCCCGTAGGGCGTTCCGTTCGCCCAGCTAATCGCCTCTGCCTCGTCGGAGAACTGCTGGACGGTGATCACGGGGCCGAAGATCTCCCGCTGGATCATCTCATCGTCCTGGTGCAACCCGGCGAGGACCGCGGGCTCCAGGTAGAAGCCGGCGCGGTCGGGCTCGGTGCCTCCGGTGAGAACCTCTACATGATCGGGTGCTCGCTGCAGGAAGCCCTCGACGCGCTCGCGCTGGCGGGCGCTGTTGAGCGGTCCCAGCGTCGTGTCGGGAGCGCGGGTATCGCCGATGACCAGACCCCGGGCCTGCTCGACGAGCCCGTTGACGAATTCATCGTGGACCCTCGGACCGGCCAGCACCCGCGTGGCGGCGGTGCAGTCCTGGCCGGCGTTGTAGTAGCCGGTCCCGGCGATCGTCTCGAGTGCGGTCTCGAGATCGACATCGTCGAACACCACCACCGGCGCCTTGCCCCCGAGCTCGAGGTGGACACGCTTGAGCGTGTCGGCGGCGTGCTTGGCGATCCACTTGCCGGTGTCGACTGATCCGGTCAGAGAAACCATGTCGACCTCCGGGTGGGTGACCAGCGCCTGGCCCGCCGGGTCCCCGTGCCCGGTGATCACGTTGAGCACGCCGTTGGGGAAGATCTCACCAGCCAGCTCGGCCAGTTTCAGCGCCGTCAGTGGAGTCGTCTCGGAGGGCTTTAGAACCACCGTGTTCCCAGCCGCCAGCGCCGGTCCGATCTTCCACACGGCCATCATCAGGGGGTAGTTCCAGGGAGCGATCTGGCCGATCACCCCGATCGGCTCGCGCCGGATCATCGAGGTGTAGCCCTGCGTGTACTCGCCGGCCGTGGGCCCCTGCAGACTGCGGGCGGCGCCGGCGAAGAAGCGCAGGTTGTCGACCATGAAGGGGATCTCGTCGTCCTTGAACGCCTGGATCGGCTTGCCGGCGTTGTCGGACTCGAGCTCGGCGATCTCATCCGCGTGCTCCTCGATCGCGTCGGCCAGCTTCAGCATGGCCAGCGCGCGCTCCCCAGGGGTGATCGTGGACCAGCCCTCGAAGGCGCGCTTGGCCGCCTTGACAGCACGGTCGACGTCAGCGGCGCTCGACAGGGGTGCATGGGCCATGACCTCGCCCGTCGAGGGATTGAGGACCGGTTCGGTCTCGCCCTCGGCGGAGTCGACGAAGCCGCCGTCGACGTAGTTCTGGAGGCTGCTAGCGGTCGTCGCCATGGCTTATCGCACAACCTACCACCGCCGCCCAGGACGGCGGGGAGCATCCTGCGGCGCGCGCTTCTACGCTTCGGAGTCCGCTTGCACTCCTCAGAAAGGGCTTCATGAACGACGTTGTCATTGCTTCCGCGGCTCGCACCGCGATCGGCTCCTACGGCAAGAGCCGCTCCGGCGTGCCGCCGTCGGAGCTCGGGGCGATCGCGACCGTCGCTGCATTGGAGCGCGCCGGGATCGAGGCGTCCGAGGTCGAACGCGTGGTCTTCGGCAACGTGATCCACACCGAGCCGGGCGATATGTACATGGCACGCGTGGTCGGGATGAAGGCCGGGATTCCCCAGGAGGTGCCGGCATACACGGTCAATCGCCTGTGTGGCACCGGCGTCCAGGCGATCGTCTCGGCGACCCAGGCCATCCAGACGGGCGAAGCGAGCGTCGCCGTCGCGGGAGGCGCGGAGTCGATGAGCCGCGGGCCGTACTGGAACCCCAGCGCTCGGTGGGGCGCGCGGATGGGGGAGGCAGAGCTGGTCGATCCCGTGATGGGCGGCCTGACCGATCCGTTCCATTCGATCCTGATGGGGGTGACGGCCGAGAACCTCGCGCAGCGCAATTCGATCTCGCGTGAGCGTCAGGACGAGTTCGCGCTGCAGTCCCACCGCCGCGCCGCGGCGGCCCGCGAGGAGGGGCGGTTCGCCGCCCAGATCGTGCCGGTGCCGGTCCGGTTCAAGCGGGAGACGGTCGAGTTCGCCGCCGATGAGCACATCCGCGCCGACGCCTCGCCGAAGCAGCTGGCGAAGCTGAAGCCGGTGTTCAAGGCTGACGGGACGGTGACCGCCGGCAACGCGTCCGGCATGAACGATGCGGGCGCGGCGGTCGTGCTGATGAGCGCGGCACGCGCGCAGGAGCTTGGGGCGCCGGTCCGGGCGCGGGTGCTCGCGTACGCGAGTTGCGGGGTCGATCCGGAGATCATGGGCATCGGGCCCGTGCCCGCGGTGCGGAAGGTACTGGAGCGATCTGGAGTCTCCCTCGATGACGTGCAACTGATCGAGCTGAACGAGGCCTTCGCGGCCCAGGCGCTGGCGGTCATCGACGAGCTGGGCCTCGACGAGGATCGGGTCAACCCGAATGGAGGCGCGATCGCGCTCGGACATCCGATCGCCGCCACCGGAGCCGCGATCACGGCAAAGCTCCTGGACGAGATGGAGCGCCGAGACCTGGAGCTCGGGCTGGTCACGTTGTGCATCGGCGGCGGTCAGGGCATCGCCCTGCTGCTCGGACGCGAGTAACCTCCCCACCCCGCGATGGACCCTGCCTCGGGTATCGGAATTCCGGTCGCGTTCGGCGCCGGACTGATCTCATTCCTCTCGCCGTGCGTGCTGCCGCTGGTGCCCGGCTACATCTCCGCGGTCGCCGGCGTCGCGCCGTCCGAGATCAAGCCGCGGCGGGTGCTGGGTCCGAGCCTCGCGTTCGTCGCGAGCTTCTCCGTGATCTTCATCGGGCTCGGGCTGCTCGGCCAGCAGGCGCTGCACGGCGCACTCACGGGGCCGGCCGCGCAGAAGGTGAGCGGAGCGCTGATCGTGGTCATGGGGGTGCTGTTCGTCCTCGCCCCGTTCGTGCCGCGGCTCGCCCGCGAGTGGCATGTCGGCCAGCTGATGCAGCGGGCCGGCCGCGGCGGCCCGGTGCTCACGGGGGCGGCGTTCGCGCTGGCCTGGACTCCATGCACGGGGCCGACGCTGGGGGCGATCGTCACCGCCGCTGGAACCTCGAACTCCGCGGCACACGGGGCGTTTCTGCTGGCCGTGTACTGCGCCGGGCTCGGCGTCCCGTTCATCGTCACCGGGCTGGCATTCGGGACCGCGACCTCTGCCCTGGCGGTGGTGAAGCGCCACTACCCGCTGGTGATCGGGACCGGCGGGCTGGTGCTGATCGGGATGGGGGTCCTGATCTGGACGGGCGAGTTCACGCAGCTCAACGTGACCGTGAACAACTGGCTCCAGAGCCTCGGGCTGCCGGACCTCAACTCGTCCACGTAGCGCCCGCCGGTAATCGAGGTGACATGTCCGACTTGCGGGGTAGGACATCCCTGATACGCTGACCGCAGCAGCACCTTAGGGTGCCCTAACCGTTTGTAAGTAGAACCTCTCTCGTGTCCTTCGCCCAGACTGTCGCCCTCGGGGCCCTCGCCGGCTTCACCATCTACATCGGGCTGCCGGTGGGACGCCTGCAGCTCCTGGGCCGTCGCGCACGCGTCGCGTTGGCCATGTTCTCGGTCGGCGTCCTGGCCTTCATCTTCGTCGACGTCCTCTCGCACGCCAGCACGATCGTCAATGACGGGATGCAGGCGGTCAAGCAGCATCACTCGTCGGTGGGCCATCTCGTGTGGCTGGTCGCGCTGCTGGCCGCCGGCTTCGCGGCCGGGAGCGCCGGCCTGGCGATGGTCGAGCGCCGGATGCGCCCGCTGAGCACCCAGCCGCCGATCGCCGGAGGCGCCGGCGCCGGCGCCGGCGCGGCCGCGCTGGGTGGCGACGTCGCAGATGCGGCGGCAGCGGAGGTCGAGGCCGCGCGACGGCGTGCCCTGCGCACCGGGCTGACGATCGCCGCCGCGATCGGCGTGCACAACTTCGCCGAGGGCCTGGCGATCGGGGTGTCCGCCCGCGCCGGCGCGATCAGCCTCGCCACCGTCCTGATCATCGGGTTCGCGCTGCATAACGCCACCGAGGGGTTCGGCATCATCGGTCCGCTCGGCGAGGTGACTCCGTCCTGGCGCTGGATCGGGCTGGCGGGCCTGATCGGAGGCGGGCCGACGTTCCTCGGCTCGATGGTCGGCTACGCGGTGACCAGCCAGCCGCTCGAGCTGGTCTTCTACGCCACCGCCGGCGGCGCCATCCTCTACGTGATCGGCGAGGTCTGGAACGGCATGCGGCGCTACGGACACCGCGAGCTGGGGCTGCTGATGCTGACCGGCGGGTTCCTCGTCGGCGTGATCACCGACCTGATCGTCACCTACGGCGGGGGCTGAGGGCACTCACGTCTCGTCGCCCGCGCCGCGCGGCCTGCGGCGGTGGAGCGTCGCCAGCAGCACGCACGCGCCCAGGGCGAGCAGCACCTTGCCGAGCACCGAGCTGAGGGCCGCCCAGGCGCTGCCGGAGAGCAGACCCGCCAGCACGAACGCGAGCGCCCACAAAGCGCACCCCGCCGCGCTGAGCGCCACGAACGGAACCAGCGGCAGCCGCCGCGCTCCGGCCGGCAGCGAGACGAAGGTCCGCGCGAGCGGCAGCAGTCGAGCGAAGAAGATCGCGCTGACGCCGCGTTCATCCAGCATCCGCTCCCACCGCCCGAGCACGGTCCGGGCGCCCGGTACGCGGGTCAGAAGGCCCGTCGCGCCGACGCCGTAGGCGATCATCGAGCCGACCACGTTTCCACCCGTCGCCGCCAGCACCGCGGGCCAGAAGCTCATCCAGTGCGCGCTGACGGCAAAGCCCGAAAACAGCAGGGTGACCTCGCTCGGAATCGGGATGCAGGCGCTCTCGGGCACCATCAGCAGGAACACGCCGAGCACGCCGAAATGCCTGATCACCGCGGTCAAGGCTGGCGCCGCGGCGGCGGCTTGGATGTCCGGGGCCCGCGCGGCGGCGGGGGCGGGGGGTGCGGCCGGCCCGGAGGGCGTCCGCGTCCGGGCGGCGGTTTGGGCGGAGGTGCCCCCGGCACGGGCGGCTGAGGCCGGCGGTAGCCCAGCGCTGACTGAACGCTGGAAGGCCGCCACAGCGCGCCCCCGCGCGGGGTCGGGATCCCGTCCCGGTTCAGCTGATCGGCGATCGCCTGCAGGCTCAGCCCGCGCTCGCGCAGCTGGGCGAGCTCCCGCGCGAGCTCCGGCGAGCCGGCGCTCAGGCCGGGCCGACCGCGCGGCCGGCGCGGTGCATCCGGCTCTCGTCCCCACCGGTCTATCTCGCGCATCAGCGCGACGGCGCGGCGCCCGCCCGCCGAGGCGGTGTCGAGCTCCGGGTCCACCGCCACGAGCCCGGCGCCGGCCTGCTCGAGCCAGTCAAGGAGGCGCAGCAGCTCATTGAGCGATCCCGCGACCGCCTCGAGCCGCGGCAGGAACAGGGTTCCCGCGGCCCCGCCGGCGATCAGACCCAGGGCGTTTGGGAGCTCGGCCCTGGATTGCCCGTGGCTCTCGACCACCACCTCCACCAGCGCGAGCCCCAGGGAACCAGCCTCCGCAGACAGCGAGGCGGACACAGGGGGGCGGACGTAGGCGACGGCGTTTCGCGGCACGCAACCAACATATACGCGAATACTTTGCGTACGCTAAAAGCGGGGTCGCCGCGGCTCGCCGCGGCCCCGGGCAGGTCGTGCCTCAGCGAATCAATCGCTCCGAGCGGGCCGCGTCCACCATCGCCTGCAGCGTCTCGCGCGCGTCGTGGCGCGGACGCCAGCGCAGCCCCCGGCGCGCCTTGCTGGTGTCCATCAGCACCGGCGTGCGAAAGCTCTCGATCCATTGCGCCTCGGCGGGGACGAACGGCAGCCTGGCCACGACCTCGGCCGTGGCGCCGAGCGCGAGATCGGGCACCGGCACGCTGTACCACCCGAGCGCGTCGGCAACGTCGGACATCGTGATCGAGCCTGATCCGGCGAGGTTGTAAACGCCGGCGCTACCCCGGCCCAGGACCGCCGCGCGCATGGCGGCGGCGACGTCGTCGTGATGGACGAGCTGAAACCGCACGCCCGGATCGGGGAGGACCGGCTTCAGTACCGGCATCAGCTCGAGAGCCCGCAGGACCGCCGCGGGCATCCGTTCGGAAAGCTGGATGTAGGGAATGTTCTGGAGCAGCAGCAACGCGTCCGGACCAGCCACGATGCACGGCCGGAAGACGTAGGCGTCGGTCTTCGATCCCTCGAGGACCTCCTCCAGCACACCTTCCAGCGCGGCCTTCTGGGCCGAGTAATAGTGGCGCTCCGTGCCGCGCGGCTGCAGGTCCTCGGTGAGCTCCGGCGGATTGTCGGCGTGAAATCCATAGGCCGCCACCGAAGACGCGTACACGAGGCGCTTCGCCTTCGCGGCCACGGCGGCTTCGAACACGTTGCGGGAGCCTTCGAGGTTGACCTGCTGGGTCTGCTCGAGCCGGCCCAGGATCAGAAACGCGAGGTGCACGACGACGTCGGCTCCGGCCACCAGCCGGTCGACCGCGTCGCGGTCGAGCACGTCGCCCTGGCGGTATTCCGTCTTGCGGAGCCCCAGCGCGGCAGGGTCGAACGGACGCCGCGCCATCGCCACGATCTTCCCGACATCACGGCTCTGCTCGAGCGCGCGCAGGAGTGAGCGTCCGATGTCACCGGTCGGTCCGGTCAGCGCGACTGTCAGCTTGCGCGCCGGCCTGGCGCGGGATTTACGCGAGGTACCCGACTTGGCCTTCGTGCCCGATGATCGCGCCGCTGGCATCAACCCTCCGTTGTCTGGTCATGTTCGTAGCCGGGCTCGCCCGGGAGCAGGATCCGCGCGGTCTCGCCGGACACGACGACCCGCGGCTGGACCGGCCGCACGTCCCGCCCGCGGGCGTGCGTGAGCAGCTCGTCCGCCGACGCGAAGCCGGCGAGCTGCTCCAGATGCTTGATCGTCGGAAATACCAAGAACAGCTCACCGCTTCGGTGAGCCTCGAGCGCCTGGCGCGGCTCGAACCAACCGGCGTCGACTATCTCGCCGCCATCGACGCTCGGAGCCGTCCCGGGCGGCACCTTCGCCAGGTAGAACCAGGTGTCGAAACGGATCTTCACCTGCGCAGGGGTGATCCAGCGCGAGAACGGCACGAGTTCATCTGCAGCCGGTAGCCGGATCCCGGCCTCTTCGTGAACCTCGCGGACCGCGGCGGCGCGGAGCGCCCGCTGGCCCTCGCCCTCATGATGGTCCACGGCACCCCCCGGGAATACCCAGGCTCCGCCCATGAACCGTGCCTCCGGGTTGCGCTGGACGAGCAGCAGCTCCAAGGCCTCCGCGTCCCCTCTGAGGAGGATCACGGTCGCGGCGGGCCGCGGAACCGTCTCCTCCCCGACGTTCAGTTCCTCGCCGGGGGCGGGCCGGTCGATGTCCATCTGCCGACCCTACCGGGAGCGGCGTCGCCGGTGTGCCGTCCGGTATTTAGGCCCGCGATACGTTTGCCTTGATTGCCGGCGCGACCCACTAGGCTTGCGGGTCGTGAAGTGGATGTGTGAATCCTGCGGGTTCATTTACGACCCCGACGACGGTGACCCCGACGGCGGGATTCCGCCCGGCACCCGTTTCGAGGACATTCCCGAGACCTGGTTCTGTCCGGTCTGCGGTGCCCGCAAGCGGGACTTCACTCCCTACGAGGAGTAGTTCACCGGACGGTGCACGAGTGCACCGTCCGAGCGGCTACGCCGCCGTCGCCAGCGCTCCGGCCGTCACCTCGGCGATCGACGCGGCGGTGATCGATACGAGTCGTTGGAGATCCGCCTCGGCGATGGCCAGCGCCGGCATCAGCACGATCACGTCCCCGAGCGGGCGGATGATCGCGCCCTGACGCCTGGCCGCGAGCGTGACCCTGTGCCCCAGTCGCTCCTGTGGGGGCGCCCCGGCCAGCTCGATTCCCACCATGAAACCGCGCTGACGAACCTCCGCCACTCCCGGAAGCGGCGCGATCTCCTGACTCAGCAGGCGGGTGAGCAACTCGATCTTGGGCGCAAGCAGCTCCAGTGTGCGCTCACGCTCGAACGTCTGCAGCGTGGCCACGCCCGCGGCGCAGGCCAGCGGATTGCCGGTGTAGGTGTGACCATGAAAGAAGGTTCGGAAATCCTCGAAGGACCCGAGAAAGCCCTCGTAGATGCGCTCCGTCGCGAGCGTGGCAGCCAGCGGCAGGTAGCCACCGGTCAGGCCCTTGCCAACGCACAGGAGATCAGGCGCCACCTGCTCGTGCTCGCAGGCGAACATCTGGCCGGTGCGTCCGAACCCCGTCGCCACCTCGTCGCAGATCAGCAGGACCCCGTGGGCGTCGCACAGCTCCCTCACCCGCCGCAGGTAGCCCTCCGGCGCCAACAGCATCCCGGCCGCGCCCTGAACCAGCGGCTCGACGATCACTGCCGCGACCTCGTCTTCGTGCTCTCCGAGCAGCTCTGCCAGGTGCTCGCCGTCCCCTGCGCGGGCCTGCCAGGCGTCGAACAGAAGCGGCCGGTAGAGCGAATGGAAGAGGTCGATTCCGCCGACGGAAACGGCCCCGAGCGTGTCGCCGTGGTAGCCATTCTGAAGGCAGATGAAGCCCGTCCGCTGGGACTCGCCGCGCTGGGCCCACCATTGAAACACCATCTTCAGGGCGATCTCCACCGCGGTCGATCCGCTGTCGGAATAGAACACGCGGGTCAGTCCGGGCGGTGCGATGGCCAGCAGCTGCTCCGCCAGCTCGATGCCGGGCCGGTGGGAGAGGCCGAGCATCGTCGAGTGCGCGACCCGCTCGAGCTGGGCCCTCACAGCGGCATCGATCGCCGGGTGCCGGTGACCGTGAACGTTGCACCACAACGAGGAGACGCCGTCGATGTAGGCGTTGCCGTCGGTGTCGTAGAGGGTCGTCCGCTCCGCGCGGTCGATCATGATCGGCGGTTCCTCATCACCCCAGCCACGCTGCTGGGTGAACGGGTGCCACAGGTGCCGGCGGTCGGCCGCCGCGAGGTCCTCGGTCGTGCGCATGACCGCCAAGCTAGCTCGGCTCCCGGTCGGAACGACGCGGCCCGAGCGTGACCGGCAAACGGCTTCTCTGACAGCCTCTGCGCGTGCCCCGACGGCGACCGTCCGCCCGCCCGCCCCGACGCCTCGCCCTGGCCGCGGGCTCGCTTCTGCTGCTCCTCGTCGCCGCGGTGATCGTCGCGATCCTGCTCTCGTCCTCGGCCTCGCAGCCCTCCCGCGGCGTGGTCGAATCGATCTTCCAGGACGACGACTACCTCCTGTACTCGCCCACCCCGGCGGTCATCCGGACCCTGAACACCCTGAACACCCTGCGCGGCCTCGGGGTTGACCGCCTCCGGCTGACCATCCTGTGGGCGGCGATCGCGCCCGACTCCGCCTCGCGGGTTCGGCCGCGGCATTTCGACGCCGCGGACCCCGCCGCCTATCCGCCCGCGGCATGGGGGCCGTATGACCGAATCGTCGCGCTGGCCCGCGCGCGCGGGATCGATGTTGCCTTCAACGTCACCGCCCCGGGACCGCTGTGGGCGATGGCCAGCCCCGCACCGAACCTCAAGGTGGCCAACCACTACCGGCCCGCCCCACAGGAGTTCGGCAAGTTCGTGAGCGCGCTCGGCAGGCGCTACAGCGGCTCGTACGTGCCGCACCCGGCGTCCGGCAAGGGAACCGGCCGCCTGCCGCGCGTGAACTACTGGACGATCTGGAACGAGGTCAACCAGCCGGGGTGGCTGTATCCACAGTGGCGTTTTGTGGCGGGCCAGCGGGTGATGAACTCGCCGAGGCTCTACCGGCTGTACGTCGATGCCGCGTTCGGTGCCCTCCGGCGCACCGGTCACTCGCCGGCGAGCGACACGATCCTGATCGGCGAGCTCGCGCCCGAGGGCAGCGAGAGGACGCGGGACGGCGATCCGATTCCGCCGATTCCGTTCATCCGGGCGCTGTACTGCGTCGACAGCGCATTCCGGCCGCTGCGCGGCACCGCCGCGGCGTTGCTGCACTGTCCGAGCGGAGGGAGCGCCCAGGCGTTCGTCCGTGCCCATCCCGCACTGTTCGAGGCGACCGGCTTCGCTCACCATCCATATTCGTTCTTCCTGGCGCCGAACGTCCAGATGAGCGACCCCAACTTTGCCCCGCTGTCCGACCTGTCCCGGTTGGAAGGCGTGCTGGACCGAGCCGTCGCGACCTATGGCGTGCCGCGGAAGCTGCCGATCTATCTGACCGAGTACGGCTACGAGAGCAATCCTCCGAACCCGTTCCGCGGCGTCTCACTGCGCCGCCAGTCGCTCTATCTCAACGAGGCGCAGTACCTGGCCTGGAAGGACCCCCGCGTGCGTTCGCTGGCCCAGTTTCTGCTCTACGACTCGGCCCCCAACGCGGCCTACCCTCCGGGCAGCCCGGGGTACTGGTCGACGTTTCAGACCGGGCTGCTGTTCCAGCACGGCGCGCACAAGCCGGCTCTGAACGCCTACCGGCTCCCGATCTTCGTTCCCCACCCGTCCGCCGCCCCAGGCGCCTCGCTGCTCGTCTGGGGAATGCTCCGCCCGGCTCCGAACGCCAGCCGCCAGCAGGCGCTGATCCAGTGGCGACCGGTTCACGGCCCCTACCGCACGCTCACCACCGTGACCACGTCAGACCCGAGTGGTTTCCTGACCGCCCACGTGCAGTTGCCTGGCACGGGCGCGCTGCGACTCGCGTGGAGCGCGCCGGGGGGGCAGATCCTCCACAGCCGCGCTGTCGGAGTGCGCAGGGAATGAGGCTGCGCTCGGGGCGGGGCGCTCCAGGGCACGCGCTCAGGCCGAGCGGAGCCAGTCGACGAACTCGGCCCAGACCCCGCCGGCGCGATAGCCGCTCTCCTGCCACAGATGGCGCCACCAGGGCACGAATGGCCCCTCTGACCCGCGCCATCGGGCGAGCGCCGTAAACGCGGAGATCAGCGCCAACACCGCGACCAAGGCTCCGAGCAGGAGGATCGGCGCCGGCACCCCGGCCTGAGTCGGGGCGGTGACGCTTCCAGGCGGGAGCCCGAGGTTCGAACTCGCCGCGCGTCCGCCGGGCACGCCGACCGCGCGTACCGGATGGGCCAGGCAGGACCCGCCGGCCCGGCCGGACAGCGCCGTCCGAATCGCTGCCGTGAAGTCGGCGAAGTACTGGGCGCCGTACAGGTTGACTCCCTTGAGGGCGCCCGAGAGCTGGGAGGTGGTGAACCGGCAGGGCGGGATGGATCCGTTCTGCTGGTAGCTCTGGAGCACCTGGCTGTAGTCACTCGCCTGCGCGCTCGACACCGGTGCCAGCAGCGCGATGGTCAGCATCAGGAGGGCAAGACGCCGAGGCATGACGTGAAAGTAGCGAAACAACTAGAGCCAGTCGCCGAGCGGTAGCTGCTGCCCGGCCGCTCGGAGGAGGCTCGGATCACCCCGCGCGAGCAGCGGGAGCGTCGACACCGCAACTTCCCCAAGGCGCTCGATCGTCTGCCGGTTGGAGCTCTCGATCTCGGTAGGCGTTTCCGGCCACGGTGTCAGCACCACGCCGGCGACCTTCAGGCCGGCCTCGCGGGCGGCGCCGAGGGTCAGCAGGGTGTGGTTGATCGTTCCCAGCCCGGGACGGGCGGCAATGACCAGCGGCAACCCGAGATCGACCGCCAGCCGGCGCACGTCGTAGCCCTCGGCCAGCGGCACGAGCAGGCCACCGACGCCCTCGACGATCAGCGTCTGCCCGGGGCTCGCGGAGCTCAGGATCCTCGAGCAGAGCTCCCGCGGCTGGATCGGCGCGCCCGCCAGCTCAGCCGCCAGATGCGGCGCCACCGCGGGCCCGAACCGAAGCAGTGCGACCTGGTCCGCCGGGCAGCCTGCGGCACGCGCGAGCAGCTCGTGATCCGGCGGCCAGTCCTCGTTGGGGGGATCATCGAGACCGGTGATCACCGGTTTGAGCGCGCGCACCGGCCGGCCTTGAGATGCCAGCGCCGCGACGATCGACCCTGCGAGCACCGTCTTGCCGACGCCGGTGTCCGTGCCGGTTACGAACAGACCGTGCATGGACCGGCTGCGGTCAAGCCGCCCGGGCCTCGAGACCGCTCCGCGCGCCCAGGCCGGCCGACCGCGCTGCCTCACCGATGATTCGCGCGGCCGTGCGAAGTTCTTCCTCATGGTGGGATGACATCACGGCAAGTCGCAGCCGGGAGGTGTTGACCGGAACCGTCGGCGGCCTGATCGCCTGCGCGAAGACGCCGTGCGCCAGTGCCTGCTCACAGATCTTCACGGCCAGCGCCGCATCGCCGATGACCAGGGGAACGATCTGCGTGCGGGAAGCGCCGACGTCGAAACCCTGTTGGACCAGCTCGCCGCGCAGCACCCCGGCGTTCGCCGCGAGCCGCCGCACCATCTGCGGGCGCTGCTCGAGCAGCGCCAGCGCCGCCTGTGCGGCGGCGACCGCCGGAGGTGGCAGCGCGGTGGAGAAGATGAATGTGCGGGCGGCGTTGACCAGGTAACGAGCCATCGTCCGGTCGCAGGCGACGAACGCGCCGTAGGAACCGAGCGCCTTGCCGAGGGTGCCGATGACCACGTCGACGTCGTCCTCGACGCCGGCCTCGGCGACCGCACCGCGCCCGCCGGGACCGAGCGCGCCGGTGCCGTGCGCCTCGTCCACCGCGACGCGCACGCGGTAACGAGCTGCCAGCTCGACGATCTCCGCCAGCGGTGCCACGTCCCCGTCCATCGAGAACACGCCGTCGGTGACGATCAACGCGCCGCGACCTTTGGCTCGCTCGAGCCCCCACTCCAGATGTTCGGTATCGCAGTGGTCATAGACGAAGACCTCCGCCCGCGACAGGCGGCAGCCGTCGATGATCGACGCGTGGTTCAGCGCGTCAGAGAAGACGACGTCGCCGGGCCGGGCCAGCGCTCCGACCACCCCGAGGTTGGCGAGGTATCCCGAGCCGAACAGCACCGCCGCCTCCCGCCCCTTGAACGCGGCCAGGCGCTCCTCGAGGCGATGGTGGGGGGTCATCGTCCCTGACACCAGCCGGGAGGCTCCGGCGCCGGCGCCCCAACGCATTGCCGCCTGCGCTGCGGCCTCGCGCACCGCAGGGTGATCGGCGAGACCCAGGTAGTTGTTGGAGCACAGGAGCAGGGCCGGCTTTCCGTCCACCAGCACACGCGGTCCCTGCGGCCCGCTGATCAGTCGAGTGCAGCGGTGCAGGCCGAGTGCCTTCAGCTCCGCCAGCCGCGCCTCGAGCTCGATCATGCCGCCAGGTCGCGGCCCGCGTTCGGCGCCCCGTCAGGTCGGGGCGGGACGTTCCGCTTGGGCTCGAAGCGCAGCTGCGAAGAGGGATCCCAGAGGCTCACGTTGAGCTGGTCCCCGGCCGGCGGCGCAGCTGTCGCAGCGAGCGCCGAGCCGATCACGTCGGGCGTCTCTTCCGGAGTCCCGCCCTGCAGCCAGCCGGTGCGATTGTCCGGGCGCGGGTTGGCGCCGTTGTCGGACTGACGTGCCACGTTCAAGCCGAGCTCCTCGAACATCGAGCGATCCTCCTCGGGCGTGTTGCCGAGCGTGGTGAGGAAGTTGCCCATCATCACGCCGTTCAGTCCCGCCTTGACCGCGGTGGCCTGGAGCTCGCCGAGGTTCTCGACGCGACCGCCGCACAGGCGGAAGAGCGCCTCAGGCAGGATCAGCCGGAAGATCGCGATCCATTTGACCACCTCCCACGGGTCCATCAGCTCGCGGTCTCCGAACTTGGTGCCCGGACGCGGATTCAGGAGGTTGATCGGCACACTGGTGGGGTCGATCTCAGCCAACTGGAAGGCCATCTCGACCCGCTGCTCCCGTGTCTCCCCGAGGTTCAGAATTCCTCCCACACACGTTTCGAGCCCGGCCTCGCGCACTGCGTCGATCGTCCGCAGCCGGCCCTCGTAGCGGACCGTGCTGGACACCTCCGGGTAGTACGACTCAGCCGTCTCGACGTTGTGATGGACGCGCTGAATGCCCGCCTGCTTGAGTGCTTTGGCGCGGTCCGCCGACATGTGACCGATCGACACGCAGCGCTTCAGGTTCGTGTGCTCGGCCACCAGCCGCGCGCCGACTATGACCTTGTCGAAGTCGCGCCTGGAGAGCCCCTGGCCCTGGGTGACCATGCAGAACCGGTGTGCTCCCGCGGCCTCGGCCGCCCGCGCGTGCTCGAGGATCTGCTCGGGCTCCATCATCGCGTGCATGGGCGTGTCGGCCTCGGCGTATTTCGACTGCGCGCAGAAGCCGCAATCCTCCGCGCAGCCGCCGGATTTGGCGTTGACCAGCGAGCACATGTCGGTCGCGTCGGCGAAGCGCTCCACGCGAGCCGCCCAGGCGCGCTCCACCAGCGCCTCGATCTCGGCATGGTCCTCGAGATCCCCCAGACGGCGCGCGTCTTCCGGCGTGATCAGCGGCGGCATCAGAGCGCAATTTATGGGGTAGGCCGGACAGGACCGGCCGGGCGGCCGCGTGGGGGGCGGCATTTCACACCCGCAACCGGGCGCCCAACTAGGACCTAACTTAAGGCGTGGCTTTGCGTGGTCGATATACATGGGTAATGGACACGCAGTTGAGCGTTGCCGCGCGCTCGCACAGCGGTGCGTTGCCGCTGCCGCTGAAACTGCTCAGCGACGAGCGGCTGGCCCGGCTTGTGGGCGCAGGAAACGAACGCGCCTTCGCGGTGCTCTACGAGCGCCATCATCAGCCGCTTTACCGCTACTGCCGCTCGATGCTGCGCCACGACGCCGATGCCCAGGACGCGCTGCAGTCCGCGCTGGCCGGGGCCTTCGCGGCGCTGAAGCGCGAGCAGCGCGACGCCCCCCTGCGCCCGTGGCTCTACCGGATCGCGCACAACGAGGCGGTTTCCGTGCTCCGCCGGCGACGTCCCGAGGCCGAGCTCTCGGACCTCTCGGAGGCGCCCGGAGGATCGGTCGAGGATCAGGCGGAGGGCCGCGCGCGGCTCTCTCAGCTGGTTGCGGACATGCGCGAGCTGCCCGAGCGCCAGCGCGCCGCCCTGTTGATGCGCGAGCTCAGCGGTCTCTCGCACGAGGAGATCTCGCTCGCCCTGGAGACGTCGGTCGGAAACGCCAAGCAGACGATCTTCGAGGCCCGCCGCTCACTGCTCGAGTTTGCCGAGGGACGCGCAATGGCGTGTGAGGCCGTTCGCCGAACGGTTTCCGATGGCGACGGGCGCGCCCTGCGCGGCCGCCGGGTCCGCGCGCACCTGCGCGAATGCGCAGGCTGCGCGGTGTTTGCCGCGGGGATCTCCGAGCGCCGGTCCGATCTACGCGCGCTGGCGCCCCCGCTGCCCGCCTTCGCCGCCGCCGGACTGCTGGCGCGCGTTCTCGGCGGCGGCTCGGGGCACGGCGGCGGAGCCGGGGGCCTGGCCGTGGGCGCCGCGGGCAAGAGCGTGGGCGGCGCGCTGCTGGCGAAATCGGCCGTCGGTGTCGCGGTGGTTGTGACCGCAGCGGCCGGGGCGACCGTGGCGATCAAGCATGAAACGCAGGGCGGGCGTCATTCTCCGCCTGCGCAGACCGTGGCCGCGCCCGCCGCCAGCGCCGTCTCGGTCGTCGGTGCGCTTTCGCACGCCCGCTGGAACGCGACTGCCGCAGGCGGCGCCGCCACCGCGGGCCGAGCCCGGGGCCAAGCTCTGGGTGCCACAACGGTGAGGAAGGCCACCCTCGCAGTGACCCGCGACGCGAGCCGGCCGGCGGAAGCGCTGAGGGTCCCGGGTAGTTCGCGCCACACGCCTAACGCGAGCAACGGACGGTCCGCCGCGAACAGCCATAGCACGGCAGGCACGAACGCCGGAGGGGGCGGATCGTCTGCCCACGTTCCCCAGGCCGGCTTCCAGGGCACTGGAGCGCCGGCGAGCGCCGGTGCGGGAAAGCCGGCGACCACGGGGGCAGGAAAGCCGGCGAGTACGGGCGGGGCGAAGTCGACCACCACGGCGAAGGCGAACGCGATCGGTCGCTTGTCCCACACCCAGGCCGCGGCGCAGAGCGCAAACTAGAACCTGACTTTCCGCGCCCGCGCGCGTAAAAGGGGGGTATGCAAGCGCGGACGTTGCTGAGGAAGGCCTGGATCGTGGGCCTCGTCGTCCTCATTCCGCTCGTCGTGCTCGGCGGTCTGATCGCCCTGCTCGCCACCACGGCGA
>DATCPD010000092.1:0-13643 GCA_036564325.1 Solirubrobacteraceae bacterium | reverse complement strand
TCAGACTGCCCCTCTTGGCGCCCGAGCGGCAGCAGCGCCGACGTGACCCCCTCCAGCCGTCGAGCAGCCACGAGCGCCAACGAAGCCGCTGCCGAGGCCCGGGGGACCGGCGACACGCTCCCTAGCATTACCTAAGCACGTCGGCGGTTCCGCACGCCATCGCGCGCGCCCTGCTCCCGGCGACGACCAGGTCCGAGAGTCAGGCGGCGCGGATCGCCGGCGTCGCTTCCCCTGAGGCCGTCGCGATGGATCGACTCTCGGCGCACTGTGCGTCAGGACTGTTGTGAGCGCACGACGCTCGAATCAGTTTGACGCTCGGCGGCGAGACGAGTCTGACGAAAAATTGGACCGAAATTGGACCGTCGCTTTCGTCTCTGACCTTGCTGCGGTAGCCTGGCAATTATGGCGATTACCAGGCCTTTCCTTCAATCGGGGAGACAGGATTTGAACCTGCGACCGCCCGGCCCCCAGCCGGGTGCGCTACCAGACTGCGCCACTCCCCGTGGTCAGCCGATCATATCCCCCTGATCCGCAAATCGGGCGGCTGCGTAGAAAGGGTCAGCTGCGGTGAGGATTCGCCTGCCGTGAGCAACCCGCGAGACCCCAATTTGTTCAAGACACCCGCCAGCAGCCGTCGCCGCGACCTCGTCAGCCTCGCTGACGAGGATCTGATGGAACTCGTCAGCGACGGAGAGGCACGGGCGTTCGAGATCTTCTTCGACCGCCACAGCGGGCCGGCCTTCTCGCTGGCCTATCGGATGTGCGGCCGGCGGTCGATGGCCGAAGACGTCGTCCAGGAGGCGTTCCTGTCCCTGTGGCGCAGCGGAGGCCGTTATGACCGCCGCCGGGGGAGCGTCCGGAACTGGGTGCTGGGGGTCGTGCACAACCGCGCCATCGACGCCTTCCGCCGCGGCGTGGTCCGGGAGGGCCGCAACGTCAGCGACGAGGGGCTGGCCGAGCAGCTGCCAGCGGCGGAGCGGACGGAGATCGAGGTTGCCCGGCGCGATGAGGCAAGCCAGGTGCGCGGCGAGCTGGGCAAGCTCCCGGCCGAGCAGCGCCAGGTCATCGAGCTGGCGTATTTCGGCGGCTTCACGCACACGGAGATCGCGGAGATGCTCACGCTGCCGGCGGGTACCGTGAAGGGCCGCATGCGTTTGGGCCTGACGAAGATGAGGATCGCGCTTGGTGATCCGGCGGGGTTCATGGTATGACCAGTGATGATCAGATGACAGATCACCGTGACTGTGGTGCGGATGCCGCGGCGTATGCGCTCGGCGCACTCGAGCCTGCGGAAGCGGAGGCATTCCGGGAGCACCTCGCCACCTGCGCCGTCTGCCGCGCCGAGGTGAGCGCGTTCGGAGCGGTCGTCGATGTGCTGCCCCTGGCCGCGCCGCCACAGCGGGCCCCGCGGGCGCTCAAGCGCCGGGTGATGGACGAGGTGCGCGCAGAGCCCCGCGGGAAACCAGCAAGGGCGCGACGCCGATCAGGCTGGATGACGGCGTTTCCCCGGCCGGCGTTGGCCCTGGGGGCGACCGCGATGGTGGCGCTCATCGCCGTCGGCGGTGTGCTGATCGGCTCGGGCGGCGGCGCTGGGCCGCGCGTGTTCCACGCCAGCGTGGCGTTCAGGAACGCGAGCGCCGTGCTGAACGTCCAAGGGGGTAGGGGAGAGCTGGTCGTGCATCGGATGCACCCGCCCCCGGCCGGCCAGGTGTACGAGGTCTGGCTCAAACGCTCGTCGAACCCACCGGAGCCGACCACTGCCCTGTTCAGCGTCACCGCGGCCGGATCCGGGACTGTCGCGGTGCCCGGCAACCTGCACGGAGTCACGCAGGTGATGGTCACTCCCGAGCCCGCCGGCGGCAGCAAGGTCCCGACCCACCCACCGGTGCTGGTCGCGCAGCTGACCTGAGCGCTCAGGGAATCTCGGGCGCATCACGGCCAGCCGCGCCGGTCTGCCACGGGCGCGCCTGCACCAACCACAGCACTCCCCCCGCGAGCAGCACCGCGCACAGGACCCAGCCGAGCGCGGTGGCTCCGACGCCGACGTACTTCAGACCCGACGCGAAGATCACGAACGCGATCACCGGCCTGATGTAGCGATCGGGAACGCTCGAGGAGAGCAGCGAGCCGACCAGCACCGCCGGCACGCTGCCGAGGATCAGCGAGCCGGTGACCCCGATCTCCACGTGGCCGAAGGCAAGCGCCCCCAGCGCGGCGGCGATGGTCAGCGGAACCGCCTGGGTCAGATCGGTGCCGACCAGCTGCTTGGCGCCGATCATCGGGTAAACGAACAACATCAGGATGATCATCAGCGAACCGGATCCAACTGACGTCATGCCGACGATGACCCCGCCGACGATGCCGATGGCCACCGTGGGCAGCGGCCGTGGGATGACGTCCGCCACCGCGCCGGTTCGCTTGTGTCCCTTGCGCCGGTCGAGCAGGAACCGCAGGACCATGGCTCCGGCGCCGACCAGCAGCGCCGACCCGAGCGCGACCTCGATGTTCTGCTGCGCGCTCTTGGAGTGACCCATCAGCCTCAGCACGTAGGCACCCAAGAATGCGGACGGCACCGAGCCGAGCACCATCCACTTGACCAGGCGCAGATTGACGGTGCCCGCCCGCAGGTGAACCAGGGCCCCGATCGGTCGCATCAGCACGGCTGCGACCAGGTCGCTGGAGATCGCGGTCGATGGCGTCACACCGAACAGCAGGATCAGCATCGGGGTCATCAGGGCGCCGCCGCCGGCGCCGGTCATGCCCACCAGCAGGCCGACGATCGCGCTGCCCAGAACGATGTAGGGATCAATGTGCACGATCGCGGGTTTGTAGCGCCGATCAGCCGGACGGGCGGTCTGGGCGCTCAAGGGGCCTCAGCGAGGCTCTGCCGCCGCCCCGGAGCCTCGCCCGCCAGCAGCCAGCCGTCCTCGACCACGCGCACCAGTCCTCGACGGCTCAGCTTGGCCAGGGCGCTGGTGACGGTGGGCCGTCGCGCGGCAACCAGATCGGCGAGCAGGGCGTGCGTGAGACGCAGCGGCAGCAGGGTTCCGTCACCCCGCACGCGCCCCCAGCGGTTGGCGAGATGCCAGAACAGCATGTGCAGACGATCGTCCACCCGGGCCTGGTGGATGATCGCGATGTTCGCGGCCAGCCGTCGCGAGCGTCTCACCGCTCTTTCGAACAGTCGCGCGGCAAGCTCGGGGAACTCTCCCGACAGCCTCGTGAAGGTGCCGTCCAGCACGGCCAGCCGCGCCGGCTCGAGGACCGACCAGCCGGCATGGAGGGGGAGGGTCTGCGCGTCGTCGCCCTGCCAGGGCCGCACGACGTCACATTCGCCGACCAGCTCGACGGCGCAGCGCTCCTCGATGCCGACCCGCCGGATCAGCACGCCGCTGAGCACGAGAAACCCAATGCCGTCAGAGGCGAGCGCGTCGGGCGGGATCCACGGTCCCGCGGGGACGCTGAGCGCGGGCACGACAGAACGCTGGACCGCCTGATTTCGGCGCTCGCAGGGGATCGCGTCGGCCAGGTCAGGATCTTCGACGAGGACGCAGCAGAGGTCTCGGGAGTCTGCTTTGGAACCCACCTAGACGTCTAACTCTGTCACGCGCGGCCAACGGCGGAGAGCTCCATGAGTTCTTGGGTGATTTCGTGAGGGCGCTCCAGCGGACCCATATGCCCGGTCCCGTCGAGCACGACGAGCTTGTGGAGGTGCGGCAGCATCTCGGCGATCCGCCGGGCATGCGACGGTGGGGTCAGCCGGTCGTCTTCGCCCGCGATGACCAGGGTCGGGACCGTCAGCCGCTCGAGCGCGTGATGAAGGCTCATCTCGGACATCGCGATCCCCACATCGGCCCGGACATCGGGCGGAGTGGCGACGAGCATGCGTTCGTAGAACGCCACCTGCGCCGGGCTGGCCTTCGGTCCGAAGGCGGCGTAACGAATCGCCGTGTGACTCAGTGGGGTGGAGAAGCGCGGGAGCGGGGCGCGTGAGCCGAGGAATCCGTGCACGGCGATCGTCTGGTTGAGGGCCTGGGCGATGCGGGGTAACGGAAACAGCAGCGATTCGGCGATCAGGTCGCCGACGCCGGTGTTCAGCAGGGCTGCCGCGCCGGCCCGGCGCTCGACGTCGTGGTGCTCGGCCCACGCGGCGATCGACATCGCGCCCAGCGAATGCCCTACCACGACGGCGTGGCGCCCGTCGGGAACGGAGTCCTCGAGCACCGCCTCGAGATCCTCGCCGAAGCGGGCCAGCGAATAGTCGCCCTCGGCCGCCCGGCCGCTGGAGCCGTGGCCGCGGAGGTCGGGCGCCACGATGCGAAACCCGCCGGCCTCCAATTCACCGATCACCGACGTCCAGTACGCGATCGTCTCGGTCCAGCCGTGGAGCAGCACGATCGTCGGGGCGTCGCGCGAGCCGAAATGCTCGACGTGGAGTTCGGTTCCGTCGAGCGAATTAACGGTCCGGGGGCTTCCGGAAGCCGGTACACGCAGGACCTCGTTCTGCGGGTCGGCCGCGATCCGCCGCCTCAGCGTCTGCTGGGCAGCCGCGGCGACGCCGAGACCCACGGCCAGTCCGGCACCCACACCCCAGACGCGTCGTTGACGGGTGGTGGCCATGCGCCGTCAATCCTACATTCACGTAGCTATATCGCGGCGGCAGTACGCATAGGATGCGGGCACATGCGGATCGGCTTACTGACAGGCGGCGGCGACTGCCCTGGCCTCAATGCCGTGATCCGAGCCGTGGTTCGCAAGGGCATCGACGCTCACGGTGACGAGCTGTTTGGCTTCAAGGACGGCTGGCGCGGAGTTCTGGAGGACTCGGGCGAGCCGCTGAGCATCGAATCGACCCGGGGCATCCTGCCCCGTGGGGGAACCATCCTCGGAAGCTCTCGGACCAATCCCTACAAGCGCGAGGACGGCGTCACCCGGGTCCGGCAGACGTTCGAGCGCCGTGGGCTCGACGGCCTGATCGCGATCGGCGGGGAGGACACGCTCGGGGTGGCCAACCGATTGCACCGCGACGGGCTCCCGGTGATCGGCGTGCCCAAGACGATCGACAACGATCTGGGCGCGACCGATGTCACGTTCGGGTTCGACACGGCGCTTCAGGTGGCGACGGAGGCGATCGACCGGCTCCACACCACGGCCGAGAGTCACAACCGGATCCTCGTGGTGGAGGTGATGGGTCGTAACGCGGGCTGGATCGCACTGCACTCCGGGATCGCCGGCGGAGCCGACGTAATCCTGATCCCGGAGCTCCCGTTCGACATCGACGAGGTCTGCCGCCTGATCCGCCGCCGGCACGAGCGCGGGCGCTACTTCTCGATCGTGGTGGCGGCCGAGGGCGCGGTCCCCAAGGAGGGGACGATCGTTCTCGACGCCGGCGGGGTCGACGACTTCGGGCACCCGCGCCTCGGCGGGATCGGCCATGTGCTCGAGCGCGAGATCGAACAGCGGACCGGGTACGAGACCCGCGCCACGGTGCTGGGCCACATCCAGCGCGGCGGGACCCCGACGGCCTTCGACCGCGTATTGGCCACCCGGCTCGGTCTGGCTGCGATCGACGCCGCTCACGACGGCGCCTGGGGGACGATGACCGCGCTCCACGCAACTCAGATCGCGCTCGTCGCACTCGAGGACGCGGTCGCCGAGGTGCGACGCGTCCCGGTCGAGGAATATGAGCGCTACGGAGTTCTGTTTGGATGACCGTTTGGTAACGATGTCGCTGTTTAGGGAAGAGAGGATCTGTCTATGCTGCCCGTAGTGGTCTTGTCCGATCGCACCCTCCTCACTCCGTGACCGCGACCGACAGCGCCACCACCGCGCTCGACGAGCTGTGCGTCAACACGATCCGCACGCTCGCCATGGATGCCGTGCAGAAGGCCAACTCCGGGCACCCGGGAGCGCCGATGGGCCTGGCGCCCCTCGCGTACGTCCTCTACACGCGAATCATGCGCCACAACCCGGCCGACCCGGACTGGATCGACCGCGATCGCTTCGTGCTCTCGGCGGGACACGCGTCGATGCTCCTGTACTCGATGCTGTACCTCACCGGCTATCCGATGACCCTGGAGGACATCAAGAACTTCCGCCAGGTCGGCTCGCCGACGGCCGGACATCCGGAGCGCAAGTACTCCCCCGGGATCGAGGCGACGACGGGACCGCTCGGACAGGGGATCTCGATGTCGGTTGGGCTCGCGCTGGCGGAGCGGATGCTGGCGGCACGGTTCAACCGCGACGGCCACGAGGTCGTGGACCACTACACCTTCACGATCGCCTCCGACGGCGACCTCCAGGAGGGCGTTACCTCCGAAGCCTCCTCGCTGGCCGGCCACCTCGGTCTCGGCCACCTGATCGCCTTCTACGACGACAACAAGATCCAGCTCGCCAGCCCGACGTCCGTGGTGTTCTCAGAGGATGTCGCCGAGCGCTATGACGCCTATGGGTGGCACGTCGAGAACGTCGGCGAGGACATGTCGCTGGAGCGGCTCGAGCAGGCGACCCGGGCGGCGATGGAGGTCGAGGACCGGCCGTCGCTGATCATGGTGCGCTCGCACATCGGCTACGGCAGTCCGCACAAGCAGGACACCTCGAGCGCTCACGGCTCGCCGCTGGGCGAGGACGAGGTTCGGCTGACCAAGGAGGCCTACGGGTGGGATCCCGACAAGCACTTCTACGTCCCGCCGGAGGCGCTCGAGCACTTCCGCCGCTGCTGCGAGCGCGGCCGCGAGCTCGAGGCCGAGTGGGACGAGCGCTTCAACGCCTACCGAGAGCAGTTCGCCGACCAAGCCAAGCTGCTGCAGATGATCGACGCGGCAGGGCTCCCGGACGGGTGGGACACGGGCCTACCCAAGTTCAGCGCCGGCGATGACCCGATCGCCACGCGCAAGGCCTCGGAGAAGGCGATCCAATGGGCGGCCAAGGCGGTCCCGCACCTGATCGGCGGCTCGGCCGACCTGGCCACCTCCACCAACACCGACATCGACGAGGGCGGTGATGTCGAGAAGGGGGCCTACGACGGGCGCAACCTCCGCTTCGGCGTGCGCGAGCACGCGATGGGCGCAATCGTCAACGGCCTCTCGCTGCACGGCTTCCGCGCCTACGGTGCGACCTTCCTGACCTTCTCGGATTACATGCGCGGGGCCGTGCGGCTGTCGGCGCTGATGAAGCTGCCCGCGATCTGGATCTACACCCACGACTCGATCGGGCTGGGCGAGGACGGCCCGACGCACCAGCCGGTCGAACACCTAGCGGGCCTGCGGGCGATTCCACGGCTCAACCTGGTGCGGCCGGCCGACGCCAACGAGACCGCTCTGGCCTGGCGCTTCGCGTTGCGCAGCCACGAGGCGCCCACCGCGTTCGCGCTGTCGCGCCAGAACCTCCCGATCCTCGATCCGGACGCCGTCCCCGACGACGCGATCGAACGCGGGGCCTACGTCCTGCGCGATGCCGACGGCGGCGACCCTGAACTGATCCTGATCGGCACGGGCTCCGAGGTATCGCTGTGCGTGGAGGCCGCGGACGCGCTCGACGGCGTGCGCGTGCGGGTGGTGAGCATGCCGTGCATGGACACCTTCACCCGGGCCGACGAGTCGTACCGCGAGCAGGTCCTGCCGGCCGCGTGCCGAGCCCGTATCGCCGTCGAAGCGGCCAGCCCGCTGGGGTGGGACAAGTGGATCGGCCCCGACGGGGTCTTCGTCGGCATGGAGACGTTCGGTGAGTCCGGTCCGGCCAAGGAGGTCTACAAGCACTTCGGGATCACCGCCGAGCGCGTGGCCCAACTCGGGCGGGAGCTGATCGGGAAGTGAGCACGACCGCGGCGGTCAATGAGCGCCTGGCGGCGCTGACCAGCGCGGGCACAAGCGTGTGGCTGGACCAGATCCGGCGTTCGCTGATCCAGGGAGGCGAGCTGGCGCGGATGGTCCAGGAGGAATCGCTGCGCGGCGTCACCGCGAACCCATCGATCTTCGAGAAGGCGATCCTTGGCTCCGACGACTACGACGAGGAGCTCGAGTCGATGGCCCGGGAGGACCTCGACGCCCAGACGATCTACGACCGGATCGCCGTGCGAGACGTGCAGCTCGCCGCGGACGTGCTCGGCGACGTCCACCGTGAGTCGGGCGGAAAGGACGGATTCGTCTCGCTCGAGGTGGCGCCTGACATAGCCCACGACTCCGAGCGCACGCTCGCCGCTGCGCGCACGTATTGGAAGGCGCTGAGCCGGCCAAATGTGATGATCAAGATCCCGGGCACGCCCGAGGGTGTCGACGCGATCGAGCAGTCGATCTACGAGGGCATCAACATCAACGTCACGCTGCTGTTTGCCGTGGAGGCCTACGAAGCGGTGGCGGAGGCCTATCTCCGTGGTCTCGAGCGCCGGCAGGAGGAGGGTAAGCCCCTCGACGTTCACTCGGTGGCCAGCTTCTTCGTCTCCCGGGTGGACACCAACGTCGACGCCAAGCTCGAGCAGCTCGGCCGCAGCGAGTTGGCCGGCACGGCCGCGGTGGCCAATGGGCGCGCGGCCTATCGCCGCTTCCAGGAGATCTTCTCCGGCCCTCGCTGGGACGGGCTGCGGCACGCCGGAGCGTCCGTGCAGCGGCCGCTCTGGGCTTCGACCGGGGTGAAGAATCCGGCCTACCCCGACACCATGTACGTCGACGAGCTCGTCGGCCGCGACACGGTCAACACGATGCCGATGGCCACCCTGCACGCCGTGGCCGACCACGGTCATGTGAGCGGTCCCAGCGCCGAGCGCGACCCAACCCCACAGCTGGAAGCGCTGCGCGAGGCGGGAATCGACCTGCGGGAGGTCACCGATGAGCTCCTGGTCGACGGGGTCCAGCAGTTCGAGCAGGCCATGAACCGCCTGCTGGCCGGGATCGAGGAGCGCCGCGTCGGCGTCGCCACCGGCCGGCCGCCGACGATCGAAGGCCATCTGCCCTCCGAGCTCGAGGAGCCGGTGGCCGGGCGCGTCAAGCGCGCGGTTTCCGAACGCGTTGCCCAACGGCTCTGGCGTCGTGACCCGTCGCTGTGGGGCGGTCCGGGGGTACCGGAGATCGAGAATCGCCTCGGCTGGCTGACGGTGGCCGACACGATGCTCGAGCATGCCCCCGAGCTCCAGCAGTTCGCCCAGGAGGTCCGAGCGGAGGGCTTCACCGACGCCGTCCTGCTCGGGATGGGCGGCTCCTCGCTCGGGCCCGAGGTGATCCGCCGCTCCTTCGGTCAGATCCCGGATGGGCTGCGTCTTCAGGTGCTCGACTCCACGCACCCGGATGTCGTGCTCGGCGTGCAGAGGTCGGTTGACATCGAGAAGACGTTGTTCATCGTCTCCTCGAAGTCCGGCGGGACAATCGAGACGCTGTCGCATTACCGCCATTTCAAGGCGCTGGCCGGCCCGCAGCAGTTCGTCGTGGTCACCGATCCAGGCAGCCCGCTCGAGCAGCTGGCCCGCGACGAGGGCCTGCGCCGCACGTTCCAGAACCCTCCGGACATCGGCGGGCGCTATTCGGTGCTGTCGTACTTCGGGCTCGTGCCGGCCGCGCTGATGGGAGTGGACATCGAGGCTCTCCTGAACGGCTGCCAGGTGGCCGAGCAGAACTCCATGCACTACCACTCGAGCGAGTCGAACTCCGGGCTGTGGCTCGGGGCGGCGATCGGCGAGATGGCCGGCCACGGCCGCGACAAGCTGACGTTCCTGGTCGCGCCGCCGATCGAGAGCTTCGGCCTGTGGGTCGAGCAGCTGATCGCGGAGTCGACGGGCAAGCATGGGCGGGGCATCCTGCCCGTGGCCGACGAGCCGGTCGGCGACGCCGAGGTCTACGGGAACGACCGCGTGTTCGCCTACCTCCGCGGCAGCGACGAGCCCGACGAGCGGCTCGACGGGGCGATCAAGGCGCTCGCCGAGGCGGGGCATCCGACCGTGACGCTCGCCACCAAGGGCGCAGCCGATCTCGGGCGCATCTTCTTCCTGGCCGAGTTCGCGGTCGCGGTGGCGGGCTGGGCGCTTGAGATCAACCCGTTCGATCAGCCCAACGTCCAGGAGGCCAAGGACAACACCAAGCGGGTGCTCGACTCCGGGGCGGTGCCGGAGCTGGAACCGGCCGACGACGATGCACTGCGCGCGCTGCTCGAGGACGCCGCGCCACCACATTACGTGGCGATCATGGGCTACCTCCCGCCTACGGAGACGCTCGACGACGCGATCGCCGAGCTCCGCGCGGCGATCCGGGCGGGCACCGGGGCGGCGACCACATTCGGTTACGGGCCGCGCTTCCTGCACTCCACCGGGCAGCTGCACAAGGGCGGGCCGCCGACCGGCCGGTTCCTCCAGCTCGTCAACGATCCTCTGGAGGACGCCGAGATCCCCGGTGCCAACTACTCGTTCGGGACGCTGATCGCGGCGCAGGCCGCCGGCGACCTCCAGACCCTGCGGGGCCATGGCCTCGCCGCCGAGCGCGTGAAGCTCGAGGGCGAGCCGGTCGAGGCGGTCCGCTCGCTGACGTCCCGCATCAAGGATCTACTCAACAGGAGCTGAAAGTCGATGCAAATCGGGTTCGTGGGACTGGGCAAGATGGGCGGCAACATGGTGCATCGGATCAAGCGCGATTCCGACCACGACGTGGTCGCATTCGACTTCAGCGCCGACGCCGTGCATACCGCGCAGGAGCATGGAGCGGAGGGTGCGGGCTCGCTTGAGGAATTGGTCGGTCAGCTGTCCGCACCGCGAGCGGTGTGGATCATGGTTCCCGCCGGTGACCCGACGCAGAAGACGATCGAGCAGCTGCTCGACCTGCTGGACGACGGCGACACGATCATCGACGGGGGCAACTCGAAGTGGACCGACTCGATCGATCACTTCGCCCAGTGCAGCGCGCGGAACATCGGCTTCGTCGACGTCGGCACAAGCGGCGGTGTCTGGGGCCTGGAGGTCGGCTACTGCATGATGGTCGGAGGTGCTGACGAGCACGTGTCCCGGCTCGCGCCGATCCTCGATGTGCTCGCTCCGCCGAACGGATGGGGGCACATGGGCGGTCCCGGCTCCGGTCACTACGTGAAGATGGTGCACAACGGGATCGAGTACTCGCTGATGCAGGGCTACGCCGAGGGGTTCGAGCTGCTGCACAAGTCCGAGTACGGCCTGGACCTCGAGAACATCGCCAAGCTGTGGGGTCAGGGGTCGGTGATCCGCTCGTGGCTGCTCGAGCTGGCGGCGCTGGCCTTCGAGGCCGACGGCAACGACCTGAGCAATCTGGAGGGCTACGTCGAGGACTCGGGCGAAGGTCGCTGGACGCTCGGCTCGGGAATCGATCACGATGTTCCGATGCCGGCCCTGGCCGCGTCACTGTTCGCCCGCTTCACCTCGCGTGACAACGGCGACTACACCGCGCGGATGCTGGCGGCGCTGCGCAACCAGTTCGGTGGCCACGCGGTCAAGAGCGTGGGCGGAGGGGGCAAATCATGAATGCCACCGTCGCCGAGGAGCAGCGGGATGAGGACAACCCGCTCATCCAGGGCCTCGAGCGCCTGCCGGTTGCTCCGACCGCGCTGGTGATCTTCGGGGCGACCGGTGACCTCGCCCACCGCAAGCTGCTGCCGGCGCTCTACAACCTGGCTCACGAGGGCGCGCTTCCGGAGCGCTTCGAGATGATTGGCGTCGCGCGGCGCGATCAACCGGACGACGACTTCCAGGCCGTCGCCCGCAAGTCGATCGAGCAGTACTCGCGTCGAACTCCGGATCCGAAAGTGCTCGACGGCCTGCTCTCGAACATTCGTTACGTCGCCGGGACCTTCGATGACCAGGAGGCCTACCGCGAGATCGACCGGATCCTGTGCGAATTCGACGAGCAGGCCGGGGAGCCCTTGAACCGCGTGTTCTATCTCTCGACCGCGCCCGAGTTCTTCCCGGTGATCAGCGGGAATATCGGCGACGCGAAGCTCTACGAGTGTGAGCGGGCTGACACGCGCGTGGTGATCGAGAAGCCGTTCGGCTACGACCTGGCGTCCGCTCGCAAGCTGAACGCCCAGGTCCTGAGCGTGTTCGACGAGTCGCAGGTCTTCCGCATCGATCACTACCTCGGCAAGGAGACGGTTCAGAACCTGATGGCGCTGCGCTTTGCCAACTCGCTGTTCGAGCCGGTGTGGAACCGCAACTTCATCGACAACGTGCAGATCACCGCCGCCGAGGACATGGGCATCGGCGGACGCGCCGGTTACTACGAGCGCGCGGGAGCGCTGCGGGACCTCGTCCAGAACCACATGCTGCAACTGCTCGCGCTGCTGACGATGGAGCCGCCGGCGTCGTTCGAGGCCAACCGCTTGCGCGACGAGAAGCTCAAGGTCCTCGAGGCGATCGTTCCGCCCACGCCATCCGACGTCGACTCGATGGCGATCCGCGCCCAGTATCGCTCCGGGGTGGTGGCCGGGGAGAAGGTTCTGGGCTACCGCGAGGAGGAGGGCGTCGACTCGGATTCACGCACCGAGACCTACGCGGCGCTGCGCCTGCACGTATCCAACTGGCGGTGGGCGGGCGTGCCGTTCTACCTGCGCACCGGGAAGCGGCTGGCTCGCAAGGTGACCGAGATCGCCGTGACGTTGAAACCGATTCCGCATCTGGCCTTTCAGACGCAGGGCTCGGTGGGCGTTCAGGCCAACCAGATCATCCTCGCCGTCCAGCCCGACGAGGGCGTCTCGGTTTCGCTGGGAGCGAAGATCCCTGGACCGACCATGCGGATCCGCCCGGTCAACATGGAGTTCCGCTACGGAACGTCGTTCATGTCGGAGTCGCCCGAGGCCTACGAGCGCCTGATCCTCGACGCGATGCGCGGCGACGCCACGCTGTTCACGCGCAACGACGAGATCGAGGCGCTGTGGGGCATCATCGACCCGATCCTGACCGCCTGGGAGGAGGACGAGTCCTCGGAGATCCCGCAGTACGAGGCGGGCTCGCCGGGCCCGACCGAGGCCGATCAACTTCTGACCGGCGGGCACAAGTGGCGGCGGCTATGACGGCCACCTCCTCGTCGAGCTCTCCTGACGCCGAAGAAGCCGCCACGGGGCCGGGCGAGGATCATTGGTCGGAGTCCGACACCACCCCTGAACGGATCGGCAGCGCGCTGCGCAAGCTCCTGCGGGATCGGCACGCCGCCAACGAGTCACTCGCGCCGGCGCGGGTCCTGAACCTCGTCGTCGTGGTCGACCTCGACTGGAAGGGCGAGATCGCCAACCGCCTGGCCCGCGTCGGTCGCTTTCACGCTTCTCGCACGGTTCTATGCGCCGTCGAGGAGGGTCGGACCAAGCTGGACGCGTGGGCGACGATGGCCTACGACGAGCCGCGCTCCGGGCTGGGCGTGATGGTCGAACAGGTCGAGATCGATCTCGGTCCCGAGCATCTCGAGCGGCTTGACACGATCATCGATCCGGTGGTCGTGTCCGAGCTTTCCACGGTGCTCTGGTCCCCGCACGGACACGAGAACGCGGTCAACGCCGTCCGGCACATGATCGACGTGATGCTGCTCGACAGCGACGAGGCGATCGACTCGTCGGAGTCCCTCCAGCGCGCGGCGGAGGTGCTCGACGCGGCCTACGTCGTCGACCTGGCCTGGCTGCGCACGACGCCGTGGCGGGAGCGGTTGGCCTCG
>DATCPD010000225.1:0-17864 GCA_036564325.1 Solirubrobacteraceae bacterium | reverse complement strand
CCGCCGTGGGGTTGCCGAGCCGGGCGCACGCCGCGACCGCCACGGTCGCCGCGCCCGCCACGGTCGCCGAGCCCGTGGGCGGGTCGGCCGCCGAGCCCGTGGGCGCGACGGCAGGTTAGGCAGCCGCGATGGCTGGGCGCTCGCCGAGCACGGCACGGACAGCGGAGCGGAGCGTCGGATGACCGCCCGGCTCGATCACCGGGGCGAGGCCGAACTTCGCGGCCTCGGCGAGCCGCCGGTCGGCGTGGGCGACGGTCCGCAGCTCGCCCGTCAGGCCGAGCTCACCAAAGCAGGCCAGCGGGCGCTGCGGGTCCGCGCCGGCCAGGGCAACCCGCTTGGCCGCGCTGGCCACCGCGAGCGCGACGGCCAGATCAGCGCCTGGCTCGTCCACCCGCACCCCGCCGACGACGTTGACGAACACATCCGCGGCCCCGAGGCCGACGCCGGCATGACGTCCGAGCACGGCGAGCACGAGCGCGAGCCGGTTGCGATCCAACCCGGCCACCACCCGGCGCGGGGGAACGAGCTCGGAGGACGAGACGAGCGCCTGCACCTCGACGAGCAGCGGGCGAGATCCCTCCATCGCGCAGAGCACGACGCTGCCGGGCGCGCGCGTCGCCTCACCGACGAACCGAGCCGAGGCATCGAGCACCTCGACCAGGCCGTGATCGTGCATCTCGAACACCCCGGCCTCGTTGGTCGAGCCGAAGCGGTTCTTGACCGCTCGCACGGTTCGGTACGTGCGCTCGCGCTCACCTTCGAACTGGAGCACGCAATCGACGAGGTGCTCGAGCACCCGCGGCCCCGCGAGCGCGCCCTCCTTGGTCACGTGCCCGACCAGCAGGACGGCGATCCTCCGCGTTTTGGCGACGCGCATGATCTCGGCCGCCACCTCTCTGACCTGAGCGACTGACCCCGCCGCGCTGGTCAGCTCCGACGACTGGATCGTCTGCACGGAATCGATCACGCACACCTCCGGACGCTCGTGCTCCAGTGTCGCCAGCACAGCATGCAGGTCGGTCTCGGCGATCACCGGGATGTGCAGCGCGTCGCCGCCGGTCAGGCGCTCGGCTCGCAGGCGAATCTGCGCCGCGGATTCTTCCGCCGAGACATACAGGGTCCGTCGCCCGGCCGCGACGAGGTTGGCCAGGGCCATCGTCGTCAGCGTCGACTTACCGATCCCGGGGGCGCCGCCGATCAGCACCAGGGATCCGGGAACGATTCCCCCGCCCAACACGTTGTCGAGCTCGGCGATCCCGGTACTGAGCCGATCGTCCTCCTGACGATCCACCTCGGCCAGCGTCACCGGAGCGACCGCCCGGCCGCCGCCCGGCCCTCGTGCACGGGCGCCGCCGCCGGGTCCGCCGGCGCCGCGCACCTCCTCGACGAGGCTGTTCCACTCGCCGCAACCGGGACACTGCCCGGCCCAGCGAGGCGTCTCGTGACCGCAGGCCGAGCACACGTGGATCGTTGACGATCTGGCCATGTCAGACCAGGCTACGGGCCGGCCCCGACGGCACCCCGCGTTCGCGTCCAGATCGTTGCAGTCTCGGCACGCGGCGAGACCGAGCTCTGACCTACCCGCCCGCCTGCCGCTCCAGGGCCAGCGACTCGAGGGCGTAGCTGAGGCCGAAGATCAGCTCGCCGCCGTTGCAACAAGTCGGCCGCCTGCCGTTGAGCACCTGCGAGCCGAGAAAGCCGAGCGGAGGGCGAGTGCTGGCATGGCCAAGCGCCGCCGTGAGCAGCGTGTGCGACAGTGGCGCCCAGGCCGAGGTGTCGGCACAGGCTCCCGGCGCGGCATTGCAGGCGAGCAGCAGGTGCAGCAGTCCTGCGGCCTGGATGACCCCGGCCGACACGTCGATCGATCGCCCGGCCGGAGCGCTGTAGTCCCAGGGCGGAACACCACCGGCCGGCAGTTGCCGCGAGACGTATCCGGCCAGCTGCTGCGCTACCGCCAGCAGATCACGGTCGTGCAGATCCTGCGCCGCCTGAGCGAAGCCGTAGAGCCCCCACGCCTGACCGCGGGACCAGGTGCTCGCGTCGGCGATCCCCTGATGGGTCCCGACGAACACGATCCGCCCGCTGGAGCGGTCGAAGTGAACCGCCTGAAACGTCGAGCCGTCGGGCCGCACGAGCAGTGAGCCGATCACGTGGGCCTGGTGAGAGGCGAGCTTACGGTAGGACCGCTTGCCGGTGACCCGGCTCGCCCAGGGCAGGATCGCGATGTTCATCATGCTGTCCACGATCGTCTCGGCCACCGGGGTTGCCGCGCTGGTCGGGATGGTGCCGGCGCCGGGGTTGGTCGCGGCCAGCCGCCTCAGCTCATCCGCGGCGGCGACCACGCTGTTGCGCAGCCGTGCGCAGAGTCGGCGCGGAGGGCTGGCCGTGCGGCAGAGGTGCCGCCAGGCCAGCAACGACGACTGCCCGTACATGAAGCCGACGTCGTGCGTAGCGGTACGCTCGCGACCGAGGTGGCCGAGGGTCGCCGCGAGTGCCCAGTTTGCGAACAGCCCCGCCTGGGGCGCCAGCGAAGCGGCCTGCCAGAGTGCTCCGGTGAGGAAGCCGCTGGTCCAGACGGAGCCGAAATGCAGACGGTCTCGGCGATCGGCGCCGACGAGCAGCGCCCCGGGAGAGACGCGTGCGTGCAATTCGGCCAAGCGGTGCAGCAGCAATGACGCGGGGCGATGAGCGTCGGTGATGATCAGCCCGCTCACGCGCGTGCGCCCGCGCAGCGCACTCAGCACCAGCACCGTTACGCTGCGATGCACCGGCGGCCGAGCCACCGCCGTACCGTCGACGGCCACGGCTCCGTTGGTCAACTCGATGTGGCGCGAGTCACCTCGCCCCCAGCCGGCGCGCGCCGGCAGCGGGTAGCTCGAGCCGCGGGCGCGCATCACCGCGGCCCCGCTCGCGCTCCGCGCGAGCGTGAGCACGGAGCCGGGAGCACCCAGGCTCAGTTGCAACGTGGCGCCCCTGGCCAGAGCGACGTCCATCGAGACGGCGAATGCGATCGGGAGCGGCCGCTGCAGCCGGCGGGCACCGGGCGTGCCGCCGCCCTGGAGCGACTGGCTGCCGAGGATCTGGACGGTCCCCAACGCGCTCGTATCGACCGGCGCGAGCGCAGGCCTCGTGCGCGAGCCGCCGCCGCAACCCAGAGCCGCGGCGGCGATCACCCCCGCGGCGAGCGCCGCGGTCAGCCGAACCGGCAAGCGCCTGGTGCTACGCGTCCTCCGAGGGGGCCTCGCCGTCGGCGGGCTCAGGCTCGGAATCCTCACCGCTGTCGGAGGCGCCCACACCAACGGGCGTCGGCTTCGGCGCCGGCTCGATCACCGTCAGCTTGACGTCGCTTTCATCGGTGTTCTCGGCACCCGGTTCGACCAGCACGGTCGAGCCCGAGGGCACCTGCGAGCGGAGCACGAAGTCCGCCAGCGGATCCTCGATGTAGCGCTGGATCGCCCGGCGCAATGGTCGCGCGCCCATGGCTGGGTCCCAACCCTTGTCCACGAGCAGGTCCTTGGCCGCCTCCGAGAGCTCCAGCTGGAGTTCACGCTCAGCCATCGACTCACGGATCCGCCGCAACAGCAGCTCGACGATCTCCTTGATCTCTTCCTTGGCCAGCTTGTGGAAGACGATGACCTCGTCGATCCGGTTCAGGAATTCGGGCCGGAAGACCTTCTTCAGCTCGCCCATGATCCGGTTCTTCATGTCGTCGTAGGTGATCCCGGTCTCGTCGTCGGAGACCGCGAAACCGAGCGGCGTGTTGCGCGCGATCTCGGACGCCCCGATGTTCGAGGTCATGATCACGATGCAGTGACGGAAGTCGACCGTCCGGCCCTGGGCGTCGGTCAGCCTCCCGTCCTCCAGGATCTGGAGCAGAATGTTGAAGACGTCCGGATGGGCCTTCTCGATCTCGTCGAGCAGCAGCACGCTGTAGGGCTTGCGCCGCACGGCCTCGGTCAGCTGACCACCCTCGTCGTAGCCGATGTAGCCGGGAGGCGATCCGACCAGCCGTGACACCGCGTGCTTCTCCATGTACTCGGACATGTCGATGCGGATCATGGTGTCCTCATCGCCGAACAGGAACTCGGCGAGCGTGCGGGCCAGCTCAGTCTTGCCGACCCCGGAGGGGCCGAGGAAGATGAACGAGCCGGTTGGCCGCTTGGGATCCTTGAGGCCAGCGCGGGAACGGCGGATCGCCTTCGAGACGACCTCGATCGCCGGGTGCTGGCCGATCACGCGCTTGTGCAGCTCGTCCTCCATCCGCATCAGCTTCGCGGTCTCAGCCTCGGTCAGCTTGAACACCGGGATGCCGGTCCACATGGAGACGATGTCGGCGATTTCCTCCTCGCCGATCGCGGGGCGCTCGGTCGATTCCCCGGCTTCCCACTGGTCGGCCAGCTCGCGCTTCTGCTGGGTCAAGCGGCGCTCCTGATCACGCAGGTTCGCGGCCTTCTCGAACTCCTGCGCCTCGATCGCGGCCTCCTTGGCCCGACGGGTCTCCTCGATGTCGTCCTCCAGCTCCCGATACACGGGAGGCGAGGTCATCGACTTGATCCGCATGCGAGACGCGGCCTCGTCGATCAGGTCGATCGCCTTGTCGGGCAGGAACCGATCCGAGATGTAGCGATCCGCGAGATCGGCCGCCGCCTCGAGCGCCTCGTCGGTGATGTTCACCTTGTGGTGCTGCTCATACCGGTCGCGCAGGCCCTTGAGGATCTGGACCGTCTCCTCGGTGCTGGGCTGGTCGACGATGATCTTCTGGAAGCGCCGCTCGAGCGCCGAGTCACGCTCCAGGTACTTGCGGTACTCCTCGAGCGTGGTCGCGCCGACGGTCTGCAGCTCCCCACGGGCCAGCGCCGGCTTGAGGATCGAGGCCGCGTCGATCGCGCCCTCGGCCGCACCCGCGCCGACGAGGTTGTGCAGCTCGTCGATGAACAGGATGATGTCGCCGCGCTGGGTGATCTCCTTCATCACCTTCTTCAGGCGCTCCTCGAATTCCCCTCGGTACTTCGAACCCGCGACGAGCGCCGCGAGGTCGAGGGTGTAGATCTGCTTGCCCTTCAGCAGCTCGGGGACGTCGGCGTTGGTGATCCGCTGCGCCAGTCCCTCGACGACCGCCGTCTTACCGACGCCTGGCTCGCCGACCAGCACCGGATTGTTCTTGGTGCGTCGGGACAGGATTTGCATGATCCGCTCGATCTCCGTCTCACGTCCGACCACGGGGTCGAGCTTGCCCTCGGCCGCCAGCTTGGTCAGGTTGCGGCCGAACTGATCGAGCAGCTTGGACGACTTCTTGCCCTCGCCCTGACCGGCCGGAGCCGCGCCGGCGCTTCCGGAGCCGCGCTGGCGGCTGCCGGGACCGGACAACATCCGGATCACCTCGTTGCGGATCTTCTCCGAGTCCGCATCGAAGTCGAGCAGAATCCGTGCGGCCACGCCCTCGTTTTCACGAACCAGGCCCAGCAGGATGTGCTCGGTGCCGATGTAGTTGTGCCCGAGGCTCAGCGCTTCGCGCAGCGCAAGCTCCAGCACCTTCTTCGCCCGCGGGGTGAACGGGATCTGCCCCGAGGTGACCTCTTCGCCTGAGCCGACGATCCGGACGACCTGCGCGCGGACGCGCTCCACGGTGATGTCAAGGGATTCCAGGACACGTGCCGCCAGGCCCTCCTCTTCCCGCAGGAGGCCGAGCAGGATGTGCTCCGTGCCGATGTAATTGTGCTTGAGCGTTCGCGCCTCTTCCTGCGCCAGGACGACCACCTGGCGGGCTCGCTCTGTAAATCGCTCGAACATGATTCTTTAGTACTTCTCTCTGTGTCGGCGGGCGGTTTGGTCGGTCGGGGGATGGTCCTGGCTAAAGAACTCCCTATCAGTCAGAGTAGCGCTGCCGACTGAGGGGACGCCGATGCTCCCGTTCTACCCACTGATTTCGGCAAAAGGCCTCGAACTCATGAGTAGGACGGTCCCGTGGGTTGCCATACCCCAGTCTACCAACAGGCATGGAGGCCCCACCGGCATCGTTGCCCCCAGATTGCGGCAGCTCGCGCGCAGCAAAAGTCCAACAACCTTCACCGCCCACCCAGGTAGGCTGGCTCCCGTGGACCCTGCCGCCGTCTGGACGATCACCTTCCACGTGCTCGAGCTCGTGGCGGTCGCGGTCGTACTGCTGCTCTATCTGCTGATCAAGGTCTGGCGCCGGATCTAGCGGGCGGCCCGCGGTTGGGCGCCCCGACCCTCAGTCCCGCATCGCCGGAAACAGCACGACCTCGCGGATCGAGCGTTGACCGGTCAGGATCATGACCAGGCGGTCGATGCCGACCCCGATACCTCCGGTCGGCGGCATCCCCTGCTCGAGCGCCTGCACGAACGCCTCGTCGTAGGGTTGAGCCTCCGCGTCGCCGGCGCCGGCGAGCGCGACCTGCTCCTCGAAGCGCCGGCGCTGCTCGTCCGGATCGTTGAGCTCGGTGAACGCGTTGGCGAACTCCATGCCCCCGACGAACGCCTCGAAGCGCTCGACCAGCCCGGGCTCGGACCGGTGTCGCTTGGCGAACGGCGACAGCTCGACCGGATAATCGAGCAGGAAGGTCGGCTGCACAAGCGTCGGCTCGACATGCTTTGACACCAGCTCATCGACGAGCTGCGGCCAGGTGTCTCCTTCGGGCACGGCCAGACCGTGCGCGGGCATCTCCTCCGCCAGCCCGTCACGGTCGCGGAAGCGCAAGATGTCCACGCCGGTCCGGGAGAGCACCGCGCCGGCCAGCGTCTCCCGGCGCCACGGCTGGGTCAGGTCGTACTCCCCGGCGTAAGCGATCTCCGAGGCGACGAAGGCCACCAGCTGCTCGAACCGGGCCGCCACGTCGAGATAGTCGGCGTAGGCCTCGTACCACTCGAGCATCGTGAACTCGGGGTTGTGCTTGTGCGACAGGCCTTCGTTGCGAAAGTCCTTGCCGAGCTCGTAGACGCGCTCGAGGCCTCCGACGATCAGCCGCTTGAGGTACAGCTCGGTGGCGATACGCAGGTAGAACTCTCGGTCGAGGGCGTTGTGATGAGTGGTGAACGGCCGCGCGGCGGCGCCGCCGTAGAGTGGCTGCAAGACCGGCGTCTCCACCTCGATGAATCCCTGGCTGTCCAGGAATTTGCGCACCGCGGTGACCACGCGGGCACGCACCATGAACAGCTCCCGCGCCTCCTCGCTGGCGATCAGGTCGAGCTCCCGGTGTCGATAGCGGGTCTCCACGTCGGTGAGACCGTGGTGCTTCTCCGGCGGGGGCCGCAGTGATTTGGCCAGCAGCACGAACGAGGTGACCCGCAAGGAGAGCTCTCCGCGGCGGGAGCAGAAGGCCGTGCCGTCGATGCCGATCAGGTCGCCGAGGTCGAGGCCGAGCAGCCGCTCCATGCCCTCGGCGCCGAGCTCGTCCACGCGGGCCTGGAGCTGGATCCGGCCGGAGCGGTCGACGAGGTCCAGAAACGCCATCTTGCCCTGGCCGCGGCGCGCCGCCAGGCGACCGGCGACGCGGTGGGTAACGTCCGTCTCATCCCCCGGCGCCAGCCCGGCATGCGCCGCTCGGACCGCGGCCACCGGCTCAACTCCGTCGAATTGGTGCGGGAACGGCTCGATCCCCGCCGCCCGCAGCGCCTCCAGTTTCTGGCGGCGGGCGGCGAAGACGTCGGCCGGCTCCTCGCCCATCGGCACGTGCCTACTTCGTTCCGACGTCGATCTTGGTGATCTTCAGCTTGCGCTCTCCGCGCGGAGTCGTGATCACGACCTCCTCGCCCCGCTTGTGACCGAGCAGCGCTTTGCCCACCGGGGAGTCGTTGGAGAGCTTCATCTCCGCCGGCGAGGCCTCGGCCGAACCGACGATCGTGTACTTGGTGGACTTGCCGGACTCGTCCTTGACATGGACGATCGAGCCGACGCGCACGATGTCGGTGCCCAGATCAGAGGCATCGATCACGGTCGCCGAGCGGAGTCGCTCCTCCAGCTGGGCGATACGCGCCTCGAGCATCGCCTGCTCGTTCTTGGCGTCGTCGTATTCGGCGTTCTCGGAGATGTCGCCGAATTCGCGAGCCTCCTTGATCCGCGCTGCGACCTCGCGTCGGCGCGTGGTCGAGAGCTGCTCTAGTTCGGCCTTGAGGTTGGTGAGGCCTTCTTGGGTGAGGATGACGTCCTTGGGCATGCGTATAAGACCTGTAAATGGAGGCGTTTGGACGTAAGAAAACCCGCTCTCTCAAGCGGGGCTGACCACGCAACCGGCAGGCGTGGGCGGGCTAGTATAGACGCCTCCGTCCATAGCTTTCAGCAGCTCTCTCACGACGTCGGGCGAGGGCGCCCGTTGCACCGCAGCTTGAAGGGCCCGTGTTCCTCCGAGCCGCTCCACGTACCAGGGATAGAACTTGCGCAGGTAGCGCCCCGCGCGTTCGGAGCCCATGTGCTCGCAGGCCCGCTCGATCACCCAGTCGAGCTCGTCCAGGATCTCGGTCCGGGTCGGCTCGCCCACGCGACCGCCCAGCAGTTCCTCGAATAGCCACGGGTTCCCGAGCGACCCGCGCGCGAGCATCACCGCCGCCGCTCCGGTCTGCTCGAACGCCGCCTGCGCCTTGGCGGCGGTCCGCAGGCCGCCGGAGATCAGGACGGGGACCGGCAGCTCCTCCACCAGCTCGCGAGCCAGCGCGTAGTCCGGAGTCCCGCTGTGCCGCTGTGAGGCGTGCCGGGGATGGATGCAGAGGCCGGCGATGCCTGCGTCGAAGACCAGCCGCCGCGCCACCTCCACTCCCCCAAGGTCTCCGGGGCGCTGTCCCGAGCGCAGCTTGACCGTGACCGGGAGTCCGCTGCCGTGGGCCGCCGCGCGGGCCAGGGCCACCGCGCGGTCGGGAGCGTCGAGCAGCGCGGCGCCCGCACCGGTCTTGCATACCTTCGGCACCGGGCAGCCCATGTTGATGTCGATCAGATCCGCGCCCGCCAGGGCGACCGCCTCGGCCGCGCTGGCCATCACGTCAGGGTCATGACCGAACAGCTGTACCGACACGGGATGCTCGTCGGGGTGGATCCGCAGCAGCTCGGTACAGGTTCGTGCGTTGTGGTGATGGATCGCGAAGCTCGAGACCATCTCTGAGACGGCGAGCCCCGCGCCGTAGCGGCGGGCCTGCAGGCGCACGAACCAGTTGCCGATTCCGGCCAGCGGCGCAAGCACCACGCGATTTGCGATCGGGACTCCGCCCAGGGTCCAGTTATCGGTCAGTGCCGGGATCATGAACGTTTCATGGTACGAATCCGGTCATGGACCTCGCCGCCGCCTTTATGCCGTGGGCTCATGTCGTGCGCGGTCAGGTGCCCGGCCTGGCGCTGTTCGACGCGCACACTCACATCGGACAGAACGATCCGGACGAGATGAAGCAGTCGGCGGAGGAGCTCATCTCCGTTCTGGCCGCGGCGGACGCCCGCGGGGCGTTCGTCTTCCCGATGCATGAGCTCGGGGGGTACCCGCCGGCCAACGACATGGTGATCGCGGCGGCCCAGGAATCGAACGGGAAACTGGTGCCCTTCTGTCGCCTCGATCCCAACGACTCTCCGGTCAGCGAGGCCGAGCGCTGCCTGGAGCGGGGGGCGAAGGGCATCAAGCTTCACCCCCGCGCCGAACAGTTCACGCTTAACCACCCGGAGATCCGCAACATCGTCGCGCTGGCCAACGAGCGCCGGCTTCCCGTCCTGATCCACGCCGGGCGGGGGATCCCGGCGCTGGGCCTCCACGCGGTCGAACTGGCGAGCGAGTTTCCCGACGCCCGCCTGATCCTGGCTCATGCCGGAATCTGCGACCTGTCGTGGATCTGGCGGGTGGCTCCGGATCACCCGAATCTCCTGTTCGACACCGCCTGGTGGATGCCGGCCGATCTGACCGCGCTGTTCTCGCTCGTCCCGCCCGGTCAGATCCTGTTCGCCAGCGACGCGCCCTATGGCTCGACGGCGATGTCCGCGGCGTTTCAGCTCCGAATGGCGCTGCAGAGCGGGCTGAGCGGCGACCAGATCCGTTGCATCGCCTCAGAGCAGGCGCTGCGGATCGCTGAGGGAGAGCCGCTGATCCAAGCCGGACCGGCGGTCGGTGAACGCGAGCGTCCGCCGCACGCCTTGCTTGACCGGGCATCCGAGTTTCTGATGCTCGGCGCGATCGCCACGATGCGCGGTGGCGACGGCGGCCCGGAGATGCTCGCGCTGGCCCGGCTGGCCTGCGACGTGCCGGAGGAGATCGACGACGCGCCGATCTTCGCCGCGATCCGCCAGCTGATCGACGTCTACGACGAGGCAACCGCCGCGGCGCCGGACAACCGCCGCCGGATCACGCCGCTGATCCTGGGCGTGACGGTGGCGCGGACCCCGGAAGTGCCGATCCCCGCGCTGTAGCCCGAGGGCCGCCGGCGGCGGCTCAGTCCTGGTTGCGCTCCCAGATCAGCCGGAGCCCGATCAAGGTCAGCAGGTCGTCGACCTGGTCGATCGTTTCACGCGTGAACGGCACGAGTGCATGCGCGAGCCCGCCCGTGGCGATCACCGTGGCGTGTTCGCCCAATTCGCCCCGCAGGCGCCCCACGATGCCCTCCACCTGGGCGGCGAAGCCGAACACGATCCCGCTGCGGATCGCATCGACCGTCGACTTCCCGATCAGCGACCTCGGTTCACCGAGCTCGACCTTCGGCAGCTTGGCCGCCCGCTCGTACAGCGCATCGATCGAGATCTCGGCGCCCGGGGTGATGATCCCCCCGAGGTACTCGCCCGCATCGGACACCGCGTCGTAGGTGATCGCGGTACCGAAGTCGACGACCACGCACGTGTCCTGCACCCGTTCGTAGGCGGCGACCGAGTTGACCAGCCGGTCGGCTCCGACCTCGCGCGGATTGTCGATCCGGATCGGCATCCCGGTGCGGATCTGGGGACCCACGACCAGCATCTCGTGTTCCAGGTACCGGCGGGCCATGGCCGTCCACTGCTCGGAGAGCTGCGGGACGGTCGACGAGACGATCGAGCTGCCGATCTCCGAGAAGCCCATGCCCCGCAGGCCAAGCAGATTTGACAGCGCGGCCCCCAGCTCATCGCTGGTCGACTCGCGGACCGTCGCGAAGCGCCAGTGCTCGGTCACCGTATCGCCGTCGTCGGCATACACGCCGAAGTGCGTCTGGGTGTTTCCGACGTCGACCACGAGCAGCATCGCGGGCGCATTATCCCGGTCCGCGCCATATGCTCCTCGGTGATGCGGCTGAACCTTTACGTGGTTCACGGCTCGCACCCATGTGCAGCGGTGGAAAAGGCGCTGAACCTGAAGGGGCTGAGCTACAGCGTCGTCGAGTGGCCGCCCCCCGCTGCAGGTTCCGATGCAGCGCATTCTGTTCGAGCGCCGGACGGTCCCCGCGCTGCGGATCGACGACGAGAAGGTCCAGGGCTCCACCGAGATCATGTGGCGACTTGACGAGCTGGTCCCGGAGCCCCGGCTATTCCCCGTCGACCCTCGGGAGCTCGCACGCGTGCAGGAGGCTGAGCGGTGGGGAAACGACGTGCTGCAGCCGGTGGGACGAGAGCTTGTCTGTGCGGGAATGTTGGACCAGCCAAGCGCGATGGTGAGCTACAGCGAGCATTCACGGATTCCGCCCCCCGCGCCGGTGATCCGCACGGTCGCTCCGGCGATCGCACACATGGGTGCACGCATCAACCGCACCGACGCGGTCGTCGCTCGCCGCGATCTACAAGCCCTTCCCGGGCAGCTCGATCAGATCGACGCGTGGATCGCCGAGGGCCGGATCGGCGACGCGGAGCACCCGAATGCCGCCGACCTGCAGATCGCCGCGACCGTGCGGCTGCTGCTGACGCTGGCTGACGCCCGGCCGTTGATCGAGTCCAGGCCGATCGAGTCGTTGGCCCGTACGCTGTTCCCTCTGGCGGATGGAGAGATGCCGGCCGGCGCCCTGCCCGCCCTCTGACCCGGTCGGCTCCGCTCAGACCAGCGGTGGCCCGGCGAGCCGCACGTCCTGGCCCGGACCCAGCGCCGCGAGCGCGTCCTTCAGGGCGGCGCCGTCCGGAAGCGCCAGCCCTGGCTCGAGCTCGAGCAGCGGGACGAGCACGAAACGCCGGGAGCGCACCTCGGCGTGCGGCAGCCGCAAACGCGGGGAGACGTACTCCAGCGCGTCCAGCAACAGCACGTCCACATCGATCACGCGAGGGCCGTGGCGGATCCCGCCGGCCGCACGGCCGACGATGCGCTCGACCTCCTTGCAGGCGTCCAGCAGCGCCTCGGGCGCGTGCTCGGTGTCGACCTGCAGGCAGGCGTTGAGAAACTCGGGCTGGTCGAGCACCAGGCCGACCGGCTCGGTCTCGTACACCGAAGAGGACCGCCGCACCTGGACCCCGTGGGCGGGCAGTTCGGCGACCGCAGCCGCCAGGTGGGCGCGACGGTCCCCGAGGTTCGACCCGAGCCCGAGGAAGCCGACGCTCACTCAGCCTCGCGCCACAGCTCGACCGAGACCTCGCTCACGGGCAGGGCGAGCGGAGGCTCGGGCTTGGCCGCCTTCACCCAGACCGAGTGTGTGTCGTACTGCGCGAGCAGCCTGTCCGCGATCGCCGCGCACAGTCGCTCGAGCGTCTTGTACGAGCGCTGCTGGGCGACGAGGTTGACGGCGTCACACACCTGTCCGTAGTCGATTGTGTCCTCGATGCGGTCGGTGACCGTGGCGTCGCACTCCCCCACCTCGAGCCGGAGGTCCAGGAGCAGGCGCTGACCCACCTCGCGCTCGGCGGCGCTCACCCCGACGTGGGTGAACAGCGACAGGCCGCTGACCTCGATCGCGACCTCGGGACCCGAGCGCTCCTCCTCGTCCTCGTCGTCCGCATCTACGTCGTCGAACTCGTCGCCGTCGGGGCCCATTGCGGGCTGACCGTAGCAGCAGCAACCCGTAACGCGTCATGCACGGGCGCGACGTCGTGGACGCGGAAGACCCGGGCTCCGCGCTCATACGCCAGCACGTTCGTGGCGATCGTGCCGGCGATCCTGTCATCCACGTCGCGTCCTGTGAGCTTGCCGATGAACGACTTACGCGAGGTCCCGACGACGACCGGGCGCCCGAGCGCTACAAGCTCGTCCAGGCGCCGCAGCAGCTCGAGGTTATGGGCGACGGTCTTGCCGAAACCGATCCCGGGATCGAGCAGGATCCTGTCCTGCGCGATGCCCGCCGCGATGGCGACCGTCATCCGCTCGCCGAGAAAGGCCTTGACGTCGTCCACCACATCCTCGTAGCGCGGATCGAGCTGCATCGTCCGTGGATCTCCGAGCATGTGCATCAGGCAGAGCTCGACCTGCCGCTCGGCCACCAGCCCGGCCATCAGGGGATCGCCGCGCAGGGCCGTCACGTCGTTGACCAGCGTCGCCCCGGCGTCGAGCGCCCCCGCCGCGACGGCCGCCTTCGAGGTATCGATCGAGATCTGGGCGCGAGTCCCTGCCGAGACCAGGCCCTCGATCACCGGAATCACGCGGCGAAGCTCTTCCTCCTCGGGCACGGGCAGCGCCCCCGGGCGCGTCGACTCGCCGCCGATGTCGAGAATCGTCGCGCCCTCTCGTTCGAGCTGGATCCCGTGGGCCGTGGCCGCCGCGGAGTCGAGGTAATGGCCGCCGTCCGAGAACGAGTCCGGCGTGACATTGACCACGCCCATCAGGTCGAAGTGCCCGGCATGACGCCGGCCGCCGGCGAGGCTCACCGCCCGCCCTCGCCGGGCCAGTGCCCGTGGTCGTCGAAGTACTCCCGGGCGCGTTCCTCGCTCTCACGATCGCGGTTGCTCTGGACGCTCAGCCGGAACATCCAGTTGAGCATCCACACGATCAGGGCAATCACCAGCAGGCCCACGCCGGCGCCGGCCAGCGGCGTGCGCGCGTGTCCGAGCACAATCGCCACCGCCCCCGCAAGGGCGATCATCAACGGAAGCCACACCCGCGTGACGGTCAGCACGACGCCTCAACGACTTCCGCTGCCCTCGCGCACCGGCGGATAATGGTCTGAATGCGCATGCTCCGGCAAGCACGTTACCTCGCAGACTTCGCGCGGTTCGTCGCCACGAAGCCCGGTCAGGAACGTGAAGACGCACAGGCGCTGCGTGAGCTCGAGGCGGCGGCCCCGGTATTTCCGGACGGCCTGGAGGTGCAGTGGCTCGGGGTCTCCGGCTATCGCATGGCCTACGAGGGCCACACGCTGTTCATCGATCCATACATTTCCCGCGTCCCGCTGACCGCGCTGCTGCGCCGACAACCGGCGCTGCCCGACGTGTCGCTGATCGAGCACTACCTCGGCACCCCTCGCCACGTCGCCGGCGTGTTGGTCGGGCACACGCATTTCGATCACGCGGTCGACGCCCCGGCGATCGCGCGGCGTTTCCGGTGCCCCGCGTTCGGATCAAGCTCGCTCGTGGCGCTGATGCGGCTGCACGGCGCCGGCGAGCACGCGGTCGGAATCGAGGCCTACCGCCGTTACGAGCTCGGTCCGTTCACCGTCAGCTTCACGCCCAGCCTGCACTCCAAGCTCGTGCTCGGCCTGGCTGTCCCATTCGACGGCGAACTCAGCTGCGAGCACCTCGACGCACTCACTCCCGGCGCCTACCGCTGCGGGCAGGTGTGGGGCATCCGCATCGAGGTCGCCGGCGTCAGCTTCTACCACCAGGGCAGCGCGAATCTGATCGACGACGCGATCCGCGACCGCGGCGTCGACTACTTCCTCGCCGGAGTCGCCGGCCGCGGCTTCACTCGGGACTACTGGCGCCGCGTCATCGGGCGGCTGGAGCCGCACACGATCGTGCCGACCCACTACGACGACTTCTTCCGGCCGCTCCAGGCGCCGATGGGGTTCACCAGCAACGTCCACCTGGCGCGCGTGCCTGACGAGGTTCGCAGCGTCAGCGCCGACCTTCGGGTTGCGGCCCTGCCGCTGGTGGGTACGACGCACGCATGAGGCCGTCGGCCGCGCACGTCGCCTGCACGCTGATGGCGTCGCTGGCACTCGCCCCGGGCGTGGCGGGAGCAGCCGGCGCCGCGGGGACGATCGCCGAGCTGAATGCCCAGCGCGGCGCCAATGGGATCCCAGCGGGGATCACCGAAGATCCCATCCTGTCGGCTGACTGTGCCGCCCACGACCATTACATGGCGGTCAACCACACGCTGACGCACTTCGAGATCCCCGGCAATCCCGGTTACACCACCGGAGGTGACTACGCGGGACGCAACGCGGTGCTCGCGCAGGGAGCCGACTGGACGAATGGCAACCCGTACGAGCACGCGCCGCTGCACCTCGACCAGCTCCTCGCCCCGCGCCTGAGCGTACTCGGCAGCGCCGACGCCGAAGGCTTCAGCTGTACGACGACGTTTCCCGGGTGGACGCGGCCGGATCCCGTAGCGCTGACCGTCTACAGCTATCCAGGGCCCGGCGCCACGATCTACCCGAGCGAGGTCGCCCGGGAGCTACCGTGGACTCCGGGCCAGCTCGTGGGCATTCCGCAGCCGGCGCCCACGGGGCCGAACATCGTGGTGCTGGTCGATGCGCCGGGTCAGTCGCCCAAGATCAACCCGGCGACCCTGACGGACGCCACGCTGACCGGTCCCTCCGGGCCGGTGGGGGTGAAGACGGTGGACGGGACCACCGCGATCCCCGGCGGCTCCACCCTTGGTCAGTACATCTCGCCCGGAGGTTTCATCATCCCGGTGAATCCACTCGTCCCGGGCGCCAGGTATCAGGCGCACGTGGTGGTCGGCTTCGCCGGGACGCAGACCCCGCACGACTGGTCGTTCACCGCTCGGCTCAATGACCCGCAGAGCATCCTCCGCGCGCGTGGTTCCAGGCTGTCGTTCAGCTCGCGCTCCCCGCGGCCGATTCACGTCACGTTCATGCGAGCGGGCGGCGGACGCGCCGCCGCGCTGACGATCCGGCCTGCCCACAGCGCACGGCTGCGCCTCGCCCCCGGCAGCTGGCAGGCCTGCGGACATCAGGCGCCGGGCGCGGGCTTCGATGCCTACAGCGCCTGCCTCGCTCTGACGGTCACCGGCCGACCCATTCTGCGTCTGAGCGCACCCCGGATCGGCGCGGGCCGGCTCAGCTTCCGGCTGCGCTTCAGCCCGGTCCTGCGCGGTCGCTACGCCACGCTGACGCTGACGCCGCTGGTTCGCCGCTGTGCCGGAAGGCGGTGCCGCACCGTCGCCGCCGGTCCCCACCCTTCCGTTCGCACCGTCGTGCTGCGAGCCGAGGTGCTCCGGATTCCCCTCCCGGCCGCCGGCCACGGCGTCCAGCTGACGCTCAGCACGGCCGCGTTTCAGCTCCGCGACGCGCCCTGGACCTCGGCGCGCGCGGCGTTCAGATACTTCCGAGGGTAAGGCGCGCGGAACGGAGGACTACTCGGCGGTGCCGCCGGCCAAGCCTGGCCGGGGCAGTGGCCGCGGACCCTCGCGCACAGCGTGGTCAGAAGCCGACGCCGGCGGGATCGGGACCTCAGGCGGGGGTGGGGCCTCGGCGCCGAACACGGACTCTTCCGTGCCGCCGTCGAGCAACGCCTCGAACTGCTCTTTCTCGATCGTCTCGCGCTTGATCAGGATCTCCGAGAGCTTCTCGAGTGAGTCCTTGCGCTGGGTCAGGATCTCCTTGGCCAGCACGTGCGCGGACTCAACGATCCGGCGGATCTCGTCATCGATCTCCCGCGCGATCTCATCGGAATAGTCCGGCTCTGCAGAGAATTCCCGCCCCAGGAACGGCATCCCGTGGTCGTGGCCGAACACGCGCGGGCCGAGCTTCTCCGACATCCCGAAGCGCATCACCATCTGCTTGGCCGTCGCGGTGACCTTCTCCAGGTCGTTGGAGGCTCCGGTGGTGATCTCGCCGAACACGATCTCCTCGGCGGCGCGTCCCCCCAGGGTCATGGCCAGCATGTCCTGGAGCTCCGCGCGCGTGGTCAGGAACTTGTCCTCCGTGGGCAGCGAAATCGTGTAGCCGAGCGCCTGACCGCGGGAAATCACGGAGATCTTGTGAACCGGGTCGGAGTTGGGCAGGTAATGCCCGACGATCGCGTGACCCATCTCGTGGTAGGCGGTGATCTTGCGTTCCTTGTCGCTCATCACCCGGGTCTTCTTCTCCGGGCCGGCGATCACGCGCATGATCCCCTCCTCGAGCTCGACCTGGCTGATCTCACGCTTGCCGTTGCGCGCGGACAGCAGCGCCGCCTCGTTGACGAGGTTCGAGAGGTCGGCGCCGGTGAAGCCCGGCGTCTGGCCGGCCAGCGTGTCGACGTCGATCTCGCGCGCCAGTGGCTTGCCGCGGGTATGGACCTCGAGGATCTTCCTGCGGCCGAGGCGGTCGGGACGGTCGACCACGATCTGGCGATCGAAGCGGCCGGGGCGCAGCAGCGCCGGGTCAAGGATGTCCGGGCGGTTCGTGGCGGCGATGAGGATGATGTTGTCCTTCATCTCGAAGCCATCCATCTCCACCAGCAGCTGGTTCAGCGTCTGCTCGCGCTCGTCGTGGCCACCGCCAAGGCCCGCGCCGCGGTGCCGGCCGACAGCGTCGATCTCGTCCATGAAGATGATGCAGGGGGAGTTCTGCTTGGCCTGCTCGAACAGGTCGCGCACGCGGGAAGCGCCGACCCCGACGAACATCTCCACGAAGTCAGAGCCGGAGATCGAGAAGAACGGAACGCCCGCCTCACCGGCCACGGCGCGCGCGAGCAGCGTCTTGCCGGTACCCGGCGGCCCGTACAGCAGCACACCCTTCGGGATGCGCGCGCCGAGGGCCTGGAACTTCTTCGGGTTCTCGAGGAACTCCTTGATCTCCTGGAGCTCCTCCACGGCCTCGTCCACGCCGGCCACATC
>DATCPD010000209.1:0-26667 GCA_036564325.1 Solirubrobacteraceae bacterium | reverse complement strand
GTCGCGGCCTCCAGCGCGGCTGCGCCGACGACCTTGGGCAGGCTGGCCTGCTGCGTGGTCGGCTCCGGCGGGGCGGCGGAATCGATCTTGGCCCAGATCGTCTTGAACACGCTGCGCCCGAGCCGGGCGGCGATCGCGGAGGCGATGATGGCGAAAGGCTTGTAGAGGATTTTCATTGCCCGCCAGCCTACCCCGCCGCGGCCCTCCTCTGACGCGATCTGCCCCTGGGCCAGCCCCAGGACGCGCGAGTTCTCCACATGGAGGTGGTGACCGGCCGCCTCGTGTGGGTAAATAGGTGGTGAACACCACGCCTAACCGAAGGAGCACGCATGCTCGAGGACGGCCCCACACCCGATGACGGCGCAGCGGAAGACCTGCTCCGTCGGGCCCTGCTCGACGATTCTGCGGCGGTGGCGGTGTCCCTCCGGGTCGACGGCCTGTCGCTGAGCGACGCCGTCACGGTGATCTTCCATGCCCGCCGGGATCTGGGGACGCTTCAGACCTATGTCGCGGCCGGGAGCCGCGGCGCCGGCGCGACGGTGTCGGCGAGCGAGCTGCTGCGAGTCCCGTGCGACCTGGATCTGGGGGACGCCGAGGACCGCGATGAAGCCGAGCTGCTCTACTTCGAGCAGGCGCGGGCTCTCCGCGACGCGCTGGTGGGCGCCGACCTGGTCCTCGACGTCTGGCGTGAGCCGCTCAGTGAACTGATCGGCTCCGGAGTCGCCGTCGACCATTCGGTCCAGCTGTCCGTGCGGCTGCCCGCGCCGCGGCTGCTGCCCACGGCGCTCGTCGCGCGCGAATCGCAGCTCGTGGTGACGCCGGTGTGCGGCGCGCGGACGCTGGCCCAGGGACGGCCCCCGCTGGGGATCGCCTGCGCCCAGCAGGACTTCACCCGCGTATATCCGCTGGCCGACGACCCGGAGCGCTGCGTGGAGGACTTCCTCCAGCTCTCGGCCCAGCACGCCCGGACGCTGGCCGAGCAGCTCGACCATCAGGAGGCCTCGATCGATCGCTTCCTCGAGCTGAGCGACTCCTAGAGCACTCGCTCGGCTACCGTGCGCCGCTGTGCGCCGGACGTATCTGTTGCTGATCGGACTGGGCATCCTCGCGTTCCTAGTGATCAGCGCGCTGCTCGCGCGGGTGTTCAGCACCGACGGAGCGGAGCGCACCGCGATCACCGGATTGGTGCAGGCCGAGGCCCGTGGCGACCAGCAGGGGATGGCGTCCCGCCTACAGGCCTGCCGTGCGAGTGCGGCCTGCCGGGCCCAGGTGGCATATCTGAGTAGCACCCTGCGCCGCGCCGGCAGCGTCTCGATTCTGCAGCTCCAGCCGTCGACCGGGTTCTCGCTCGTCGGCACCACCGGTGTGGCGCGCGTGGCCTGGGACGTTTCGAGCAACTCGCTGCCGGTGGTGCAATGCGTGCGGGTGCGCCGGGCCGGCGACGCGCTCCACGGGCTGCAGGTTCAGCTGCTGGCGATCAGCGGCCGGATCAAGAGCGACGCTGACTGCCCCGCGCGCTTCTAGGTCTAGGGACGGCCCGCAGGAACCGGGTCGCGCTCGGGCTCGCGCACCGGACGTCGCTCGCGAGCGGGAAGGCGATCGGCCAGGCGTTCGTGTCCGCGCAGCCGCACCCGCGCGGGCTCGGCGTCGGGGAGCGGCAGACCGCCTCCCGGCACGTCGCTCGGGTCGCGCGGCCGGCGCGGATAATTGCCCCAGCCGTCATCGGAGTCGCCATCGATGGGCTTGGGCGGGGAGTCCGGCTGCTCGCGGAGCGCGGGGACCATCAGGACAGCCACGCATGCCAGACCGAGGAGGTGAACTCCGGCGATCATCAGCAGCAGCTGAGCCTCGCCCGACATGGCTGAAATCCTAGCGCGCCGTCCGGTGATTTGGGCACACTTATCGCGATCGCGCCGGAACGCCTGGCGGGCAAGTGCTCGCTACCATCGGCAGCCTATGGCTGGGAAAGACGCAACAGCTCTGTCGGCGACCCATCGCGAGGTCGAAGGTTCGCGGGCCGTACGTCGCCTGCGGCGTGAAGGGGGAGTCCCCGGGATCGTCTACGGCGGCGGCGAGGACCCGATTCCGTTTCAGGTCGGCTCGCGTGATCTCCGCCAGGCGCTGGCCCACGCCGGCGCCGTGCTCGATCTGAAGATCGACGGCGACGCGGCCACGCCGGTCGTGCTCAAGGAGCTCGTGCGTCACCCGGTGAACGGCTCGACCGTTCACATCGACCTGCTGCGGGTCCGCCTGGACGTGAAGATCCAGGCGACGGTGGTGGTCGAGCTCACCGGCAGCGAAGACGCGCCGGGCGTCAAGGAGGGCGGCGTCCTCGAGCAGATCACCCGAGAGGTGACGATCGAGGCGCTACCGAACGACATCCCGGACGTGATCGAGCACGACGTCTCCGCCCTGCAGATGAATGAGACGATCACGCTGGAAGTGCTCACCGCGCCGCAGGGCGTGACCCTGCTCGACGACCCGGAGACGGTGATCGCCACCGTCCTGCCTCCGCGCCTCCAGCTGGAGGACGAGACCGAGATCGAGGCGGAGACCGAGGTCGTCGGCGAAGGCGAGGCCGCGGCCGACGGCGAAGCCTCCGGCGATGACGGCGACGCCGGCGCCGACTCCGCCTCCGAGTAGCGGCTCCCTCCCGCCATGGCGCTCTCGGGTCGCGGCGCTCCCGTCGACTGGCTGCTGGTCGGCCTCGGCAACCCTGGGGCTGAGTACGCGCGCACCCGTCACAACGTCGGGTTCGAGATCGCGGAGCGGCTGGCCTCCCGGTGGCAGCTGCCCCGGTGGAAGGCCAAGTACCGCGGGCTGATCACCGAGGGCCGGACCGGCCCGGGAGGCCCACGGGTTGCTCTGCTGATGCCGCAGACCTACATGAACGACGCGGGCGATTCGGTCAGCCCGGCCCGCGGGGCGCTGAAGGTCCCGCTTGACCGCGTGCTGGTCCTGCACGACGAGATCGACCTGCCGTTCGGCGAGATCCGCACGAGGCTCGGCGGCGGACTCGCGGGTCACAACGGCCTGAAGTCGCTGCAGCGCTCGCTCGGGTCACCGGACTTCTGGCGGGTCAGGGCCGGTGTCGGACGGCCACCGACAACCGATCCGGACCGCGTCGCGGCCTACGTGCTCGGCCGCTTCCGCGAGCCGGCGGACGACGTCGAGCTGCTCGTCGAGCAGGCGGCCGATGCCGCCGAACGAGTTCTCGGAGACGCGCCGGACCCGACCTAGACTGGAAGTACATGCTTCGCAGTCTTCTTGCCAACGCGGAATCCGATCCCCAGGTGCTCGCGCTGCAGCGGGACGGCGGGCGGGCGTTCGTCTCGCAGTCGCTGCGTCCGTACCTGGTCGCGGCGCTGCTCGAAAGCGATCCCGGCCGGCCCGCGATCGTGGTGGCCGGAGACGATCGCGCCGCCCGGGACCTGGCCGCCGGGCTCCGCGCCTGGCTCGAGCCGCGCACCGTCCGCTACTACCCGAGCCGCGGAGTCACCTACGAGTCTCACCTGGCGCCCCCGCCGCACCTCGTCGGGCTGCGGATAGCGGCGCTCGACGCTCTCCAGGAGGACTCGACGGACGCAGCGCCCGTGGTCGTGGTCAGCGCCGTGGCGCTGTCGGAGAAGGTGCCAGACCGCCGGCTCCGACCGCACGGGTTCACGCTGCGCACCGGCGAGCTGCTTGACCTCGACGAGACGGCGATGGACCTCGTGGCGGCCGGCTATGAGCGCGTCGACCAGGTCGAGGACCGCGGGCAGTTCGCGATCCGGGGCGGGCTGCTCGACCTGTTTCCCGCCACCGAGGACCGGGCCGTGCGGGTGGATCTGTTCGGCGACGAGATCGAGTCGCTGCGCTGGTTCTCGACTTTCACCCAGCGCTCGCTCGGCGACGCGGAGACCGTCGAGGTGGCCCCGGCCGCCGAGCTGGCGGAGGAATACCGGGAGCTGGCCGAGATCGCCGCGCTCGAGGAGGCCGCCAACCGGCCGGACATCGCCGAGCTGCTTCCCGTCGAGGACTTCCATCCGTTCCTGGACGTGGTTGCCGAGGAGGCGTCGATCCTGATCGCCGGCGAGGAGGACGTGTCTCCGGCGCTGGCCGATCACTGGCAGGACGTGTGCGCGGCATTCCACGACGTGGACGCGCACCGCCTGTACGTGGATCCGCAGAGCATCGAGGCGGCGCTCGGCACCCGCGCGCGCATCCGGCTGTCCAGCATCGATCAGGATCAGCAGTTCGAGTTCCGCGCCCAGGCCGCGGACATCGCGGCCCGCGGCCTGAAGGAGGCCGAGCCGGAGCTTGAGAAGCTCGCCCGCTCGGGCTACCGGACCGTGGTGGCCTTCGCGCGGCGCGGTGAGGGAGAGCGCGCGGCCTACAACCTCGGACGGCTCAAGGTGCGCTGGCTCGAGTCCGAGAACGGCGCGGCGTCTCATAACGGCGCCGGCCTGATCACCTTTGCCCACGCGCGGCTGCAGACCGGGTTCATCGCGCCGCAGTTCCACCTGGCCGTGATCCCGGAGCACCGGCTGTTCCGGCGCCGGCGGGGGACGGCCGAGCGCCCGGACCGCGCCCACCGGCGCGGCGTGCTGCGGAGCTTCGCCGACCTCCGCTCGGGCGACATCGTCGTCCACGAGGATCACGGCATCGCGCGGTTCGCCGGGTTCGACACCAAGACCGTGGCCGGCGTCACCCGCGACTACCTGTACCTGGAGTACGCCGGCTCGGACCGCGTGTTCGCGCCGGTCGACCAGCTGGCCAAGATCAGCCGCTACGTCGGCGCCGGGGGCTCCCACCCGCCGCTGTCGAAGCTGGGCGGCACACGCTGGGAGACGATGAAGGCACGGGCGCGCCGAGCCGCCCAGGAGCTCGCCGGGGACCTGCTGAACCTGTACGCCGAGCGCAAGCGCCGCGAGGGGCACGCCTTCCCGCCCGACTCCGACTGGCAGCGGGAGTTCGAGGACGCGTTTCCCTTCAGCGAGACGCCGGACCAGCGTGACGCGATCGAGTTCGTCAAGGCCGACATGGAATCCCCGCGTCCGATGGACCGCCTGATCTGCGGCGACGTCGGTTACGGCAAGACCGAGGTCGCGCTGCGCGGGGCGTTCAAGTCGGTGCAGGACGGCAAGCAGGTGCTGCTGCTCGTGCCCACGACGATCCTCGCCCAGCAGCACTACGGCACTTTCACCGAGCGCCTGAAGGACTACCCCGTGACGATCGAGCACGTCTCCCGGTTTCGCTCGGCGGCCGAGCAGCGCGAGTCGGTGGCCCGGTTCTCCCGGGGCGAGGTGGACATCCTGATCGGAACCCATCGGCTGCTCTCGAGGGACGTCAGGGCCAAGGATCTCGGGCTGCTGGTCGTCGACGAGGAGCAGCGCTTCGGGGTCAAGCAGAAGGAGCTGCTGCGCCAGCTGAAATTGAAGGTCGACGTGATCTCGATGAGCGCCACGCCGATCCCGCGCACCCTGCAGATGTCGCTGGCCGGGGTGCGGGACATCAGCGTGATCGAGACGCCGCCGGAGGGCCGGCGCCCGGTCAAGACCTACGTGGGCGAGTACGACGAGGAGCTGGTCCGCGGCGCCCTCGAGCGCGAGCACCGCCGGGGCGGTCAGGCGTTCTTCCTGCACAACCGCGTCGAGACGATCGACGAGACGGCGGAGCGGCTGCGCGGCGTGTGCCCGTCGATGCGCTTCGAGGTGGCCCACGGTCAGATGGACGAGCGCCAGCTCGAGCAGCGGATGCTGCGGTTCCTGCGCGGTGACGCGGACGTGCTCGTGTGCACGAGCATCATCGAGTCGGGGATCGACATCCCGCAGGCCAACACGCTGATCGTCGAGCGCTCGGACGTGTTCGGGCTGGCGCAGCTCTACCAGATCCGCGGCCGCGTGGGACGCTCGCGTGAGCGGGCCTACGCGTATCTGCTGTATCCGAGCGCCGCCGCGCTGACCTCGGACGCGGCGCAGCGGCTATCCGCGCTGTCTGACTACACGGAGCTCGGCGCCGGGTTCAAGATCGCCATGCGCGACCTGGAGATCCGGGGCGCCGGCAACCTGCTCGGCGACGAGCAGTCCGGGCACGTCGCCGCGCTCGGCTTCGAGCTGTACATGCAGATGCTCGACGAGGCGGTCGAGGCCGCTGAGGCGGCCGACGGGATCGACGGGGGAGACCACGACTGGGAGCCGGTCCGCCTCGACGTCAACGTCGACGCCTACATCCCATCGGATTACATTCCCTACGAGCAGGCCAAGGTCGACGTCCACCGCCGGATTGCCGCCTCGCGGGAGGTCGCCGACCTGGCGCTGCTCCGCGACGAGCTCGAGGATCGCTTCGGCGAGCTGCCGGAACCGCTGGTCAACCTGATCTCCCTCCAGCAGGCGCGGATCAAGCTGGGACAGGCCGGCGCGCGGACCGTCACCTTCCGCGGCGGCCGGTTCGCCGTCACCCCGATCGAGCTCGACTCAGCGCGGGCCAAGCGCGTGCGGGCCGAGATTCCCGAGGCGCTATATGAGTCCGGCAAGTCGCAGCTCTCGCTGCGTGTTCCCGACGACCCGGCGCAGCGGTTCCCGGCCGTGGTCAGGGCCGCGGACGTGCTGCTGGCCGTGACGCGGGAAGCAGCCTAGGGTTCCCGGGGCGGGCCGGGCCGGGCCGGGCCGGGCCGGGCCGTACAACCCCGATCTCGTGCATCCGTAAAGCTCGAGATCGGCTCCGGACAGCTATAGCCCGTCTCAATCCGAACTCGGCTCTTCGAGCCGCACGAAATCGGGATTGAGCAGGTCCCGGGCCACGAAACCGCGCGTCCCCGCACGCGACGATTGCCGCGTTCTCCCGGTCCGAAAGAGGCGCCGGCGCGCGTGGCTCAACCACACCGTCTCAATGCCGCCGTTCCTCCAAACCCGCGAGCGAGCGAATCGAGGAAAGCGAGAAAGCTGAGCACGTTCAGGGCGCGCCAGCGCGGACCACCGAGCGCCGCCCCTGTCAGCACACACGTCTCCTCGCGAGCGTTGAGCGACGCGTTATCCCGGCCCGTGAGAATCGCCGCGGAGCGCTGGACGGGCACCCTGCCAACCGCGCGTGTCAACTTCGTGTCCAACCTCGCTTCGCACCCAACCACGCGGATTAACCGCTCTCGCTACCATCCGGGCGGATCGATGAAGTCCTTGAGGTCCATCCTGGCGCTCTGCGCCTTTTTTGTGCTCGCGGCGGGCCTTTCGGCCTGCGGCGGCGGCGTGCCCGGCAACTCGGTTGCCGACATGGCCGGCAACCCCGTGTCCACGCAGGCGTTCAACCACTGGATGTACGTGGCCGCGAAGGGGAACGCCTCGCAGAGCCCCGGGGCGCCCGTGATCGTGCCCAACGATCCGCCGGACTTCAAGGGCTGCATCGCCCAGGTGCGAAAGCAGATCCCCTCGCTGGCGAAGACGCCTGACAAGACGATCACGAGCGACTGCTCGAAGCTGTTCACCTCGCTCGGCAGTCAGGTGCTGGACTTCCTGATCAAGGCGTCCTGGTACCAGGCCGAGGCGGGCAAGCAGCACATCAACGTCACCGACGCACAGGTGCAGCAGGCCTTCCAGACGGCCAAGAAGGCGCAGTTCCCCACCGACACCGCGTTCCAGACGTTCCTCACGCAGACCGGCCAGACGATGCAGGACATCCTCTTCCACGTCCGCGTCAACCAGATCTACAAGAAGCTGCTGGCCAAGCATCCGAGCACCGTCACCCCGGCGCAGATCCAGGCCTACTTCAGCAGCCACAGCTCGCAGTTCGGAACGCCCGAGTCCCGTGACCTGCGGATCGTCCGGACCAACAGCGCGAAGCAGGCCGTGGCCGCCAAGGCCGCGCTCGCCTCGGGCAAGAGCTGGAAGGCGGTGGCCAAGCAGTACTCGGTCGACACCGCGACCAAGGCCAACGGCGGTCTGCTTCCCGGCGTCACCAAGGGCAAGGAGGAGCAGGCGCTCGACACCGCCGCTTTCTCCGCGCCGGCCAACAAGGCGCTGGGACCGATTCATGGCACCTTCGGCTACTACGTCCTTGAGGTCGTCAAGATCAAGCCCGCGACGAGCCAGACGCTCGCGCAGGCGACGCCGGTGATCAAGCAGCTCCTCCAGAGTCAGACGCAGCAGACCGCCCAGACGGCAGTCGACAACCAGGCCAAGAAGGACTGGCTGCACCAGACGCAGTGCCGCTCGGCCTACGCGATGGCTGACTGCAGCGGCTACAAGGCGCCGAAGGCGACCAGCACGCCGACGCCGACGCCGACCCCCACGCCCACGCCGACGCCGACCCCCACGCCGCCCACCACCACGACGACCAAGAAGTAGCCGCGGTGAGCTCCGGAGGACCGGAGGACGCGCAGGCCACCCACGCGGGCGAGCACGCTGCCGACGCCCTGGTGCGCCTGGACGCGATCACGAGACGGCTTCGCCGTGAATGCCCGTGGGACCGTGAGCAGGACGAGCGCTCGATCGTTCCCCACACCGTGGAGGAGGCCTACGAGCTGGCCGACGCGGCGCACCGGGGTGACGACGTGAAGCTGCTCGACGAGCTGGGCGATGTGCTGTTCCAGGTGCATTTCCTGGCGCTGCTGCTCGAGGAGCGCGGCGCGGGCGACCTCGCCCAGGTGGCCGAGCACTGCACGCAGAAGCTGATCCGCCGCCATCCGCACGTGTTCGGGGAGACCGAGGCGAACACCGCCCAGGAGGTCCTCCGCAACTGGGATCGGATCAAGCAGGGCGAGGCGGGACGGGAGCCCGGAATCTTCGGCGAGGTCCCGGAGAACCTTCCCGGGCCGCTCTACGCGCGCAAGCTTCAGCGACGGGCCGCGTCGACCGGCTTTGACTTCTCCGGGACCGATGTGGCTCTGCATGCGATCAGAGACGAGCTCGACGAGCTGGAGGAGGCCGCGACCGATGAGCAGCGCTTCCACGAGCTCGGAGACGTGCTGTTTGCGGCCGTCAACGCGGCGCGGAAGATGAAGGTCGACCCTGAGCTGGCGCTGCGCGCCGCGGCCGGCCGGTTCCGGGACCGGGTGAGCGCCGCCGCCGATCTGGCTGCATCGGACGGCCGAAGCTGGAACGATCTCGCACCCGACGAGCAGCTCGTTTTCTACGCGCGCGCGCGACTGACCGAAGGAGATCCGCACCCATGAGCCAGATCGAGCACGTTCACGCCCGGCAGATCCTCGACAGCCGGGGCAACCCGACCGTGGAGGTGGAGCTGAGCGTGCGCTCAGGCGCCTGGGGCCGGGCCGCGGTCCCGTCGGGTGCCTCGACGGGGGAGTTCGAGGCGACCGAGCTGCGCGACGGCGGGGCGGACTGGCTCGGCAAGGGCGTGACCAAGGCCGTGGACAACGTCAACGGCGAGATCGCCACCGCCATCCACGGCCAGGACGCGTCAGGGCAGGCCGCGCTCGACCGGATGCTGATCGCGCTGGACGGCACGCCGAACAAGTCCCGCCTGGGGGCCAACGCGCTGCTCGCGGTCTCGCTGGCCGCCGCCCACGCGGCGGCGGCCGAGGAGCGCCAGCCGTTGTGGCGCTACCTGGGCGGGGAGACCGCGCACGTGCTGCCGGTGCCGATGATGAACGTGCTCAACGGCGGCGCCCACGCGGACAACCGCGTCGACTTCCAGGAGTTCATGATCGTTCCCGTCGGCGCCCGCACGTTCTCCGAGGCGCTGCGAATGAGCGCCGAGGTGTTCCATCACCTCAAGAGCACGCTGCGCGAGCGGGGGCTGTCAACGGCGGTCGGCGATGAGGGTGGGTTTGCCCCCGACCTCGGCTCGAACGAGGAGGCGCTGGAGGTGCTGATGGCGGGGATCCGGGCCGCCGGCTACGTGCCCGGCGACCAGATTGCCATCGCCATGGATCCCGCCACCTCGGAGCTCTACCGCGAGGAGTCCTACGTGCTCGCGAGCGAGGGGCGGAGCCTCAGCAGCGAGGAGCTGGCGGCGCTGTGGGCAGACCTGGCCGGCCGGTACCCGATCATCTCGATCGAGGACGGTATGGCCGAGGAGGACTGGGCCGGTTGGAGCACGCTGACCGACCGCCTGGGCAACCGGATCCAGCTCGTGGGGGATGACCTGTTCGTGACCAACACCGAGCGGCTGAAGCGGGGAATCGAGATGGGAGTGGCCAACTCGATCCTGATCAAGGTCAACCAGATCGGCACCCTGACCGAGACGCTGGCGGCGATCCGGATGGCGCGCGAGAGCGGCTACAGCGCGGTCATGTCCCATCGCTCGGGGGAGACCGAGGACGTGACGATCGCCGACCTGGCCGTGGCCACGAGCTGCGGTCAGATCAAGACCGGTGCTCCGTGCCGTACCGACCGGGTGGCGAAGTACAACCAGCTGCTGCGGATCGAGGAGGCGCTGGGGTCCGACGCGGACTACCCGGGGCGCCGGGCGTTCCGGTCCTAGTGCACCGTCCGGCAATTAAGGCCACGTGTCGCGGGCCCGGATGACCGCCGGCTCGGGCCTGCGGCCCGCTCGGCATCCAGCCTCGCCGGATCGGGCCGCGCCCGAGTCATCCGGCTGTCCTCGATGCTCGACGTGGCGGGGCCACGCCTTCGCATCTGCGTCCTTGCCCGACGGCCCCCGGACCTCGCGCTACGCGCACCCTAATTACCGGACGGCACACTAGTGGGCCCCGGGACGTTCCGGCGCGACCCACCAGCGTCCAGATTGGTGCCGCGAACGCACGCCAGCTTGCAACACCCGGGCGCCGCCTTGCAGCAGGAAGGAGAGCACGGACGGCGAACGAAGGGCGAACGGAATGGCTTCAGGGCGATCCGCAGCCGCAGCAAACCGCAGACCTCGCGAGCACGCACGCGCGCAGCCCCGTCCTCGCCGGGTCGTTTCCCGTGCGCCCAGGGTTCGCGTCCGCTGGGACCGGCTCGGCCGGATCGGCCTGCTGGTGGTGCTGGCCGTGGTGGCCGGGCTCTACGTCAGGCAGGGGCTGTCGCTGCTCTCCACGCACTCACAGGCCCAGCAGCAGGAGTCGATCGTGAGCCACCTCTCGCATCAGAACGCCCAGCTGATGGCCCAGCAGCGCGCGCTCAACGATCCGCGCACGATCGAGCGCGATGCACGGGCGCTGGGGATGGTCCGCCCCGGCGAGCGCCCGTACGTGGTCACGGGACTTCCCAAGCACTGAGCCGACCCCGCGTAGACTGACAGCGGTGCTGGTCAGCTTCGAAGAGGTGATCGGCCAGTGGCGCGAGGGACAGCGACGCCTGACGCAGGCCAGCCCCGACGTGCGCCCCGCGCTGGACCGCGTGACCGACCAGTTGGTCGACGAGCTGCGTCGCCGGCTCGGGGGACCGTTCAGCTCAGATGAGCTGGCCACGCTGTACGTCGAGCAGGGGACGGACTGGTGCTTCGACGTCGCCACCCGCGTCGCGCCGATGACGCCGGCGGCGTGGGATATGACGACGGTCGCGGGCGCCGCGTTCGCGCGCTACCTGCGCGACGCAGTCGACTACGGCGGCGGCCGGCGCAGCGAGGACATGTAGTGAGCCGTTAGGCCAGCTACTCGGCGTCGTCGACCTCGTCGGCCTCATCAGCACCGGCGCGGCGGATGACGATCTGGTCCTCCTCGATCGACACCTCGACGGGACGGTGGCCGGCCCAGTACTCGGCGTACACGGGGTCGTCCTGCACGGCGGGATCGAGCCACAGCCCGTAGCCCTCGTCGCCGTGGTCGAAGGTCGCCTCGAGCGGGCCCGCCGCCTTGCGGCGACCACGCCGGCCTCCGCGACGACCGCGCCGGCGCCGCGAGGGTGGGTCCTCGTCGTCCTCGGCCTCGTCCGGCTCCTCGTCGGTCTCCTCGGCCTGGGCCGCCTCGAGCTCTGCGGCGATCAGCGCGTCGTCCTCGGCGCGGAGATCGATCTCGTCGTCGAAGTCAGCGGAGGCGCTGACACCGTCGACGTCGGCCCCCGGCTCGAGGTCCTGCTCGCGCTTGAACGATTGAATCTGTTGAACGGTGACCTCGAGCTGATGCGCAATCCAGGCGTCGGTTCGCCCCTGGCGAACCCAGGCGCGGATGCGGTTCAACTCCGGTCGTAGAGATCTGCGTGGCATAAGGCTCGGAGACTAGTACAGGGAACGGCCGGACGGCTGTCGCAGATTCCTGGCGACGAGACTGGCCCGGCTGTATGCTGACCCCGCGGGGACGGCCGGTCGCTCGAGATGACTGACGGTGCGTCGTTCTGCTGTACCCACCCAGGCGAGCAGGGAGGCAATCAATGTTGGTACTCACACGCAAGTCCAACCAGAGCATCATGATCGGCGACGACATCGAGGTCTCGGTGCTCGCGATCATGGGGGAGAAGGTCCGGATCGGGATTCAGGCCCCGCGGGACATTCCGGTGTTCCGCAAGGAGGTCTACCTCGAGATCCAGCAGGAGCGCCTCGGTGAGACCAAGGGTGCCCGGGAGGAAGTCGACGCGGCCCTGCGCGGGCTCAGCACCGACGCGGGCTAGCCGAGCAGCGCGTACAGCGTCTCGAACATTGCCGCCGTGACGATCACGGCGGTGGCGATGAGGGACAGCACAAGCATCCAGAAGCGGAACGAGCTGCGCTTGCGCTCGCGCTCGTGCGTGCGCTTGCGAGAGCGCACGACAGCATGGCGCCGCAGGTGCTCCCTGCGGCTGCGGTCGAGCTGCATCTCTTGCCGGAACTCCTGCTCGAGCTGCGCGAGGCTCTGGCGCATCTTCATCGCCATCAGCGGCGAGCCTACCAGTCCCGCTGGCGAGACGTTATGTCCAGCAACGCGGCGTTAGTGGTCTCCGACGTAAGTGCGGTCGGGACCACTAGCCGACGGTCTGGCGCTCGTAGACCTGCCTGAAGTGCAGATAGTTCTCCGCGATCTGGGCCACGGCCTGCTCGCGTGAGGACTCCTCGGCCAGGAACGCCTTGAGCGCGTCCCACCAGATCGAGCGGCCGATCGCGAAGCCGATGAAGCCCTCCACCGGGGCGGCCTGCTCGAGCCACTGCTCGACCTTGGCGGTCGAGGCGCCGCGGCCCAGCAGCACGCAGACCACACCCTCGCGGCCCGGCCCGGAACGCGTCTGCTCGGCCAGCATCGCGGCGTCCGAGCGCTCGTCGACGCCCTCGATCTTCCAGATGTCGACTTCGATCCCAAAGTCCTGGATCTCCGCAATCGCGCGCCGCATCAGCTCTGGGCGCAGCTCCGCGTCGAAGCGATCGGTGTCGCCGTCGACCCGGGCCAGCTGATCGTCGGTGGCCGGCACCAGCAGCTCGAACAGGAACTTGCGATCGTGTTCATGCAGCCAGTCGGCCAGGCGCTTCAGGCGGCCCAGTTGGCGCTCGCTGAGCACCGGGTCGTCCTCGGGGTTGTAGCGGACGAGGACCTTGGAGAAATCCGGGTCGTACTTCTCGATGTGGGCGCCGAAGTCGTCGCCGTACTCGAAGTCGAACTCGTTCTGACCGGACTTCTCGACCGGCATGGCGAGCCTCAGCCGCTCATCGCGGGACCGCTTGGGGATGTCGGAGCCGAACTGCTCGTCGACCAGGACTCCGGTCGCCGAAGCCTCGGCGCCTCGCTTCACCGCTTCCAGCATCCCCTCGAAGATCAGGCGCTTGGCGTCGGCGATCGTCTCCGTCTGCTCGGGGCTTGGATCGCCCTCGATCCCGAACATCTTCTTCTGGAACGACCCGCGATGGTCGAACGCGAGGATGTAGAGCTTTCCGTCGTAACCCAGAGCCATGGAATCGTCCTTTGCACTTAGAGAACCTGCGCGAAGTCTAGGCCGCGAGCGCCGCGCCGTGTACCTCCCTGTATACGCTCCCCCACGTGGAGCACCAGTTCAAAGGGCACGCTTACACGATCGGGATCGAGGAGGAGCTGATGATCCTCGACGCCGAATCGCTGGAGCTTGTCAACGCGATCGAGAGCCTGCTCGAGCCAGCACCCTCGGGTGAGATCAAGCCGGAGCTGATGGAGTCGGTGCTCGAGGTCTCGACCGAGCCCTGCAAGGACACGGTCCAGGCCGGCGAGCAGCTCCGCGCCCTGCGGCGTCAGGTGATCCAGACCGCGGCTGAGAAACGGCTGGCCATCGGGTCGGCCGGGACGCACCCGTTCGCGATGTGGGAGGACCAGCGCATCGTCGCCCGCCCGCGCTACCGGGATCTGATCTCGGCCCTGCGCTTCGTCGCCCGCCAGGAGCTGATCTTCGGCATGCACGTGCACGTCGGCGTCGACAATCCGGACAAGGCGATTCACGTGGCCAACGGGATGCGCGTCCACGTCCCGGTGCTGCTCGGCCTGTCGGCCAACTCCCCGTTCTGGCGGGCTGACCAGACCGGGCTCGCCTCGGTGCGCACGCCGATCTTCCGCGCCTTCCCCCGCACGGGCATCCCGCCCACCTACAAGGACTGGGCCGACTACGAGCGCCGGATCGAGTTCATGATCGAGGCCCGGGTGATCGAGGACTACACGTATCTGTGGCACGACGTGCGTCCTCACCCCAACTTCGGCACCGTCGAGGTGCGGGTGATGGATTCGCAGACCCACGTAGAGCACACGCTCGGGCTGGCCGCGCTCGTCCAGGGGCTGGTCAAGGAGCTGTCCGAGCATTTCGACGCGGGCGGAAAGCTCGCGCGCTACCCGTACGAGATGCTCGACGAGAACAAATGGCTGGCCGCCCGGCACGGTCTCGACGGGGAGCTCGTCGATCTTCCGAGCTCCGAGCGCGTGCCGACGCGCGTGCTGGCCCGGCGGCTGATCGACCGGATGCGCGATCACGCCAGGGATCTCGGCTCGCTGGAGGATCTCGAGGCGGTGGATGACCTGCTCGAGCGTGGCAACGGGTCCGCTCGGCAGGTAGTGGTCTACGAGGCCAACCACGATCTGCGTGAAGTTATGGCCGAGATCGTCGCGGCCACCAACGTCAGCTGATCAGGGCCCACCGCCCCCTCTACAATCGATTCGTGAGCACCGGCGGTCCGGACCTGTTCGTGATCTGCAAGAGCTGCGGCTCAGAGGTGAGCCCGTACATCACGGAGTGCCCGTACTGCGGGAACCGACTCCGCAAGCGGGCACCTAAGCTCGATCGCGAAGGGCGGGTGAGCGAGAAGCGCCGGCCCCCGACGCCGGCGCTGCCACGACTGCGCCGCGACGAGATCCCGGGGATCCGCCCGGACTCCCGCCCCTACGCGACCGCGGCGCTGGTGCTGGTGGGGATGATCGGGACCGTGCTGTGGCGGACGTCGCTGGGCCCGCAGCAGCTCGCGGTGGTGGGCAAGCCCGGGGCGCACTGGTGGCGGCTGCTGAGCGCGCCCTTCATCTACGACAACACCGGCTATGCGTTCCTGACCCTGGCCGCGATCGGGCTGTTCGGATGGTTGCTCGAACGGCGCCACGGACGGATTCCGGTGCTCGTGCTGTTCGCCCTCGGCGCCGTCGGCGGGACCGCCGTGACGGCGGCGGCCTATCCGTTCCCGATCGTGCTGGGCGCCAACGGAGCCGCGCTGGCGCTGATCAGCGCCTGGGCGCTGCCCGACCTGTTGGCGCTGCGGGCCGGCGAGGACATCGACGGGGATCTGATCGGGGCCGGGGTGCTGGCCGCGGTGGTCGCGCTGATGCCGCTCGTGGTCCACGCCAGCTGGCTCTCAGACGCGGTCGGGCTGCTGGCCGGACTGAGCTTCGGCTGGCTCCTGGCGCGGCTGTACCGGCGCTAGGCCGCGCGAGCGCTACGACACGCTGATCGCGCCCGCCGGCCCGTCCACGAGCCGGCCGATCACCGCGCCGGGCATGACCGACGCCCGCTCCGGGGCAACCGCCGCGAGCAGACCCCCTGAGGTCATCGCGTCGCACACGAGCCACCGGCGAGCCGGCGCGACCGAGCCGGCGAAGCTGGCAAAGCTCCCGGCGTGCTCGTGATTTCGCCGGGTTCCCCCGGCCAGCGCCCGGCCTTCGGGGTCTGAGAGCAGCTCGAGCACGCCGTCGATGGCCGGCACCGACTCCGCGTCGACCTCGGCCGCCAGGCCGCTGGCCAGGGCCAGCTCGTGCAGATGGCCGAGCAGCCCGAAGCCGGTCACGTCGGTCAGGGCATGGGCGCCGGCGCGCCGCGCCGCGGCCGATGCCTCGCGGTTCAGCGTCGTCATCACCGACACGGCCTCGGCCAGCGGCGGGTCGCCGAATCCCCGCTTGAGCGCGGTCGAGACCGCACCGGCGCCCAGCGACTTGGTCAGCACGAGCACATCGCCGGCACGCCCGCCCGCGTTGGTAATCACCTCCGTCGGGTGGACGATGCCAGTGACCGACATTCCAAATTTCGGCTCCGCGTCCTCAATCGAGTGACCTCCAAGGATCGCCACGCCAGCCCCGTCGGCCACGGCGGCGGCACCGCGCAGGATGGCCAGCAGGACGTCCTCACCGAGGCGCCGCAGCGGGAACGCGACCAGGTTGAGCGCGCTCAGCGGAGTGGCGCCCATCGCGTAGATGTCCGACAGCGCGTTGGTCGCGGCGATCCGGCCGAAGTCGTAAGGGTCATCGACGATCGGCGTGAAGAAGTCCACCGTGTGCACGAGCGCGAGCTCGTCGGATAGGCGATAGACCCCCGCGTCGTCGGCGCCGGCGAAGCCCACCAGCACGTTCGGATCCGCCGATCCGGGCGGCAGCCGCGCCAGCAGCGGCGTGATCTCGGCGGCCGGCAGCTTGCACCCGCAGCCGGCGCCCGAGGACAGCGAGGTCAGCGGAACGGTCACGCCCGTATGATCCTCCAGGCGAGTGCCGGACCCCACCTACAGCGAAGCCGACGTCGATGCCGCGGTCGCCGCGATCACCGATCCGCAGCGGCTACGTGAGGCCCAGGACGTCGTCGCCCGTGCGGCGCCGTCGTTGCAGCGCGTGCTCGCGAGCGCTCTGGCCGAGGGCGGATGGTTCGACCTCGCCAACGACCAGGCGGTTCACGAGGCGGCGGGCGGGGAAGACCTAGATGAGCGCGTCCGCGCCGTGCGCACGCTGCTCGCCGAGGAAACGCGTCTGGGCATGCTGGTAGGCGTCGCGGTTGGATTCGAGCTGGCGCGCGAGCTCGGCGCCGCGTCCGGCGACCCCACGACACAGGAGAATTGATCGATGACCCAAGTCCGATTTCTCGGCCACGCCTGCTTCACCCTGTCCGACGGCGATACCACCGTCCTGATCGACCCGTTTCTGTCCGGCAACCCGAAGGCCGCGATCAGCGCCGATGACGTCTCCGCGACGACGATCCTGCTCACCCACGGGCACGGCGACCACATCGGCGACACCGTCGACATCGCCAAGCGCACCGGCGCTCCGGTGCTGGCGATCGTCGAGATCGCCAACGAGCTGGGGGAGGAGGGGATCGACGTCTTCGACCCCAACCTCGGCGGCACGGTCAAGTTCGACTGGGGCTGGGCCAAGCTGGTTCCGGCCTGGCACACCTCGACGACGCCGAAGGGCGCGGTCAACACCCCCGCCGGGCTGCTGATCAACTTCAAGGACACGGTGGTCTACCACCTCGGCGATACGGCGCTGTTCTCCGACCTTCAGCTCGTGGGCAAGCGCGCGCCGATCGACCTCGCGCTGATGTGCATCGGCGGCCACTACACGATGGACCGCACGGACGCGGTCGACGCGGCGCAGCTGGTCGGGGCCAAGACGGTGATCCCCTGCCACTACAACACGTTTCCGCCGATCGAGACCGACGCCCAGGCGTTCAAGTCCGACGTCGAGTCGGCCACCGAATCAAGCGTCGTGGTGCTCGAGCCCGGCGACGAGCACTCGACGTGATCCACGCGATCGTCCTGATCGGAGCCGAGCGCGCGGCGCTCGGCTCGCTGGGCGGGGAGCTGGCCGGCATCGAGGGCGTGGCCGAGGCCTACTCGGTGACCGGCGACTGGGATTTCGTGGCCATCCTGCGCCTGCGCGAGCACGACCAGCTCGCTGAGGTGGTGACGAAGGGGATCTCGCAGCTGAGCGGCGTGACCCGGACCCAGACGATGGTTGCCTTCGAGGTCTACTCGCGCCACGACCTCGAGGCGCTGTTCTCCGTGGGTCAGTGAGCGCGCCCGCCGGGGCGCAGCCGTCCTCTTCGGCCGAGATGCACGGCGGCGAGCGGCTGCGGATGCCCCTCGTCGCCGACCGCGCGGCGTGGCTCGAGCAGCTGTGCGCGCAGACGCCGCGGGAGGTCGCCCATCTCGGCTGTGCCGACAGCCCGTACACCGCCGAGCTGCTGGCGAGCGGATCGTTGCTGCACGCCCGGCTCGTGAAGGTGGGCCGCGTGACCGGCTTCGACGTGGACGCGCAGGCGCTGGCGCTGGTGCAGAGCGCGCTGCCCGATCAGCGATTCGTGCTCAGCGACGTGAGCGGCGCGCCGGCCGCCGAGCGCGGGCGCTACGCGCTGGTCATCGCCGGCGAGGTGCTCGAGCACGTCCCGGACGCCGATTCCTTCCTGCGGGGCTGCCGTGCGCTCCTGGCGCCGGGAGGGCAGCTGTGCGTGACCGTGCCGAACGCGTGCAGCCCGAAGATCGGCCTGCGCTCGCTGGCCGGCCGGGAGTCGGTCCACCCCGATCACCGCGTCTATTACGGTCCCCGCACGCTGGGGCGGACGCTGGCCGGGGCCGGGTTCGAGCTCAGCTGGCTCGCGTCATGCTTCGCGCCGATCGCCGGCCGGGCCGGGCGGACGATCTTCAATCCGCTGCTCCGGCTCGATCACCGCCTGTTTCACGGGCCGGTGGGCGACGGGCTCATCGCTCTGGCCAGCGCGCGGTCGAACCCCGCGGCCATCGCCTCGTAGGTATAGGCCGAGACCGCCGCCCGCGCGGCCGCCCCCAACCGCGCGCGCAGTTCGTCGTCGCCGAGCACCCGGGAGATCGCCTGCGCGAGCGCGCCGCCGTCCCCGGCGGGGACGACCAGCCCGCTGACGCCGTCCTGGACCAGGCCGCCCGCCACCGCCCCGACCGCGTCGCTGGCGATCACCGGGCGCGCCTGGTGCATCGCCTCGTTGCAGACGAGGCCCCACGGCTCGCGAAAGCGCGGCGTGGCGATCGAGGCGAGCACGCTCAGCTGCGCCGCCGCGTAGGCGACCGGGAGCTCCTCGCGGGCCATCGGCCCGAGCAGCTGTGCCCGTGGCGTGTCGCGCGCCTGGCCGGCCAGCGGGCCGTCGCCAATCAGCACCAGGGTGGCCGGACCCGGCACGGCGGCGAACGCCCGTAGCAGCACGGACACGCCCTTCTCGGGCACGAGCCTCCCCACGTAGAGGACGATCGGTCCCGGCGGCAGGTCGTGGGCGGCGCGGAAGTGCTCGATCTCCTGGTCGGATACCTCCCGCGCGAACAGTTCCGGCTCGACCGACTGCGGGGCGACGAACACGTCGTCATCGCGACCGCGCACGGTCCGGACGAAGCGGCGAACGTGCTCGCCGTAGGCGACGACGGCGTCGGCGTGGCGATAGATGTGGCGGCTCACCGGGAGCGCGAGCAGGTGGGCCGCCGATCGCGGTTGGGCCCAGACGGAGGCCCACAGCACGAACGGGCGGCGGCGCCGCCGGGCGCCGGCGTAGGCCGCGGGCAGGATCGCCCCGCCGGCAAACGGCGCGATCACCGCGTCGTAGGTCTGTCCCACCGCGAGCGCCTCTCGCGGTCCCGCGAGCCGCCGCGCGGGGAACGGCGCGTCGGCCAGCTGGGCGTCGAGATCGGAGAACCAGGCCGGCACGTAGCGCTCGCCGCCGCCGTAGCAGAGCACCTCGACGCCGTGGCGTTCGTGCAGCCGCTGGTAGAGCGGGACCCGGTACCCGGCCAGATAGGTGGTGAGGAGGGCGATCGCCACGAGGGCGGGACGTTGCCACAATCACCATGGCGGTCCCGGCTCGCGCCTGGGGGCGGCCACTTCCATGCGCATCCTCCAGCTGCACAACCGCTACCGCCACGAGGGCGGCGAGGAGCGCGCCGTCGCGGACATCACGACGCTGCTGCGCAGCCGTGGCCACGAGGTGGAGGTGCTGGAGCGCTCCAGCGAGAAGGCAGGTGCAGTCACGGCGGCGCGCGGCCTGTTGGGGGGAGGAATCAATCCTCAGGAGGTCGCCGAAGCCGTGCGATGCTCCGGGGCGGAGGTCGTGCACGCGCACAACCTCCATCCGCTGCTGGGCTGGCGGGCGCTCGCCGCCGCTCGCGCGGCCGGCGCGCGGACCGTCCTCCACCTGCACAACTTCCGCCTGTTCTGCGCCGTCGCCATCGCCTACCGGGACGGCGAGCGGTGCTTTCGCTGCCGCGGCGCGAACACGTTCCCGGGCCTGCGCCTGCGTTGCCGGGGCTCGCTGCCCGAGGCGGCGGTGTACGCCGCGGGCCTCGCGAGCCAGCAGCGGCGGCTGGTCGACCACGCCGACCAGCTCGTCGCGGTGAGCGAAGCCACCCTGGGCCGGCTGCGCGAGCTCGGTCTCCCGGACGACAAGTCGATCGCGCTGGCGAACTTCGTGCTCGACGACGCGCAGGCCACGCGCTCGCGCGCAGGCGAGGGGTCCTACGCGCTGGCGACCGGGCGCCTGGTGGCGGAGAAGGGCTTCGACACGGCGATCGAGGCGGCCCGGGCCGCGTCGATCCCGCTGGTCATAGCCGGCGACGGACCGGATGAGGCGCGGCTGCGGGCATTGGCCGCGGGCGGCGAGGTCCGGTTCACCGGACGCGTGGTGCCCGACGAGCTGGCCCGGCTCCGGGCCGGCGCCGCGGTCGTGCTCGCGCCCTCGCGCTGGGAGGAGCCGTGCCCGTACTCGGTGCTCGACGCGCTCGCGGCCGGTCTCCCGGTGCTCGCGTCCGATCGCGGCGGGCTGCCGGAGCTGGTCGGCGCCGAGGGGATCGTGGCCGCCGAGGACCCCGCGGCGTGGGCGGCGGGGCTCACCGCGCTGTGGCGCGACCCGGAGCTGCGCGCGGCGCGGGGGGCGGCGTCGCTCGAGCGCGCCCGCCGCCAGCACGGGGAGGAGCGCTACCTCGAGCGGCTGCTGCAGATCTACGTATCCTGACCGCGTGCGCCGCCTCGTCGCCCTAGCGCTGCTGCCGGTTCTCGCGGGGCTGGCCGCGTGCGGGAGCTCGGGCTCGACGAGCGCGTTAACGAGCGCGTCCAGCGCGTCCAGCGCGTCCAGCTCGACCAGCTCGTCGTTGACCGCGACCTCGGGGACCTCGACGTCGCGTGGACGCACAACCACTTCAGGCTCAGGCTCAACTTCAGGCTCAGGCTCGGGCTCGCCGGGCACCACCAGGCCCACCGGCGGCGCCGCCCCGTCAGGCGGCTCATCCTCCGGCGGCGGCTCGGTCAACGCCCGGGTCCCGGCGCGGTTCGAGCTTCGCGCCGGCGGGAAGCTCACCCCGGCCTCGGTGTCGGCCCCCGCGTTCCTGGCGCTCCAGATCTCGATCAGCTCGGCTGACGGCGCGAGTCATCAGGTCGCGCTCGGCACGCCGGCGCCGCACACGCTCAGCGTCGCCCCGTACGGGCACGCCTCGCTGCTGATTCCGGGTCTGCGCGCCGGGACGTACTCCGTCGACGTCGACGGTAAGCCGAAGGCCGCGCTGATCATCGGCGGCGAGCCGGGTCCGTAAGCCGGGGCCGGGCTAGCCGACCCGCGACCCAGGCTCCGCGCCGCGGTCGGGGCGCAGCAGCACCACGCCCTCCACGTCGTCCAGCGCTCCGAGGACGAGCACCTCGGAACGGACCGGCCCGATCTGGCGCGGGGGGAAGTTGACCACGGCGACAACCAGCGTGTCCAGCAGTTCCGCGCGCGTGTAATGCGTGATCTGCGCCGAGGAGCGCTTGATCCCGACCTCGGGGCCGAAGTCGATGGCCAACTTCCAGGCCGGCTTGCGGGCCTCTGGAAACGGTTCGACCGACAGCACGCGGCCGACCCGCATGTCGACCTCGGCGAAGTGATCGAACTCGATCTCGCCCACTACGGCGAGCTGGGTGCGGGCGGCGGGGCCGTCGAGGTCGTGGTGGTCGTCGTGGGCGTGGTGGTGGTGGTCGGCGGCGGCGCGATCACCGGCGCCGGCGCGGTCGTCGGCGGTGGCGGCGTGGCGGCCACGGTCGTCATCGTCGGCGGGGGCGGGGAGGGCGGTGTGAGCACGGTCGGGTCGGTCTGCGTCTGCGTGCGTCCGGGAGGTGTCGCCGGCGGCGGGGTCGCGTCGGTCGAGGTCTTCGTGGTCGCGGTGGTGGTTGTCGTGGTGACGGGCTTGACCGCGACCGCGGCGACGGTTGCCGCCTTCGCCTTGTCCGGATGCCGGGCGACCACGGCGGCGAGCCTGGCCGGCCGGTCGAGCTGGTGCACCGGCGTCGCCCACGACCGCGTCGCATACACCGTGGGCGAAACGACCACCGGCGCCAGCACCGCTGCCGTCGGGTGCCTGACCGTGCGCGGCCGGCTCGGTTGCCCGACCTCGACTGCGCCGGCGGTGACCAGCGCCGCGGCGGCGAGCCCGGCGGCAGCCTTGGTGGCGATCGCCCCGAAGCCCGCGGACACGAATCCGCCGGCGCCCGCTCCGACGACCAGCGTGCCACCCGCGGCGACAGTCGACCCGGCCGCGGTGGCCCCCGAGCCGGCCGCGGTCGCCCCCGAGCCCGCCGAATGCCCGAGGTGGGTGATCACGAGCTTCTTCAGGATCACCATCGGCCCGATCGGCAGGATCGCCGTCAGCGCCCGATTCGTCTGCTTGAGCTGAATCCGGAAGGCCGAGCAGCGCTTGCACGCACGCAGATGGCGGCGAACCAGCGGGCTGCTGCGCCGGCGCAGGCCCTCGGCCAGCTCCCCGAGCTCGATCCGCACCTCCTCGCAGGACAGCAGCCGGGCCTCCGCGGCTTCGGCGAGCGATACCCGCGCGCGCACCAGGAGCGACTTCACGCTCGGCACCGTCGTCTCCATCGCGTCCGCGATCTGCTCGTAGGACAGCGCATCCATCTCCCGCAGCACGAGCGCGGTCTTCTGGGTCTCCGGGAGCTCGTGGATGTCGCCGACCAGCAGCCGGAACTCCTCGCGCCCGTGAACCTTGTCGGCCGTGCTCACGCCGTGCTCGGAGAGGTGGACGTCCATCGAGTCGACGCCGATCGCCTGGATCCGGCGGAGATGGTTGAGGCTGCGGTTACGGGCGATCCGGTAGAGCCACGGCCGGACGTTGATCGGACGGTCGTCGGCGATCATCGCGTTGAAGGCCGCGGCCATGACCTCCTGGAGCACGTCCTCGGCGTCCTCGCGGGTGCCGAGCAGATGCCGGCAGAACGAGAGCAGCCGAGATTGGTAGCGGGACACGAGCACCTCGAAGGCGGTGCTGTTGCCGCGCCGCACGAGTGCGACGAGTCGCTCATCTGACTGCAGTCGCAGTAGAGGCGAGCGTGCGTGAAGGCCGATGCCCCCGGAGTGTTTGAGAGCTGAGACTTCCATCTGGGCTCGTGAGCGACGTCCTCGGTGGTACAGGACACCGTAACAGCGGATTAGTTTCGGTCCTGCGCGCGACTAAGATCCGCGGCACGCCCGGGTAGACAAAGCGGCAAAGTCGGCGCTCTTAAAAAGCGCTGCTCCTCGGAGCATTGCGGGTTCGAGTCCCGCCCCGGGTATCTGGCTTGCGCGACCGGGGGTCGCCGGGCGTCCGGCCGGGTCTGCGCGGCGTCGAGCGCCGCCGTGTCCCCGACGGTCTGCCTAGGCAGTGCCTATGCGGCGCGCACGCGCGCCGGTCGGGGGAGAATCTGCCCGATGCCAACAGCAGAACCGACACGCCGGAAAACGCACTTTTGCGTCCGGTTCCAGGCTGATGCGGCCGGGTTCCAGATTGACACCGAAATAGCAGCCTTGCTAGCGTCGCATCGCGTACGCGCCGGGGTGAGCCCCCAACCCCGGGCGGGAGGAGATTGGTTGCCCCATCGAGGTTGCGTTCGTGCGTAACTCGTCAGTGATCGGCCGGGTCGCAGCAGGAGCCGCGGTTGTCGTGGTGCTCGTCGCCGTGGCCGTGATCCTGCTCGGGAGCGGCTCGAGCTACAAGGTCAACGCGGTCTTCCAGAACGCCAGCCAGATCGTCAGCGGCGACCTGGTCGAGGTCTCGGGCAACAGCATCGGCACCGTCTCGGACATCCAGCTGACCCCGAACGGGCAGGCGAGGCTGTCGCTCGAGATCACCGACTCGAATTACCAGCCGCTGCGCGTGGGCACCGACGCCACCGTGCGAGAGTTATCGCTGTCGGGCATCGCCAACCGCTACGTCGACCTGCGGCTCGCCCCCGGCAACGCCCCCGCGATCCACAACGGCGGCACGATCACGACCGCGAACACAACCAGCGCGGTCGACCTGGACCAGCTGTTCAACACGCTCGACGCGCCCACGCGCAAAGGCCTGCAGGACGTGTTCAAGGGGTCGGCCAGCCAGTACGCCGGCTCGGGCAAGCTCGCCCAGGCGGCGTTCGCGTATCTGAATCCGGCGCTGGCCTCGAGCAGCGTGCTGTTCCGTGAGATCAACCGCGACACGGGCAAGTTCACCAACTTCATCGTCAAGTCCGGAAATCTGGTCACCGACATCGCGCAGCGGCGCACCGACCTGAGCGGTCTGGTCCAGCACCTGGCCAGCACGACCGAGGCGCTCGCGGCCCAGCACACCGCACTCGGTCAGTCGATTCAGCGCCTGCCCGGGTTCATGCGCCTGGCCAACACGACGTTCGTGAACCTCCGCAATGCGCTCAACGACGTCAAGCCGCTGGTCGACGCCTCGAAGCCGGTGGCGCCGAAGCTGAGGCTGCTGCTGGAGCAGCTGAAGCCGCTGGCCGAGCAGTCCGTGCCCACCGTCCGGGACCTCGCGAACATCGTCCGGCGCCCTGGTCCCAACAACGACCTGACCGAGCTCACCGCCCTCGGCAAGCCGCTGGCCGCCGCGACCGTCCGCCCGATCAACGCCAACGGCAAGCGCCGGCTCGGCGCCTTCCCCCAGTCGACGATCGCGCTCAACAAGTCGACCCCCGAGCTCGCGACGGCTCGCCCGTATGCCGTGGATCTGACCGGCTGGTTCGAGGGCTACACCCATCCGGGCACGATCGACGCCAACGGCGGCTCGAGCCGGGTCGCTCCCGTGGTCGGCGTCGGGTCGATCGAGAACGGCACGCTGAACCTGCTGCCCGACTTCCTCCAGGCGGCGCTGCGGCAGGTTCTGGCCTTCGGCAGCCCCGGTGGCCAGGGCGGGCTGCTGACCAGCGGCCAGGGCGACCGCTGCCCGGGATCGATGGAGCGCGGCGCCGTCTGGTACCCGGAGAGCGGCTTCCCGTGTAACCCGAGCCAGGTGCCGACGGGACCATGAAACGCGTCCTCCTGAGCTCATCGATCCTGCTCGCCGTCGGCGCGTTCCTGTTCTTCACCTTGGGCGCCTCGAAGGGCAACGCCATCGGCACGTACAAGATCGAGGTCGACAACGCGTTCGGCCTGGTCAACGGCGCGGACTTCAAGGTGGCCGGCGTGCGGGCCGGCACGATCAACAGCATCGACCTTCCCCCGGGGTGCATCAAGGGCGACCCCACCAAATGCCACGCGCTGGTCACCGTGCAGGTGACGCAGCCCGGCCTCGGATCGTTCCACGCTGACGCGTTCTGCCAGACGCGCCCGCAGTCGCTGATCGGCGAGTACTTCATCGAGTGCCAGCCCGGCAACAACGGTCCCGTGCTCAAGCCGGGCAGCACGATCCCCGTCACTCGCACCGCCTCGACGATCCCCGCCGACTTCCTCCAGAACGTCATGCGGATGCCCTACCGCCAGCGGTTCACGCTGATCATCAACGAGCTCGGCGCCGCCGTGGCGGGACGCTCAGGCGATCTGGCCGCCGCCCTGCGCCGCGCGGTGCCCGCCCTGACCGAGACCGACAACCTGCTGAACCTGCTCGGCAACGATTCGCACACGCTGCAGCAGCTCACCGCCAGCTCCGATTCGGTGATCACGGCGCTGGCCAACAACAGCACCCAGGTCCAGCGGTTCATCATCGAGGCCAACAATGCGGCCACCGACACGGCCACCCAGCAGGCCAACCTGCGGCTGAGCCTGCAGCGCCTGCCGCCGTTCCTGGAGCAGCTGCGCCCGGCGCTGGCGCGGCTCGGCGCCGCCACCGACGCGAACACCCCCGTGCTGGCCAACCTGAACGCCGCCTCGGGCCAGCTGAACCGGCTGTTCACCGACCTGCCCTCGTTCTCCCGCTCGGCCGTCCCGGCACTCAAGTCGCTCGGTCAGGCCTCGGTCACCGGGATCGTCGCGGTGCGTGCGGCGCGTCCGACGATCACCCACCTCAACACGTTCGCCAAGAGCACGCCCGAGGTGGGTCAGAACCTCGCCATCGTCCTTCACGACCTCGACAGTCGTAACCGCGCGGTCGAGAAGGACCCGCGCAGCCCGAATGGCCAGGGCTACACCGGGCTCGAGGCGCTGCTGCAGTACGTCTTCAACCAGCCGCTGGCCATCAACACCTTCGGTCCCTTCGGCCATCAGCTGACCGTCGATGCCTTCGTCAGCGCGATGTGCACCCCCTACGCCACTCCCGCGACGATCTCCACCTCGCTGAAGCAATACGGCGCGCGCTACCGCTCCTGCTACTCGTGGCTGGGCCCGCAGCAGCCCGGCGTCAACGTCAAGGATCCCTCCGCACCGGGCGCCGCCGTAGCGGATCCTGGCGGGGCGCCCCCCGGCG
>DATCPD010000202.1:0-13196 GCA_036564325.1 Solirubrobacteraceae bacterium | reverse complement strand
GCGTCACGAGCGCGGGATGGCCGATCGTCCTGATCATCATCGCGGCGATCTGCGGGTTGATTTTCCGGCGCACCGTCGGGCGCTAACGCTTTTTCGAGTCCCGTGAGGTTCGCTCACGCGGACCCGCCTTCGGACGTGGTGGCTCTGATGCCTCGTATGCGGGAGCGAAAGCAACCACGTCGCGCGGGTCGTCCATCCCCCGGCCGAGTGCTGCTGCCCTAGGCGAAGCGCCGCACCGCAACCCGCGCCAGGACCCAGAACGCGGCGGTCAGCACCACCAGGTGAACCAGCGGCCAGCCGATTCCGGGTGGCGTCCCGCTGAACGCGTTGCTCACCGCCTGCAGCGCCGAGCGAAACGGAAACACGAAGGCGACGGCGTCGAGCACCGTCTTCAGCGCGCTGGACACGGCGCTGGCCGGTACCAGCGCGACGAAGGCGATCGGCAGGGAGAGCAGAAACGCCAGCAATGACGAGGCGCTGACCTCACGGGCGAGCGCGCCGATCGCCACCCCGAGCGCGCCGAAGGCGGCACCCCCGAGCGCCAGTGCCAGCACCCAGAGCGGGAACCGCGCCCAGTCGAGATGGACGAACAGCGAGACGAAGACCGACATGAGCAGGGTTACGGCGCCGGCGCAGCCTCCCGCGAGCAGGATCTTCTCCCACAACAGCCGGCCCGGGGTGACGAGGCCGCGGACCAGACGCGCGTAGGCGTTCTCGGAGCGCTCGACGGCGAGCATTCCCGCCGCCAGCAGAACGGTGACGAACATCAGGGAGATGATCACGGCGATCGCCGCGGCGTAGAGGTCGGCCGGGGTGCTCCGGCCCGCCAACTCGGTCTGGTCGACGGTCAGTGGGGTCCCGATCGAGCCGAGCACGGGGCTGGCGAAGCCCAGCCCCTCGATCGCGAGGTTGGCGAATGCCACGACCTGCCGCACCGCCGGCCGCAGGGGCGAGTTCCGCGGCAGCGAGGTGAGCGTCCCCTGCATGATCGTCCGCGAGTTGCGCAGCCCGAGCAACGGGAAGTTCTGACCCAGGAACTGGATGCTGCCGCCGTTGAGCACCTGCTGAAGATCGCTCGTGGCCACTCGCAGCACCTGCTTGGACACCGCCTGCTCGACGTCGTTCAGCCGCGCCTTGATCGCCTGGTCGACGAACTGGCGCTCGATCGGGTCCCGCGAGTTGAGATACAGCTCGACGGTGGGCGTCCCGACACCGGTGGTGACGAGGCTCTGGATCTGCGCCGGAATATCGGAGGGGATGATCAGCGCCGCCAGCGCCTCACCGTCGCGAACCTTGGCGATCGCCTCGTCGCGGGAATGCACCTTGATCGGATCGATGGCCTGGAACAGCTGGCTGGCGTACTGGGAGACATTGATCTGCTGACTGCCGAAGCTGATCTTCCCCTTGCCGGTCGGCACCTCGCTGAAGAACGCGACCTTCGGCTTTCCCGGCGGGCTCGAGAGGGCAAAGCCGATCATCAGGGCGATCGCGATCGGATAGACGATCAGCAGGCCGACCAGCAACGGCGAGCGCCTGAGGATCTGGAGGTCCTTGACCAGCAGCCAGCGCACGAGCAGGCCAGCCCGAGATCAGTGTCCGCGCTCGTGCAGGAAGCGCACGAACGCACCCTCGAAATCACGCGTGCTGCCGCCCACCGCCCGCTCGAGCTCCGCCGGGGTGCCGGTGAAGAGCAGCTCTCCGTCGACCAGCACCATCACGCGATCGGCGTAGCGCTCCGCCTCGGCGACGTTGTGGGTCGTGAAGACAACCGTGGTTCCACGGCCCGCGAGTCCGCCGATGAACTCCCACAGTCGCTCTCGTTGGCGCGGATCGAGCGAGGCCGATGGCTCATCGAGCAGGAGCACGGGAGGTTCGCGCAGCAGGCCGATGGCGATGTTGACCCGCTGCTGGTTGCCCCCCGAGAGCCGTCCGACCTCTTCCGTCGCGCGCTCCTCGAGGCCCGTCTGGGCCAGCATCCGGGTCACGGCAGCCTCAGGGTCGGCCAGCTTCTCGAGCCGCGCGAACAGCCGCAGGTTCTCGGCCACCGACAGCTTTGAGTAGAGGGCGGGCTGCTGCGGAACCCAGCCGACGTCGTGCGCGGAGCGCGTGCTCTCACCCTCGCTCGGCTCGAGGATCCCGGCGAGGATCGACAGCAGCGTGGTCTTGCCCGCGCCGTTGGGGCCGATGATCGCGACGAGCTCGCCCGCCTGCAGCTCGAAGCTCACCGCGCTCAGCGCCGTCCGCGAGCCGAAGCGGCGGGTCAGCGAGCGCGCCGCGAGCGTCGTGCTGCTGTGGCCTGCTGGCACGGTGGTGGGCACGGATCGGAGAGGCTACCGGCCCGACGGCGGGTGAACGCTATCCGCGTGTCTGCACGTGCTCGCGCAGCGTGGCGCCGCACGAGCGGCAGAACGCGTCCTCCGAGGAGGCACTCGCGCCGCATTCCGGGCAGGGTTCTCGGCCGGCGAGGAGCACGTCCCCGCCCGGACCCGCGGTCGCCCCCACCACCCAGGGCTCCAGCACCAGATGGCGGCGGAGGTAGATCACGGTCTGACGGATCACCGCGGCCACAGGCAAGGCCACCAGCGATCCGGCGATCCCGTACAGCTGGTAGCCGATGAGCAGCCCCAGGATGATCAGGATCGGGTTGATCCGCAGGGAGATCCGGAACACCTGTGGCGCCACGATGTGCCCCTCGAGCTGCTGCAGCGCGACGAACAGCAGGACAACCCAGAGGGCCGAGATCGGGTCGTTGAACAGCGCGACCAGGATCGCCGGCAGTGGCCCGATGATCGGCCCGATGTACGGGATGAACTCCATCAGCCCGTAGAAGATCCCGAAGAACAGCCCGTAGTGCTGGCCGTCCGGAAAGATGCCAGCCACACCGAAGATCCACAGCGACAGCGAGGCGCTGGCGCCCATGATGAAGCTGAACAGCAGCTGACCGCGGACATAGCCGAACACCGCCTGCTGGACCAGCAGCTGAAAGTCGTCCTCCGGCGTGCCGTCCCCGGGCGGCATGATCCGCCGGACCAGATTTCCGATCTCCCGGCCGTAGACGAGCAGGTAGATCGAGAGAACCAGCACGAGCACAAGGTCGAACGAGATCGTCACGATCTGGGTGAGAAGGTCCCGGGAGAACGAGACGATCGCGCTGGAGCGCTTGAGGATCGTCTTCTGGAGCGTCTGCAGCGCCGTCTGGCCCTGCTGCTGGATGTGGACCTTGATCCCCTGGTTGTTCAGCCAGTTCTGAAGGTTGGCCAGGTCATGGTTGGCCTGGTTGACCAGCTGCGGCACGTCCTTCTGCAGGTGGCTGACCTGGGTGCTGATCGTGTCGGTCAGCAGCACGCCGACGCCGCCGAGAAGCGCGAAGCCGGACAGATAGACGGCGAGGATCGACAACCCGCGTCGCACGCCGCGGTGCTCGATCATCTTGACGAGCGGGTTTAGGATCAGAGCCACGGTGCTCGCGGCGACCAGGATCAGGAGAACCGGGCCCGCCGCGCGCGCGAGTGCCCACAGGCCGAGCAGGGCGATAGGCAGCAGGACCAGCTGGATCCAGCGCGGGACGATGACCGGGGCGACGGGGACGGCTACCGCGGTCGGATGGGACTCGCCACCGCCCGCCGCGTCCTCCGCCGCCATCTCCTGCGCGGCGGCGTCCTCAGGCTCGTCGGCGCCCGCGCGTTCCTCCGGCGCACGCGCAGGCACATCCGGGGCCGGCCCTCTCCGCCAATGAAGCCGTTCGAACATGCAGATGGAAGTATGCGGGTCGAGAAGACGTGACCGCAGCAGACGTGAGCATCCTGTTCATCGGCGACGTCGTCGGCGGGATCGGCCGCAGGACGCTGCTGGCGCTGCTGCCCCAGCTGCGGGAGCGGCTGTCCCCGACCTTCGTCGTCGTCAACGGGGAGAACGCGGCCGGCGGTCTGGGAATCACTCCCAAGATCGCCGACAGCCTGTTCGCCGCCGGCGTGGACGTGATCACCCTCGGCAACCACACCTATCGCCACCGCGAGATCTACCCCTATCTCGACGAGCACGAGCGGATCCTGCGGCCGGTGAACTTCCTCCGCAGCCAACCCGGACACGGGACGTGTGTGGTTAGCCATGACTCCACACGGCTCGGGGTGATCTCGGTGTCAGGGAACCTGTACATGAACGCGGGACGGCCGGCGTTCACTGAGGTGGACGCCGCATTGCACTCGCTGAAGGGCCAGGTCGACCACGTGCTCGTGGACATGCATGCCGAGGCCACGAGCGAGAAGGTGGGAATGGGCTGGCACCTCGACGGCCGCGTCACGGCCGTCCTCGGAACCCACACGCACATCCCGACCGCGGACGCTCGAGTGCTGCCCGGGGGCACGGCTTACATCACCGACGTCGGCATGACTGGCCCGCGCGGCGGAGTGATCGGCGTCAAGCGGGAGCAGGCCCTCGAGGCGATGATCACCCGGATGCCGGTGAAGTTCGAAACCTCGGCAGAGGACCCGTGGCTGAACGGCGTATTGGTGCGGACCGGCGGGTCGCTGCGAGCCGCGGCGATCGAGCAGGTGCTCGAACCGGCCCCCGGGATCAGCTAGGAACGGCTCCCGGGGTCAGCTCCGGCTGCTCGACGGGCCAGCCCGGCAGGTCCTGCATTTGGCGGCTCCGAGGGTGTGCGAGAAGCAGCGCGAGCATCACCAGCGGGAAGAACCACGGGATGTAGAGATAGAACCAGTGGGATATCCCCAGCTCCAGAGCGATCAGGACGGCGGCCCCCAGCGCCGCCACCTCGCCCAGCCCGCGGCGCCGGGGCACGAACGCGACTGCCAGGGCCAGCGCGGCCGCGGCGCCCTGGACGAGATGCTGCTCGAGGCTAAGGCCTCCCCACAACCCCCAGACCGAGAAGGGCGAGCCACGGCCCGCCTGGTAGGAGATCGAGTCACGCCAGAACGCGCCCAGGTCATGGTGGAGCAGAACCGGCAGCATCACCACCCCGTCGGCCAATGCGTAGGCGACGATGAAGGCGGCGATCGAGCGCCTACGTGGCCAATCTCCGGTGCCGCGCAGCAGCAGCGGCGCCAGCGCCAGCGGCGCGAACTTGGTCAGTCCCGCCCAGGCCGCGGCCACTCCGCGCGCCGGGGCTGAGCTCGCGAGCAGGAAGGCAACGACGATCAGCAGCGCGACCAGCGTGTCGTTGCTGTCGGAGCTGAGCGCGTACAGGGTGAACGGGTAGGCGGCCCACGCGTACGCCATCACGACGCCGGTGGTCGGCCCCCGGGCGCGCCGACCGAGGAGAAACATCCCGACCAGCGTCAGCAGATCGAACATGATCGCCGCGGCGTGAGCCGCCGGCAGATCGTCCCAGGTCCCACTCCACCCGAAGAGCAGACGGAAGGGGACGTAGGCGAGATAGTTGGCCGGCCCGTACGTGTCGCCGTTGGCATTGTCGTGCGGCCAGCCTCCGTACAGCGGCTTGTCGTGCACGAGCTTGTCGGCGCCGATCACGCCGGCGTAGCCCACGTCGATCACGTTGGAGTTGGTCACGTTGAGCCCGATCCGGAAACCCACCAGGAACACGATCGCGACGGCCAGCCATGACACGGGCACGATCAGCCGCAGCGGCTCGCGCGCGCGACCGCGGCCGAACCCGAGCAGCAGCATGCGGACGAGCAGGTAGAGCAGGAACGGATAGACAAGCGGCACCGAGATCCCGATCTCGGCTTGGTTGAAAAAGGCCAGGGAAATCGAAAAGGCCAGGAGCACGGCCAGATCGAGGTGCAGTAGCGTCGGCCGCCTTCGCCAGGGGAAAAAGGGCGCGACGAACAGCAGGCACATCGGAATCCACACGTACCAGGCGTTGACGCGCTCGCCAAAGGCGCCGGAATATCCACGGGCCATGGTCCATGCCACCTGGAAGCCGGTCCACGCCTCGGTGACCTTCCCGCTGGCGTCGTCGACGTAGACCTGCGCGAGCTCCTTCGGGCTGCGTCCCACCGAGAACCAACTCACCTGCCAGCGGCCGGGGCCCTTGGTGTATTCGTACGGGATTGCGCGAGGGTGGCGGCGGAGCTCGTCGACGATCTTCGGCGCCCGGGCGGCGATTCGCTGCACTCGTGCCGCGGTCAAGCGATAACCCGCGGGCGGCGTTTTCGCCGAGGGGACGAGAACCGGCGTGTTCGGGTCGGTGGCCCGGGACGAAATGGTTGGCCCGGCGGCGCTCGCCGCGGGAGTCCAGACGATCGGCGCGAGCAGCGCTCCGAGGAGCGCGAGCAGCGTGACGAGCCGCGCGCCTACGCGCGGAAGCTCCAAAGCTTCTGCCCGATGAAGGACAGCGGCGTGCCCGCCACGATGGCCATCGCCTGGGCGAGAACCTTGCTCACACCGGCGCTGTCGACGAGCACGATCAGCACGACGTAGGTGAACGCAAAGGCGACCAGCGAGACGGCGAAGAAGCGGACGGCCTGGAGGATCGGGTGCTCGTGCCTGGCAGCGAAGGTCCAGTGGCGGGTCAACCAGAAGTTGTTGATGACCGACACCACGAAGGCGATCACCGCCGAGATCCGGTAGTCGATGCTCAGCAGATGCACGCAGCCCGCGAACACTCCGAGGTTGACGACGTACCCGCTCGCGCCGACGGTGGCGAAGCGGATCAGTTGCAGCCAGTTCTGCGTCTGACGCACGCCATGGCGCAAGCGAACCCGAAATGGAAGCTCTAGGGCGCTGGTCAACTCTTCTGACATGTCGTGAATGTATCGGTGGGATGTCGGAGCACCCTAAGCTCGCCGGCGAGCTAACCGGCCCCTAATCGGCCCGCGGGTCGTGGTCCGCGCCGAAATGCTCGCGGATCATCGGGGCGACGTCGCGCAACGACCACTGCTCGCGGACGTCCCGCGAGCCCGGGCCGGTGCCGCACCACAGCAGCGTTCCCAGGGAGTCAGAGCGGTGCAGGGAGCCGTGGCTGCCACCCCCAACGTGGTCGGAGCCCCCCCAGTCGACGAACTCATAGCCAGGGGCGGCCGACAGCAGCACGTCGCCTGCCGTCGGGCAGGTGAGCGCCGACCAGATGCGCTCGAGCGCGTCCGGGTAGTCGAGGCTGAGGAAACGTCCGTCCTGCACCTTGGCCGACAGCGCCGCGAGCTCTCCGTCGAGGCTCCAGCGGCGGCCCCGGGGGTCCTCGACGTCGCCATCAGGCGAGAACCTGAGCTCGCCTCGGGCGCTGCGCACGCGGGCCTCGTGGTCGGCACCGTCCCCCCGCCACATGGTCAGATCGACTCCCTCGAGTTCACCCACCACTTCGACTGCGCGGCCGATCGTCTGCTCGCGCTGATCCTCGTCGAGCGCGTAGATCATCGCCGAGCGCTGCGCCGGGCTGAGCGCGATCTCGCCCGTGGCCGCCCGGGAGCCGCCCGGCGTGGCCACCTCGAAGTCCTCGAACGCGCGGTCGAGACGAATGCGCTCCTCGACCGGCGCCTGCGAGTGATCGGAGCACACGATCACCGCGTGCTCCTCCAGAAACGCGTCCGGACCCCCGGCGGCATGCATCAACCGCTCAATCTGCCGATCGGCCGCGGCGATCGAGGTGACCTGGGCGTGGGGACCGTTCTTATGCGAGAACGCGTCGTTGTCGGGCAGCGAGAACAGCAGGAAATCGAACAGGTCGTGCTCGACCAGGTACGCCCCCACGCAGCCAGTGTGCTGGTCGCGAATGCCAGGCATACCCAGCTGGCCCCGGCATCCTGTCTTGCGGCTGGCGTACAGGTCGGCGTAGAACAGCTCCTGCGGGCCGTCGATGGTCCGCCGGAACAAGGTCGAGGTGACGATCCGGGCCAGAGCCGTCTCGTTGGCCACCTCGTGCTGATGGCGCCCGCGGTAGATCAGGTACGTGGTGCCGGCCGTCCGCACGTCGGCGTCGTCGAGCGACTCGAAGACGGTGTCGACCTCGCGGGAAAGGTGTTCGGCGTTCATCCGGTAGACGGTGTCGGTGAGTGAGCGCAGGACGCCGAACTGGCGGCTGGCGGAGAAGCTCGAGCCGTACTCCACGTAGCGCTGTTCCTCGCGGTGGTACCAGTTCATGCTCGGGATGTGGTGCAGATCCGGTCCCACCCCGGTGGTGATCGAAGCCGCGCAGACGGGGGTCACCGACGGGAACGCCGCCACGCAGTCCTCGACGTACACGCCCTGCTCGCGGATCCTGGCCAGCGCGGGCGCACGGCCGGCGGCAATCGCACGCTCGAGCATCTCCGGCTTGAGCGCGTCGATTACGACCAGCACGAGCTTCTTGGTCGGCTGGGCGCTCACCTGAGGATCCGCAGGCCCGCGTACTTCTGGCCCTCGCGCCGGCGACCCGCGAACAGCAGCCAGAGCAGCAGCGCGAGGCCGATCACGCCGACCGGCGGCGCCACCACCGACAGCCCCGCAAGCAGGATGCCGATGGCCTCCGCGTACAACGGGACGGCTGCGGCGGCGCTGTCGTCCAGCCGCGCGCGGACGCGGCCGAACAACGGCCGTGTGGCGAGAATTCCGATCACGGCGCAGATCACTCCGCCGATGAATCCCGGCCAGACGGCGTAGTGCCCGCGGCACAGCGAAGCCGCGAAGAACAGCGCGCCGAGCACCACCGCGGCGGCCGCGAGCAGGAGCGCGCCGGGGCCGCCCTCAAGGCGCCTTGCGGCAAGCCGACTCTCCGCCACCACCAGTACGACCGCCAGCACCGCCAGGATGAGCAGGAAAGGCCCGCTCTGCAGGAAAGAATAATCCGTGTGCGTGAAGTGGATCTCGACGTTGCCGGCGGCGAGCGCGCCGGCGACGAGGGCGGGCAGGAACGGGCGGATTCCCACAGCGGCCGCAACGCCGATCCCCTGGAAGATGTCGAAGACGAGGTGCATCGTGCTGTACCGTGAGGGAGCGTGACGATAGTGCAGAGACGCCGATGAGCCGCGGCTCCGGTGTTGACGGGCGTGGCCCGGGGAGCCGGCGGCCGAGATCCACGGCTCGCGACATCGAACGATACGCGGCCCTGTTCGCCGAGCGAACCACGGTGATGAAGTCATCGGCGATGCGGGACCTGATGGCGCTGACCGAGCGCGAGGATGTGATCTCGCTGGCCGGCGGGATGCCCGACACGTCCACGTTCCCGCCCGACTCCTATGCCTCGCTGATGCGGACCGTGGCCGCGGACTCGTGTGCGCGCGCGCTTCAGTACGGACCGACCGAAGGCCTGATGCTGGTCAAGCGCTGCATCACCCAGGTCATGTTGGCCGAGGGCATGGACGTCGATCCCGACGAGGTGCTGGTCACCACCGGCGGCCAGCAGGTGATCGATCTGGTCTGCAAGACGCTGCTCGATCCGGGCGACGTGGTGGTCACCGAGGCCCCGACCTACCCGGGCGCGGTGCCAACCTTCTGCGCCTACCAGGCCGACGTCGTCCAGGTGACGATGGATCGCGACGGGATGCGCATCGACGAGCTCGAGTCGACGCTGGCCGAGCTCGACCGCAGCGGGCGCCGTCCGAAGTTCATCTACACCGTGCCCAATTTCCACAATCCGGCCGGCGTGACGATGTCGCTGGAGCGCCGGCGTGAGCTGGTCCGCATCGCGGGGGAACGCGAGCTGCTGGTGCTCGAGGACAACCCGTACGGCCTGCTTCGCTATGAGGGCGACCCGCTGCCCACGCTCTACTCGCTCGACGACGAGTTCGTGATCTACGCGAGCACGTTTTCGAAGATCCTGTCTCCCGGCGTCCGTCTCGGGTGGACCGTCGCCCCGGCTCCGGTGCTGGCCAAGATGAAGATCGGTAAGCAGGCCTCCGATCTGTGCTCGTCCTCGATCTCGCAGTACTTCGTCAGCGCCTACTTCGACTCAGGTCCGTGGGAGGACTACGTCCGTTCGCTGATCGAGATCTATCGACGGCGGCGTGACGTGATGCTGGACGCGCTGGCCGAGCACTTTCCGCGCGAGACACGTTGGACGCATCCCCAGGGCGGCCTGTTCATCTGGGCCACGCTGCCGGATTACATCGATACGACGGATCTGCTGGCCCGAGCTCTGCAGGAGCACGTCGCCTTCGTTCCCGGCCGCGCCGCGTACGTCGACGGCCGCGGAGGCTCCGCGATGCGCCTGAATTTCTCCGGCGTCGACGAGGACGAGATCCGCGAGGGGATCCGCCGGATCGGCGAGGTCGTGCGCGAGCAGGTCGGCCTGTACAGCACGCTGACCGGCGCAGCGCCTCGCAACGCTCCCCGGCGAGGAGAGGTACCGGCGAACGAGGCGGCCGTGCCCACGCCAGATCCCGAGTTGGCCAAGGTGCTGCAGCTCCCGCGCAAGCGCGCCGGATGAGCCTCGTGGCAGTGCTCAAGGGCGGCCGGTCCCTTGAGCGCCAGGTATCGCTGAAGTCGGGAGCCCGGGTGCAGGACGCGCTCGAGCGCCTCGGCCACGAGGTGATCCCGATCGACGTGGACGGCGATCTTGTGCAACGGCTGACCACGGCCGCGCCCGAGATCGCGTTCGTCGCGCTGCACGGTCGCGACGGCGAGGATGGCACTGTGCAGGAGCTGCTCGAGGCGATGGGGATCCCCTATACCGGCTCAGGCGTATCCGCGTGCATCCGCGCAGCGGACAAGGTGCTGGCCAAACACGCGATGCGCGACAGCGGGATCCTCACGCCCGATTTCTTCGCCTTCAACGAGACCGCGTTCAAGGCACTCGGCGCCGCGCAGGCGCTGCCCGCGATCGAGGAACGGCTCCGGTTCCCAATCGTGGTCAAGCCAGCGAGTCAGGGGTCGGCGCTCGGGATCAAGTTCGCGCGGACCCCGGCCGACGTTCCGGCCGCGCTCGTGGCGGCGTTCTCCTATGACCGCAAGGTCCTGCTCGAGCGCTATGTCTCCGGACGCGAGCTGGCGGTGTCGGTGATCGAGGAGGACGGGGTGCCCCGGGCGCTTCCGATCGTCGAAGCCGTTCCCCAGGAGGAGAACTTCTACGACTTCGAAAGCCGCTACGAGATCGGGCGGACGCGGTTCGTCTGCCCGGCCGAGCTCGATGATGCGTTGGCGCAGCGCGCCGGTGCGCTGGCGCTGTCGGTCTACACGCTGCTCGGGTGCTCGGGTTTTGCCCGGGTCGACCTGATACTCGAGCGCGAGACCGAGGAGCTGTACGTGCTCGAGGCGAACCCGATTCCCGGCTTGACCGAGACGAGCCTGCTGCCGCAGGCCGCGGACGCGGCCGGGATAGGCTTTGACGAGCTGATCGGCCGGATCCTCGGCGCAGGACGGCAACGATGAACAGAGCGACACAGCAGGAGATCCTTCGGCGCTTCTTTGCGTTGCGTGCTGCGCACACGACGACGATGGCCCCGGCCGTGTTCCATCAGCCGGCCGCCGTGTACACCGATCCCGCGCGGTTGACGGCCGAGACCGCGGCGCTGTTCCGTGACCAGCCGCTGGTGGTGGCGCTGGGTGCGGATCTGCCGTCGACAGGGGACTGCCTGGCCCGCGAGGTCGCGGGAGTGCCGGTCCTCTTGATTCGCGGCGAGGACGCGGAGGTGCGGGCGTTCCTCAACATCTGCCGGCACCGGGGCGGCCGTGTGTTCAGCGGCCGCGGGCGCCCCGGGCGAGCCCTCAAGTGCCCGTATCACTCGTGGGCGTATGACCTCAACGGCGATCTGCTCGGCCAGCCGCTGGCTCGTGACGCGTTCGAAGAGCTCGAGCGCTGCGACTTCGGCCTGATCCCGCTCCCCGTCGCCGAGCGCTTCGGCCTGATCTTCGCGGCGGTGGGAGCCGGGGGCGCCCGGGCGATCGACATCGAAGCCGCGCTGGCCGGACTCGGCCCGGACGTGGCTGACTATGACTTCGGGAGCTGGCACTTCCTGTCGGAGCGCACCGGCCTGTTCGACGCCAACTGGAAGCTGATCCACGACACGTTTCTCGAGAGCTACCACGTGTTCTCGCTGCACCGCAACACGCTCGCCCCGGACATGCTCTCGACCCCGTTCGTGGGCGAGAACTTCGGCCCGCACACCCGCGGCGTGGTGATGCGCAAGGAGGTGACGAGGCTGCTCGAGCTTCCCGAGAGCGAGTGGGATCTGCGCGCCAACTCGTCGATCGTCTACATCCTGTTCCCGAGCGTTGCCATCAACCTGCCGATGAGCGGGCACGCCGAGCTGTGGGACATGTACCCCGAGCCCGACGATCCCCATCGCACCCGCGTCACGGTGCGCTTCTACGTGCCCCGGGCGCCCGCCACCGACGAGGAGCGCACGTTCTGGGAGGCAAACGTTCGCTTCACCACCAAGGTCGTGTTCGAGGAGGACTTCGGCCAGCAGCAGGACATCCACCGCTCACTCCGCTCGGGCCTGATGCCCGAGGTGGTGTACGGACGCAACGAGCCGGCGCTGATCCATCACCATCAGCAGATCGAGTTGGCGCTCAGCGCCGCTGCGGTTAATGGCGGGCGAAGTGGTACGTCCACACCCCTCGCCCGAACGTAGCCGCAACCATCAGGTCCGGATCGCCGGGCGAGAAGGTCAGCGAGAACACCGACACCGATGGAAGCCCGCGCCCGAGCACCCCGTAGCGAAGACGGCTGATCCGCGTCCTTGAGACGTTGCCGGTCGAGGCGAACACGCCGACCGTGTCCGCGAGGACCAGCTGCCGCCGGTGGAAAGCCACCCACGCCGCCCCGATGGCCGGAAGGTTGCCGGAGACGTTCGTGAAGCTCTGGCCGGCGTCCTGGGATTCGTAGACGGCGCCGGCGTGCGTGGCGACGCCGTCGTTGCCGAGCGCTCCCCGCGGGGCGAACGGCCGCAGCGTCGAGCTCCCCAGGGTGACGAACACGTGACGCGGGTTCAGAGGATCGATCGCCAGCGAGGTGATGATCCGGTGGGGCAATCCGCCGGCCGCCGCGATGCGCCAGCCGCTGGAGGAGCCGGCCGCCGCAGGCGCGGAGCCGCCGACATTGGTGGCGATCCCGGATCCGAAGGTGGCGTGGCCCTTGACCGGGTCGCACCCGCCGCAGTAGCCGAGGTACTCGGCGGCCCCCTGCACGGCCACGGCGGACATCTGATTCTCGGCGTCCGCGGGTGGGCCGGCGCCGGCGTTCGGGTCGCCCGGGTGCTTCCGAGTCCCGAGATCGAACACCGCCTTCCAATCGGTGGCCGGGTCGACCGTGAGTCCGTTGCTCGCCAACGCGGTGCTGGGTCCGGAGGTGGTGTCCACCACCT
>DATCPD010000190.1:0-1757 GCA_036564325.1 Solirubrobacteraceae bacterium | reverse complement strand
GGCGAGCCGCGGGTGAGTCGCATCCGGGAACGTCAGTCTGCCTCCTCATCGGAGCTGGACGTACCCGAGTTCATGCCCAGGCGATAGCCGGGACCGTGGCCGGGCCTCAGCTCGGTGTAATCGCCGCCGGTCATCCCCTGTCCGCGCGTGCCGGAGCCAACGTGCTGCGCGACGGCGGCAACGCCGTGGACGCGGCGCTCGCCGCGATGGCCACCTCGTTCGTCTGCGAGCCGCTGCTGACCGGCCTGGGGGCCGGCGGCTACATGCTGGTTGTCGTCCCCGGCCAGAAACCGGTGCTGCTCGACTTCTTCGTCGAGGCGCCGGGCCGGGGTGCCGCGGCGAGCGCCCGCGCCGAGCTGATCCCGATCGACGTGTCGTTCGGGGATGCGATCCAGGTGTTCAACATCGGCTCGGCCTCGGTCGGGACCTATGGGGTTCCCCTCGGTCTCTGCGAGGCAGCGGCACGTTTCGGCCGGGTGCCGCTCGCCGAGCTCGTTCGGCCCGCGGCCGAGCTGGCCCGCCGAGGCGTTCAGCTGACCGTCCAGCAGGCCTACCTGTTCGACATCCTGGGCGCGATCGTGACCTCCACGCCGGAAGCGGCCTCGCTGTTCGCCCCCGGGGGAACGCTGCCACGCGCCGGCGAGACGCTGCGCCAGCCGCAGCTCGCCGACGCCCTGGAGCGACTGGCGCTCGAGGGACCGGAGCCCTTCTACACCGGTGACATCGCAGCGGCGATCGCCGAATGGGTCGGCGCCCGCGGCGGCTTGCTGACCGCTGAGGACCTGGCGGCCTACCGCGTCGTCGACCGCACCCCGGTGCAGGGTCGCTACCGCGGCCGCGAGATCCTGACCAATCCCCCGCCCTCAGCCGGAGGCATCCTGATCGCCCAGGCCCTCGGTCTGCTCGATCGTGATCCCGGGCCACCGGGCGTCGAGCGGATCGTCGAGGTCATGGAGCACACGCAGGCCGAGCGCACGCCCGAGTTCCTGGACGGGCTCGACGACCCCGCATTCGTCGCACGCTTCCTCGACGGCGGTGAGCGTCTCGGCTCGACCACGCACGTCGCCGTGATCGACGAGGACGGGCAAGCCTGCTCGGTCACCTGCTCCAACGGCTCCTGCTCGGGCGTGATCGTGCCCGGGACCGGGGTCCACCTGAACAACATGCTCGGCGAGCAGGACCTGAACCCGCTCGGGTTCCATCGCTTCCCGCCGGGGCGGCGCCTGCCGAGCATGATGGCGCCGACCGTCGTGCTCGAGAACGGCCGGCCCGAGTTGGTCCTGGGCAGCGCCGGCTCGAACCGGATCCGCTCGGCGATCGTGCAGACGATCATCCGCGTGATCGACGGCGGGCTGCGCGCTCCCGATGCTGTGGAGGCGCCGCGCCTGCATTTCGAGGACGGGGTGGTCTATACGGAGCCCGGGATCGACACCAGCGCGCTCGAGCGCTCAGGCCGGGCGATCGGTCGCTTCCGCGAGCGCAACCTGTTCTTCGGCGGGGTGCAGGCCGTGGAGCGCGATCGCAGCGGGCGCTTCTGGGGCGGCGGCGATCCCCGCCGTGGGGGGGACGCGGTCGTGGTCGGAGGCGAGTAGGGCCTAGGGACGCTCTGCGCGCGGGGCCCCACCGGCCGGACCGGTCTGGAACCACGCGAACACGAAGCACGCCAGGCCGAGCAGGAACGCGGCAATTCCGTGCTTGACGTGATGCGTGCTCGACCCCGCCTGGTGGCCGGGGAAGAAGCTCGGGAGCCCGCTGGC
>DATCPD010000090.1:0-3419 GCA_036564325.1 Solirubrobacteraceae bacterium | reverse complement strand
GTTTGTACTAGTGAGCGCCGGGTAGCCAATTGTTGGGGAAGGAAACAGGAGATCTCTGACGCTGAAAACGAACTCGAAGAGGAGAGCACTCATCGCGACACAGACACAGACACAGACACAGACTCGGACGAAACGACAGGCCGCGGCTAGCAAAGCCGCTGCGACCCGCAAGCGCAACGCCGCCAAGCGGAGCACGTCGGCGGCCAAGGGCTCAGCCCGCGCCACCGGACGCTCGGCGCGTGAAACCACACGTGCCGCTGAGCGCACGACCCGTCAGGCCACGCGTGCCACGGGCAAGCGACTGGAGGCAGCCGCCTCCCGCCTCGACGCGGTCGGCCGCCAGGCCGAGCGGGCGCTGCTGATTCAGGTCGGCGCCGCAGCCGAACTGCGCGACCGGATCACGCAGACGGCGCAGACGTACAGCAACCTGGGCAGCGTAACCCGTGAGCTGAGCCGGTTCGAGCGCCGCGGAGCACGTGTGCTGAACCGCAGTCAGGGCGCCGCCAAGCGGAGCCGCCGGAACCTCGAGCATGAGGTCCGCGGTGTGCGCTCGGACGCCGCCCGGCGGATCAAGCGCACCGCGTAGCTACGCAGCCAGAACTGCCGCGTGAAGCGGGCCCGCCCTCACCGGGGCGGGCCTTCTTTATGTCCGCAGCGGGTAGAGACCTCAACCATGGCCGTGTCCATCACCAGGCGTCGACTGCGACGCTCCGACTGCTCGGGACCGGGTCTGCGCCGTGTCGGACGGGGCCGTGGCTTCACGTACCTGGACGCGGACGGCCGGCGGATCGAGGATCCGGCGGTGATCGACCGGGTGCGCGGGCTGGCGATTCCTCCGGCGTGGAAGGAGGTGTGGATCTGCTCGGACGAGTGGGGGCATCTGCAGGCGACCGGCGTCGATGCCGCGGGGCGCAAGCAGTACCTGTACCACCCGCGCTGGCGCGAGCGGCGCGACCGTGAGAAGTTCGAGCGGATGGAGCGCTTCGGTTGCTCTCTCCCGGGCCTGCGGGAACAGATGGCAGCGGACATCGCCGGCGAGGAGCCCACCCGTGAACGCGTGCTCGCGGGCGCCGTACGGTTGCTGGACGTGGGCCTGTTCAGGGTTGGGTCAGAGGCCTACGCCGAGGACGACCACGGAGTCGGGCTGGCGACCGTGCGCAGGGATCACGTCACCCTTCGAGGCAACGCGATCGTGTTCGACTACCCCGCCAAAGGCGGGATTCAGCGCGTGCAGGTGATCGAGGATCCGCTGAGCGGCGACCTTGTACGGCAACTGCGACGGCGTCGTGGTGGACCGCCCGAGCTGCTGGCGTACCGCGAGGGGCGCCGCTGGGTTGATCTGCGCTCCGGCGACATCAACGAATACCTGAAACGACATCTCGGCGGGGAGTTCAGCGCCAAGGACTTTCGTACGTGGAACGCGACCGTCCTCGCCGCCGTCTCAGTCGGAGCCGATGCCCCGAACGCCACGACCAAGGCCGCCCGTAAGCGCGCGGTCGACCGCGCCGTGCGCGGGGTCAGCGAGATGCTCGGCAACACGCCCGCGGTGGCGCGCCGCTCGTACATAGATCCGCGGGTGTTTGATCGCTACCTGTCGGGGTGGACGATCGCGGGGGCACTTGACCGGGTCGACGAGATCGATGTGACCGATGCCGGTGACCGCGCCCGGTTGGAGCGGGCCGTGCTCGACCTGCTCGAAGATGACGCGGACTCCGCGGCGCTGCAGCGCGCCCCGCGGGCCCCGCGGGCCCCGCGGGCCAAGGCCGCGTAAAAAGAAGCATCAAAGCCGGCCAAGGTTGTTCTCAAACCTGCGTAAAAACCCGCCCAAGGACCCCTCCGGGGCCCGGACGTGTGGTACAAAGACTTAGTCTGCATTCGACCGAGGAGTTCAGCGATGTCGCTGACGTCGATCTCAAGCGCACCCGTGGCCAACGCCGCTTCCGCTGAGTTGTTCCATCGGTGGCGAACCCACGGGGACCGCGCGGCACGTGACCGGCTGATAGAGCGGTTCCTGCCTTTGGCCCGCAAGCTAGCGCGGCGTTACACCCCCTCGAGCGAGCCCTACGAGGATCTCGTTCAGGTGGCCAGTCTCGGCCTGGTGAAGGCCGTCGAGCGATTCGATCCCGATCGGGGCTTTGCCTTCACCTCGTTCGCCGTCCCGACGATCGTGGGCGAGCTGAAACGCTACTTCCGGGATTCCGGGTGGGCGCTGCACGTCGATCGCAGCGCGCAGGAGCGAGCGCGCCGGGTGATTGACGCCCAGCAGCAGATCACTGCGCAAACCGGCCATCCGCCGACGATTGCCGAGCTCAGCCAGTTCCTGGAGTGCAGCGAAGAGGAAGTGCTCGATGGACTCCAGACCGCGGAGGCCTACGACGCGATCTCGCTCGACGCGCCGCTGCAGGCGGACGCGGATGGAGAGATCACGCGTCTCGAGTCGCTTGGCACCGACGATGACCGGCTGGCGCTGGTCGACGTCCAGGCGACGATCTTCGCTGCGGCCAAGCACCTGCCGCAGCGCGAGCGCCAGATCCTGTTCCTGCGCTTCGGCGAGGATCTCACCCAGAGCGAGATCGCCGACCGGGTCGGCGTGTCACAGATGCAGGTTTCGCGCCTGCTGCGCCGGTCTCTGCAACGCCTGCGCGATCTGACGAGCGATCGCCGCCGGAGTTGACCGGCGGCGAATCGTCGTAGGCTGGGCCGTACGGCGGCCAGCGTACGGCGGCTACCAGCGGCCGTACCAGCGACGCCGGCCCATTCCGGACTCGATGCCGCCGATGAAGAAGCCGAGCACCCACAGCACGAGCGCGGCGATCAGCACGATCCACAGGAAGTGGGCGGCGAAACCGAGCCCACCGAACAGCGCGAGAATCAGGAGCAACACAATTAGAGCGACCATCTGGCCTCCTTCTCGGATGCGTCCGCGCCTCCCAACGCCGTAGCTCGGGAATACCCCGCTCGGCACCGATCCAAGCGCCGACACTCCGCCACCGTACGCGGGCGGTTAGGCCTCGTCGTCCTCGAGTTCGCTCGAGCGCTCCGCGTCCGCCTCGCCTCCGTCGCTGGCCCGGGCGTCCTCGCTTTCACTCGGCGCATCCTCGATCGCGCGGCGGGCCGCATGCTGATCGCCGTGACTGGCGTGCTCGATCAGCTCCTGTTCGGCCAACTCGAATCCCTCCGACTCACCTTCCCCGGCTTCTTCCAGCGGACGGTGCGCCTCGTCAACGCTCTCGATCGGGTTCGGCTCGGAGCTGACGTTGCCGCCGATCGCCGCCGCCTCGGCGGCAGCCGCGTCGGTCTCCCGTTGTTCGCTGCTGCGGTCGGCCATCGGAGGGTGGCTACCCGCGGCGCGAGCAGGTAAACGCAGAGAGCTCGATCAGCCCGCGCCGGGGCCGGCGGGTGGTGGCCCAGTATGTAGC
>DATCPD010000142.1:0-2505 GCA_036564325.1 Solirubrobacteraceae bacterium | reverse complement strand
ATGCGCGACAAGCAAGCGTCCGATCGGGCCGTGAGCTGACTTCTCGTTTCACGAAGGACGGGGCGTGAGATAAGCCGGCTGTCCGGACGGCGCTGCTGCTACCGCGCCGCCGGCACCAGAAGCGGAAGTCGATGGCTTGTGACCGCGTGGGCGACGCACCTCGCCCGCGACCAGGCGGCGGCTGGTGGCGTTCCAACTCGGCAGCGATGTGGTCGGGCGTGGTCGAGGCCTGCTCCCGTGCGCGAGCGACAGTTAGGGTGCTTGCTGGCGGACCGAGGCAGGGTGCGCTGAGCAAGCGGATCGGTCGCGCCGAGCGCGTCGCTCGGTTGCACAATCTGAGCGCTGACTTCGTGATCGCCAGCGTGGCCGCTCCTGTCCGAGAGCAGAAGCCCCGCGGCCGCGCCAGAACCGCCGCGAGAGTGCTGCTCGTTCGTGGATCCGGCAGCGCGGCGGACTTCGCCTAAGACTTCTGCATCGACCCGACCGTTAGCAGCGAGCGTGCAAGCAGCGAGGCGCCGTTTTGGGCGAATAGGAGGTCTCCGCTCACCGGCGTACGAATCGAGGGTCGGCACCAGCGCGCGGCGTCCTCTCGCTCAGGAGCGATTCTGGCGGCCACCCTGGTGTACCGGCTCGTTGTCATGAATTGCCAACGCGCTCCGGCTCGGCGAAGCTTGAGCCGGGTGTCGATCGGCCGGCTGAGCAAACGACTCCAGTACGCGAATAGGGCGAGCAGAACGGGCATGTCCGACCTCTGAGGGGTGGTTAGTCCGACCACGCCAGACTTTGGCGCAGTTGCGCTGATATTGACACGTCACGTCAGAATATTTAAGACGCGTCAAACGCAGTCCCGTCCGCGCGACGGTGGCGATGTGGCGTTGTTGCTACTTTTGGGGCAGTTGGTTGGCGCCGGGCCGGAGCCGTCAGCCGAGAACTTCGAGTTCCGAGGCACTAACCCGTGAGGCAGTTCTACCGTCACCTGAGGTCGTTGGCCGGCGCGCTCGCCGTCGTGGTGGTGCTGGCCGCTCCGGCCGCCGCGAGCCCGTTCGTCGGGGCCAACATCGATGGCGCGTGGCGCTATCCCGCCGTCGCCCAGGGGCGACTGCTCAGCACGCTGCACAACGCGGGGTTCCGGATCGCCCGCTTCAACGTGAACTGGGCCGACGTCGAGCCGCGGCGCGGGGTGTTCGATTGGAGCACCCTCGATCAGGAGATGGCCGCGATGGCCGCGGCCGGACTGCAGCCGTACCCGACCCTCGACGAGACCCCGGCGTGGGACCGGGTCACGGCGTCCGCGCCGGGGCCGCTCAGCCCGCTGAACCTCGCCCCGCGCTCGCCCGGGCCGTTCGCCGCCTTTGTCGCCGCGCTCGCGCGCCGCTATGGGGTCCACGGCTCGTACGTCACCGCGAGAACCGACCCGATCCATATCTACGAGATCTGGAACGAGGAGAACGAGGTCTACGGCTACTACCCAACCAGCGCGAAGGGCTACGCGGCGCTGTTCAACCGCGCCCGGTCGGCCCTGCACCACGTCGACCGCCGGGCAACGGTCGTGCTCGGAGGTCTGGCATCGCTGTGGCACAGCGATTCACGCGGCTTCCGCGCGGACGGGTTTGCCAAGGCGGCGCTCGCCGCGATCGGCCGCTGCCCGGACAGCATCGGGTACCACGCATATCCGCTCAGCGTCCACGGCGTGCTGGCGGCGATCAGCGATTTCCGTCGCGTGCTCGACCGGGCCCATTGCCGCCGAACGTCCATCGAACTCAATGAGTACAACTACGTCGGTCGCGGCGAGCCGGCCATCGCGATCGCGACCACGGCCACGCGGATCCTCTCGGCTCGTGCAGGCGTGAACCGGTTCATGATGCTGCCGACGATCCCGCCGCCGACCGATCCCAGCGACCGCGGCTACGCGACGCTGATCGCTCCCGACGCCACGCTGACGGCGGTCGGACGGGCGCTCTCGAAAGTCGCCCTGGCGAGGCGCTCGCCGAGGATCAGGTGGCCGGGAGCAGGGCGCGCAGCTCATCGATGACGTCGGCCTCTGCGGCATTCTTGTCTGGCCGGTAGCGCTTCACGCGGGCGAACCGGAGCGCGACCCCACCCGGGTACCGGGTGGAGGCTTGAACGCCATCGAGCGCAATCTCCACTACCAGTTCAGGCCGCACGAGTACCGTGGTCCCGCCCCGCGCTGTCTCCCGCTGCAGCAGCTCGTCGGTTTGCCAGCGCAGCAGCTCGTCGGTCAGGCCCTTGGCCCTTCGTTAGTAGGCCTCCCGGTAATAATGGAGCAGGAACGTAAGCTAAGCCCGCTTTGGCCGGGCGAACCCCAGGAGCCGGATCAACGCCCGTAAGGATCACGGTCCCGCCTTGCGCGGAATCCGAGTACGCGTCGGTTCGAGTGCTAGCAGCCTCGCTGCTAACGATCGGGTCAAAGCAGAAGTCCGCAGTCCTGAGTGCTCGCTACTCCAATGTCGCCGTTGCGGCCACCGATCCCAGACTTCTGCTTCA
>DATCPD010000138.1:0-13992 GCA_036564325.1 Solirubrobacteraceae bacterium | reverse complement strand
TGCACGCTTCTTCCCGGATAGCGGGAAGATCGGTGCGTCCGACTTAACGCCGCGCTCGGCCTCGCTTACGTCGCCGCCGCTCGGCCGGGCTCAGCTTCCGCGGTTTCGCCCGCTGCTTGGCCGCCGCTCGGCTGCTGGCGTCGGCGGCCTCGGCCGCGCGGTGCCGGACCGGGGCGCGCCGACGCGCATCACGCCAGATGAACAGCGAGATGCCCGTGAGCACGATGATCGCGCCGATCCCGATCGCGATCGCGCTGCTGCTGCTGAGCCCGGTGCCGGTCGAGGTCGTGGTGACCGGGGGCGCGATCACGGGCGCGTTGCTCGTCGTCGGAGTCTGACCCGTCGAGGGCGGCACCCCGGGCGAGAACGGGCTACCGGTGCCACCGCCCACCGACGGCAGCGCACCGGTCGACCCAGCCGCCACCGCCCCAGCCGGCAGCACGCACAGCGCGGCCGCCGCCAGAACCAGGACCGACCGCAGAACCGACCGCCGGCGCATCACGACCCGAGCTAACGCTCTGAGGAGAGCGGCTGCTCCATCGCCTTCGTGCTAGGCGGGGTGACGTACGGCTGCTCGGGCTCCTGGTGCTCCTCGTGGTAGACGCTCTCGGCGTTGACCGCCCAGATGTCGTGGTTGGTGCCCAGCAGGATGTTGTCCACCGCGCGCATGGCGGTCAGCATCGAATGGTCGGAGTTGTTGTAGCGGTGCAGCCCGTTGCGGCCGACCTGGGTCAGGTTCGGAACGCCCTCGAGCCAGCCGCGGATCACCGCGATCCGCTCGGCGTACTCGGCGTCGTAGATCGGATACGCCTTGTGCACGCGAACCGTGAAGCCGAACTTGATCTTCTGGTGCGTGACCAGCCCGAGCTGCTTGATCTCACGCGTGGCCAGCGCGACCAGGGCGTCGTCGTCCATGTTCCAGAGCTCGTCGCCCTCGAAGCAGAAGTACTCCATCCCGATCGAACCGTCGGTCTCGTTGGGCACCATCCAGGGGCTCCAGGAACGGAAGTTCTGGATCCGGCCGACGGTCACGCCCGGCTCGTGGATGTAGATCCAGTTGTCCGGGAACAGCTCCTCGCCGTCGATCACCAGCAGCACGGTGAGGAAGTCCCGGTAGCGCAGGCCGCGGGCAGCGTCGCGGACCTCGCCCGGCGCGTCCGGCTCGGTGATCCCGACCGTGGTTCGCAACGGGAGCGAGGAGATCACGTACGACGGCGTCAGCGTTTCGCCTCCGGCCACGACCTCGGTCAGGCGCCCGGACGCGGGGTCGACCCGCAGCCGGGTGACCGGCGCGTTCATCCGCACCTCGCCTCCGTGCGCGTTGATGTCGTCGCGCATCTGCTCCCACATCTGCCCGGGACCGTAGCGGGGGTAGTTGAACTCGGAGATCAGCGATTTGATCTTGTTACCGCGGTTGCCGAAGAAGGCGGACTTAGCCGCACTGAAGAACGATAGGCCCTTGATCCGCTGCGCGGCCCACTCGGCCCGGATCTCGTTGGTCGGGACGCCCCAGACCTTCTCGGTGTAGGACTTGAAGAACTGGTTGAACAGCCAGCGGCCGAAGCGGTTGGACACCCACTGCTCGAAGGTGTCCTCGCGCCCCTTGGGCCTGACGGCCGCGGCCAGGTACGAGAGCAGCGCCTTGGTCAGGTCGACCGGGCCGAGCTTCTTGATCACGTCCATCCCCTGAAGCGGGTAATCAAGGAACTTCCGGTGCCAGTAGATCCGGGACTGCCGCGGTCGCTTGAGGAACTCCTCCTTCATGATCTCGTGCCAGAGGTCGTCGACCTCCTTGACCTTCGTGAAGAAGCGGTGGCCGCCGAGGTCGAAGCGGTAGCCGTCACGGATCTCCGTCCGCGCGATGCCGCCGACCTGATCGGTCGACTCGAGGACGATCACGGCCTTGCCCTGCTTGGCCAGCAGGTATCCGGCGGTGAGGCCGGCGGGACCTCCTCCGAGCACGACCACCGGGCGCTCAGGAGTGATGTCGGCGCCCAACCCAGGCTTGTCTGTGGAAGAAGTTTCGCTCATGTCCGGCTCTTCACGCGACCTTTTTGTAGAGGACGGCGCTGTCGCCCACGCAGCAGGCGCCGCGGTAGTTGTGCGGAGCCAACCAGACCTGCCGGAGACTCCGATCGGTCGAGAGGATCGCTCCCCACTGTGCAGAACGCCGCCGCACAAGCTGTGTCCACGGCGCCTCCCAGCTCTTGGCGCCCTCCGTCAGCGGGCGCACGAACAGGATCTGTTGACCGAGTTTCAGACTAGCAACGAGCGGAGCAAGCGTGGCCTGCGGGCTGGCGGCGCGCAGCCGCGCCAGCGCGCGCACCCAGTTCATCGATTGCGGGTCGGTCGAGAGTCCGGTCACATCGGCGAACCGCAGTCCGGACGGCAGGTAGTACCAGGCGAGCGGCACCTGCTCAGGCTGGCCCACGATCACGAGGTCACCCTGGTGCAGATACGGGGCCATCTCGCCGCTCACGTCGCGCATGTCGCTCTTGTACTGGGGAGTGAACGACGACGGGTTGGCCCAGAAGATCACCACCAGCGCGAGCGCGATCAGCCCGACCCCCCGGGCCCGCGCCATTCCCCACGCGGCCAGGAGCAGCAGGGCGGCCAGGATCGGCGCGAAGTAGCGGTACTGCCAGGCGGGCGAGAAGCGGGACACCAGCCATCCGAAGGCGAGCGTGCCGGTCGGGAAGATCATCAGCGCCCACATGGTCAGCCCCTCCCGGGAGCTCCGCCGTGCGCGGACCCATAGCGCCGCCAGGCCGATCGCGGCCGCGAGGACGAGTGCGGTAGTCGCCCGGTCGCCGCCCATCAGGTTGCGCGAGATCTGCACCGGGGCGCCGAAGTTCGGAGCCGAGTCCCACGGGGATCCGGTGTGGCTGGCCTGGTAGAGCAGGGTGGGCACCCAGGGCAGGTAGAGCACCGCCGCAGCGCCGAACGAGAGGATCGCGTCGCGCAGCAGGCCTCGCCGGTCCTCGGTGCCCCACCAGATCGGGATCAGCGCCAGGGCTGCTCCGACGCCGAAGAAGATCCCCCAGGCGTGGGTGTACAGCATCAGCGTCTGGCTGATCGTGAACACGATCAGCCATCGCCGTCTTCGGTAGATGAACCCGTGGACGAACCCGGCCGCGGCCAGCAGTCCCAGCAGGGTCATCAGCGTGTACATCCGCGTCTCTTGGCTGTAGGCGGTGAGAAACGGGTTGAAGGCGAACAGGACGGCCGCGATCAGCGCGGCGCGGAGGCCGAACAGACTCCAGGTCACCCATGCGCCGATCGGCACGATCAGGACCCCGAAGATCAGCGACAGCGAGTGGGTCGCGCTTTCGCTCGACCCGGCGACACTCATCCATACGTGCAGCAGCAGGTAGTAGAGCGGGGGCGAGCCGTCATGCCGCAGTACACCGGGAATCGAGGTCAGCGAGTGCGAGGAGATCCCCACCGACAGCGCCTCATCCATCCAGAACTGGCCGCTCAGGTAGCGCGTGCGCAGGAACACCGAGAGGAGCGTCAGCACGGCCACGGCTCCTCCGACGGTGAGCCACCGGGGGTAGCGCTCGATCCAGGACGGTGTGCGCAGGTCGAACTCCGGCACGGCCCGGCGGGGTGGGGCGACGGTGGCCATCAGCGGATCAGGTTAGTGGGAGCAGTGCTCATAGACCCGGAACGTTCGGACGCGCGTCACAAGTTGGTAATGCGTGCCCGGCCAGGTGCGCAGCAGCGGCAGCAAGTGCGCGTTGCGCTGGGCGCGCGTCTGGAAGACGACGTTGGGAGCGGGGGGAGGGGGTGCCGAAGCGGAGACCGGCGATGCCTGGACCTGGAGCGTGTGCACGCCGAGGTTCCAGGCCAGCATCGGGACCTGGAAGCCCTCGGTCATCACCGTCCCGCAGCGCCGCACGGCCGCGGGGCCCCCGACCCGGCTCACCGCTTTCGCGATGTCCTCGCGTAGATGGGCCTGGTAGGTCAGCGACCGGTGGGTGCGCTGGATGTCGATCAGGTTGTTGCCGACCCAGTTCGGGAGCAGCAGAAATATCGCGGCCACCAGGGCGAGCGCTCCCCAGCGGACCGCGTTCAGCGCGCCCTGGCCGGCCGAACGCAGCGGCGCCACGTACCGCGGCAGGGCGCGTCCCAGCTCCAGCGCCAGCCAGCCCCAGCCCACGCCGCCGGCGATTTCGATCAACGCGGCTCCGAGCACCAGATAGCGGTTGTTCCCAGAGAACCCGACCTGGGTCATGATCGCGACCACGACCCACCAGGCGGCGCCGAGCACGCCGGCGATCACGACTCCCGCCTGAGCTCGCTCACGGAGCGTCGACAGCGTCCAGCCGCCGCGTGCGCGGTGTCCGCGCCACAGCAGCAGGCCGGCCGCCGCCACGGCCAGCGCGGTGAAGATCTTGATCCGCAGAAGCACCGTCGGCCAGGCGTGGTCGGCGAGCTCGGTGCAGAACGGGCATTTGGCGAACGCGGGGCTGTTCGAGCGCGGGTGCTGGGCCCGGTTGACGCCTCGCAGGAAATGGCCCGAGCCCCAGTACTCGGGCAGGAACCAGAGGATCGGGATCAGCACGAACAGGGCGGCGACGAGCTTCCGCGCCTCAGGGTCCTTCCACCACAGCCACAGACCGTAGGGGCCCCAGAACAACCAGATCTCGGGGCGATCGAGGGCGGCCAGGAAGCCAACGGCGAAGGCCTGCCGGTGCGCTCCGTCGAGATGGCGGTCGACCGCGATCAGGACCAGCGCCGTCATCACTCCTTCGGAATAGCCCAGCCCGTTGTCGCTGATGAAGCCCCCGGAGAAGGCCAGCCCGACGGCAGCGATGAGGCCGGCCAGGAGCGCCGGCCCGAGGGCGGTCAGTCCGGCGTCCGCGCGCTCCCCCGCGTCGCCGGCGAGGAGAGCGCCCAGCTGGCGCGTCAGTCGCACGGACACCTTGAACACCATTGCCACCGACATGACCGCTCCAGCCCGGGCCACGACCAGCCACATGTCGGGCGCCGCCTTGCCGAACGGGGCGAACAGCGTGGTGAAGATCACCGGCAATGGCTTCCACGAGGGGCCGCCGGTGGTCTGAAGCTTCAGGTGCACGATCTCCCGTCCCCAGACGAGCCACGCCCACGGGTCATAGCTGGGAGTGGAGGGGAGCAGCAGCGAGAGCGCTCCGACGACGAGCGCCAGGCCAGCCAGCGCGAAGTACAACCTCGCGCCGCTCAGGCGCGCGGTGATCGCCGCGGGGTGGCTTCTACGCTGGGCGGCCGCGGCCTCCGCAGTCAGCTCGGCAGTGGGAACAGACACGGGCAGATCTCTGGCTGGTGCCGCGCTCAATGGGCTTGGGCGATGCGCGGCAAGACGCACACGAGCCCGCGCACATCGCACGGGCAGGGTCGCGCATTCTAGTGGGACCGCGACCGATCGCGCTCAGCCGCCCGCCACGGGTCGCGTTCACCCGCCCGCCACGGGTTGCGCTCACCCGCCCGCGACGGGTCGCGCTCAGTCGCCGGCGACGCGGTGCTTGAGGGCGACGATCCGCCGGTAGGAGGCCAGGGCCTCGCCCCGGTTCAGGGCGCCGCTGCTCAGAGCCCGCTGCAGGGCGGACAGCTCGCCGGAGGCGGAATCGGTGTACAGCAGGACGTCCGCACCGGCTCGCGCGGCCAGCACGCCGGCGGTGACCTCATCGTGCCCGGTCGGCGTGCCGAGCGCGTCGGTGATCGTCACTCCGGCGAAGCCGAGGCGCCCCCGCAGCAACCCCTGAATGATCGGTCGGGATAGAGCGGTAGGCGTACCGCTGCTGTCGTAGGCCGGCAACCCGGCGGTGGACAGCATGACGGCGTCAAGGCCGCGCGGTATCAGGGCTCGATACGGCGTGAGCGCAGCCTCGCGCTGAGCCTTCGAGGGGCGCAGCTCGTCGAGCTTGTTGTCGGTGTCGATGGCCGCCGACCCCACGCCCGGGAAGTGCTTGGCCGTCGCGGCGGCGTGAGCGTTCTGCAGCCCGAGCGCGAACGGCGTCGCGTACTTGGCCACCGTGTCGGCGCTGAACGAGAAGGCTCGGCCCTGACGCCAGATGAACGCTCCCCGGAAGGTCGGCACATCGACCACGGGAGCGAGATCCCAGTTGACCCCGAGACCCTTGAGGTAACGCCCGGTCGCCCGGCCTTCGCTGAACGCCAGCGAGGTACTCCCGGACGCGGCGATCTGCGGCGGCGAACGATCTGGTGGCCCGTTGCGCAGGCGCCTGACCTGGCCGCCCTCCTGATCGGTGGCGATCAGCAGCGGCGGATTGCCACCCGAGCGGGCGGCCCGTTGCAGAGAACCGGTCAGAGCCCGCAGCTGCGCACGGCTGACGATGTTCGACCCGAACAGGATCACCGAACCCACGCGCCCGGCGCGCACACTCCGCAGCAAACCGGCGTCCGGCTGGGTGCCCGACATTCCAACCATGATCCGCTGGCCCAGCAGCCTCGGGTCGGAGACCGCGGGCACGGCTGTCGGGTGGGGCACAGCGCTGCCGACGGCACCGCCGACGAGCGTCAGTGCGGCGATCAGCACGGGCTTCAGCAGTGCCTATCCCTTCACGCCCTGGGCCAGGCAGTCCTCGATCGGCTGCAGTTCGGAGTCCGGCGACGTGCCGGGGTACAGCACGGCGCTGCCGATTACCTCTCCTCCCGGGGTGTTCCCTGAGATCTGCTGGTCCTGGGCGGCCCCGGGCGTCGGCGTGAACGTCGCCGCGACCTGGTTTGGCGGCGTGCCGATGAGGAGGTCCGTCTTGCCGCGTTCGGTGACCGGCATGTGTGTCGCCTCCAGGCACTTGAGGTGCTTGACACGTGGGTCGTCGACCACGCCGCGCGCGCCTGCCTTGTGCGCCGAGACATCGGCCGACCCGGCCTGCGGCTTGGCCGATGAGCCGCAAGCGGACAGTGTGAGCGCGGCCAGCGCGCAGGCCACGGCGAGCTTCGCAGAGCGCATCCCGCGCAGGGTAGAGGATCGAAGCGGGGCCATTGTTCAGGCCGTGAACCCTTACCCTCCGGCTCGTGATCACGTTCGCCGTGCTGAGTGGGACGATGCCGAAACTGGGCGTGATTCTTGTCGCGATCCTCGCCGCCGGCGCAATGCTGTCGGCCGGCGACCGGACAGCCGCGGGGGCGATGCTGGGGGCGTTGATCCTCGCGCCGGTGCTGCTGCTGATCGACATCTGGCACTCGCCGCAGCTGAGCGTCGTGCACCGCCACCCGCTGGTCGCCGCCGTGGCCGCGCTGCTGGCGATCATCGTGCTGGCCGCCGTTGCCCTGCTGTTCCACCGGCGTCCATCGCTGCTGGGACCGTTGGCGGTGATCGCGATGCCGTTCCGAATTCCGATCGCCGCCGGTGGGAGCACCGCGAACCTGCTCGTGCCCCTGTACCTGGTGGTGGCGGCGGGGGCGCTGTCGTTCATCGTCCCGGCGCTCCGGGCGCGCGTCGGCGGGGAGGGCAATCCGCGTGGCTGGCCGGAGCGGTTGCTGGCGCTGTACGTGGTGGTTTATGCGGTGCAGGCGGTGTATTCGCCGGACTTTGAGAAGGCGCTCCAGCAGATGGTGTTCTTCTACGTCCCGTTCTCGCTGTTGTTCTGCCTGCTGCGGCGCCTGCCGTGGACGCCTGAGCTGATCCGCACGTGCCTGAAGGTCGTGGTCGTGCTGGCGCTGCTGTTCGCCGGCGTCGGCTTCGTTGAGTACGCGACGAAGACGATCATTCTCAATCCAAAGCTGGTCGCCGCCAACGATGTCCACGCCTACTTCACCGTCAACTCCGTGTTCTTCGATCCGGACATCTTCGGGCGGTTCCTGGCGCTGGTGATGATCGCCGTCGCCGTGCTGCTGCTGTATGAGCGCGAGCGGCGTGAGCAGCTCGTCGCGATCGCCGTCCTGGCCGTCCTGTGGGTCGGCCTCGTCCTGACCCTCTCTCGCTCCAGCCTCGCGGCGCTGCTCGTCGGGCTCGGAGCGATCGCGGCGCTGCGATGGCACGTGGGCCGCGTGCTGGTGCTGGCCGCGGTCGTGATGGCAATCGGCGCTGCGGCGGTGGCCGTCTCGCCGAAGACGTTCGGGCTCAACCAGGGCCTCAACGGCGCTTCGAGCGGCCGCGCGAACCTCGTCACCGGCGGCGTCCACATGTTCGGCGATCGGCCGCTGTGGGGTTACGGATCGGGTTCGTTCGTGCACGAGTACCGGGTCCAGCATCCCGGCAGCTCCCAGACCCTCTCGGCCTCCCACACGATTCCGGTCACGATCGGCGCCGAGCAGGGCCTGGTGGGCGAGCTTCCGTATATCGCCCTGGTGATCGTCTCGGCCGTGGTCCTGCTCCGCGGTGCGCGCTCGGATCCCGCCCGCGCCGCGATCGCCGCCGCCTTCCTGGCGCTGATGTTCCACACGATGCTCTACGCCGATTTCCTCGAGGACCCCGTCACCTGGACGCTGCTCGCCATCGGCCTCGCGCTGGCCCGCGCGGTCCACGAGCGGCCGGGTTCTCCGGTGCCCGCGGCCGGGCGTGCGCAGTCCGTGCCCGCGTAAACAGGTCGCGCCCGCGTAAAAATCAGACGAGCAGCGCGGAGACGTCCGCCCCGTCCTCGGCGGCCAGCGGAGCAACCCCCGATTGCCCCGCCTCGAGCATCAGCTCGTCGAGCCCCGGGCGAAACGGCGGCAGGTGGATCAGCAGGAGCCGCTCGATCTCTGCCTCGAGCGCGACCTGGGCAGCCTGGTGGGCGGAGGAATGGATGTCCGGGTTGCGGGGCTGCGCGCTGGGGAACCAGGCCTCGTGAGCGAGCGTCCTGCATCCGGCCGCGAACCGCGCCGAATCCTCGTCGTAGGCGGTGTCGGTGATCCAGGCCAGCAGGTCGTCGAAACGGAGCCCGAGCGTCGGCGCCGAATGACGGTCCTGGCGCCGCAGCCCGACGCGCACTCCCGCGAGCTCGATTTCGCCCGCAGTGAGGTCTCGCACCTCGATGTCCCGATCCTCGAGGGCGACCGGATGGAACGGCTCGTGCAACAGGCGCGCCAGGATCTGCTGCGTCGAGGTCTCGTACAGAAGCCGCCCCGGGCCCCACACGGTGGTCTGGGCGAATACCCCGATCGCCGGGAGATAGGCCAGGCCGGCGATGTGGTCCAGGTGAAAATGGGTGAGCAGGATGTCGAGGCGGCTTATGCCCTCGAGCAGCTCCGGCCGCTCCATCAGACGCCCGACCCCCGTGCCGGCGTCGATCATGATCGCGCTGTCCCCGTCGCGCAGGAGCGCACAGGCCGTCTGCCGTCCGTGGGCGGGGACCCAGCCACCCCCGCCCAAGATCGTCAGGGTCTCGAGCATCGGCGCACCCTATCCCGCAGCACGGGCAGACGTCGCGCGAGTGGACTAGGCCCCGCCGTCGCCCGGGTCTGGCTTGCCCAGGTTGCGCGTGGCCTCGGCCAGCCGCAGCAGCATGCCATGCAGCTGCTCCCGCTCCTCTGCGGTCAGTGGCGCGAGCAGTTCCTCCTGCGCGCTCTTGGCCAGCTCCCGGCCCTTGGTCAAGATCTGCTTGCCCTTGGTGGTCAGATGCAGAGCATGCGCGCGCCGGTCGTTCGGGTGTCGCCGGCGTTCGACTAGGCCCTTGGCCTCGAGTTCGTCGATCGTCGCGACCATCGAGCTCGGGTCGATTCCCACGCACTGACCAAGTGCGTGCTGCGTCATCGCCCCGTCGGCCTCGAGCACGTTCAACGCTCCCCACATCCTCGTGGTCAGGCCAAGCGACTCCAGCCGTTCGGCGAACCGCTTCTGCGCGACCATCCCCATGCGGCTGATCAGATAGCCGGTGTGACGCATCAGCGAGTTGTGGAGACCGGGGGGTCCGGGGATGCTCGGCGGCGGAAATGTCATGCCGCAGAACAGTTTAGCGTTGACGGTGGCGACCAGAAACAGTTTGTGGTACAAATCATCCGCGCAAGCAAAGATGCGATTTGTAAACGACTTGCCATCAGGGAGCTGACAGCACGATGTTGACCTCGATCACCCGCTGGGTGCTGGCGCACAGACGCCTCGTCACCACCTTCTGGATCGTCATCACGTTGGTCGGAATCGCCAGCGTGAGCTCATCCACCGGCGCCTTCAGCAAGAAGTTCAGCGTGCCCGGACGCGAGGGCTTCACCACGAACAGCCGGATCCTCGGCCTCTACCACCAGGGCGGGCGAAGCGCTCCGCTGGTGCCCGTGGTGACCCTCCCGGCCGGGCAGACCGTGTCCTCCCCGCAGGTCAAGACGCAGCTCCTCCAGGTCGAGTTGAAGCTGCGCCAGGTCATCCCCGGGGTCAGGACAGCCTCGTTCGCCTCGACCGGAGATCGCGCGTTCGTGTCCGCCGACGGACACACCACCTTCCTGCTCGCCTATCCGCCGCCGGACAACGAGTCGTTCGGCAACAACACGAAAGCGGCCAAGGCCTCGGCAGCCGCCCTGGCAGGCGTGACGGTGGCCGGGGCCCCCGTGCGGGTCACCGGGGTGGATGCCCTGCGCAACCAGACGGGGGGTGGCGGCGGTCCCGGAGTGCTGCTCGAGTCCGTCCTCGGGGGGCTCGGCGCGTTGGTGGTGCTCGAGTTCGTGTTCGCCTCGCTGCTGGCGTTCGTCCCGCTGCTGATGGCGATCGTCTCGATCATGACGACCTTCCTCGTGCTCTGGGGCGTGAGCGCGGTGACCGACGTGTCGATGATCGTGGAGTTCCTCGTCGCCCTGATCGGGCTGGGCGTCGCGATCGACTACTCGCTGATCGTCGTCGTGCGCTGGCGTGAGGAGCGAGCCCACGGGCACACCGGCGAGGAAGCGGTCGTGCGGGCGATGGAAACGGCCGGTCGCGCGGTCGTGTTCAGTGGGACCACCGTGGCCATCGGCCTCCTGGCCATGATCGTGCTGCCGCTGCCGTTCCTGCGCTCGATCGGCTATGCCGGCATGCTGATCCCGCTCGTCAGCGTGATCGTCGCGATGACACTGCTGCCGATCGTCCTGCTGAAGGTCGGCAGCCGGCTTGACTGGCCACACATTCGCAGCGATGACAAGGCCAGCCGGTCCTGGACGGCGTGGGCCAACTTCGTCGTTCGTCGTCGCTGGATTGCGGCGGGGCTCGCCCTGGTCGTGCTGGCCGCCCTGGCCATCTCCGCGACGTCCCTGCAACCGGGTACGGCCAACCTGAACACGCTGTCCAAGCAGGGCGACGCGCGCGCCGGTCTGGTGGCGCTCGAGCGCTCGGGCATCGGCGCCGGTGCGCTCGAGCCGATCGAGGTTCTCAGCGTCGCCGGTCGATCCAAGGCCGTCGCGGCGCGGCTGCGCACCTTGCCGGGCGTAGCCGGCGCGTTCGCCGCCGGTGGCCCGCAGTGGCAGCGGGCGGGCACCGGCCTCGTGGACGTTATCCCGCACGCTGACGGCTCGAGCGCGGCCGGGCGCAACACCATCACCACGGTGCGTAACGCCGCGCATGCTGCCGGGCCGGAGGTGCGCGTCGGCGGCATCGGGGCCGAGAACGCCGATTTCGTGTCGGCCATCTACGGAAGCTTCCCGGTGATGATCGCGCTGATCGCCGTCCTCACCTTCCTGCTGCTCGCGCGGGCGTTCCGTTCGCTGCTGCTCCCATTGAAGGCGGTGGTGCTGAACATCATCAGCGTCGCGGCCGCCTGGGGCGTGATCACGCTCGTCTGGCAGCAGGGCCACGGGTCGAACCTGCTGTGGGGGATTGCGGCGACGCATTCGGTCACGGCCTGGATCCCGCTGATGATCTTCGCGTTCCTGTTCGGCTTGTCGATGGACTACGAGGTCTTCATCCTGGCGCGCATGCGAGAGGAGTTCGACCGAACCGGCTCAACCAACGCGGCGGTGATCCAGGGCATCGGCCGCACCGGTCGTCTGGTCACGAGCGCGGCGCTGATCCTGTTCCTGGCCTTCGTCTCGATGGCGTCCGGCCCGGAAACCGACATCAAGATGTTCGCCACCGGCCTGGCCGCCGGGATCCTGCTCGACGCCACGGTCATCCGGGCGCTGCTCGTGCCCGCGGTGGTGTCGCTGTTCGGCCGCTGGAACTGGTGGCTGCCGGCGCGGCCGGCGCGGTGGCTCCGGGTCGAGCCGTCGTTGCCACCGGCCGCTTCGGCGGACGCGGCGAGCGGCTAGGCGATGGAACGGCGCTACAGCGGCGTCGTGTACGCCCCGCTGATCCCGCCGTCGACGACGAACGACGTGGCGTTCACATAGCTTGATTCGTCGCTGGCCAGGAACACGGCCGCGCTCGCGATCTCCTCGGCGCGGGCGAAGCGCCCCATCGGCACGTGAACCAGACGGCGGGCCGCCTGCTCAGGGTCCTTGGCGAACAGCTCGCGCAGCAGCGGCGTGTCGACCGGCCCCGGACACAGCGCGTTGACCCTGACCCCACGGCGTGCGAACTCCACGCCGAGCTCGCGGGACAGCGCTAGCACACCACCCTTGGACGCGGTGTACGAGATCTGCGAGGTCGCCGATCCCATTACCGCGACGAACGACGCGGTGTTGATCACCGAGCCGCCGTCGCCGGCCAGCAGATGGGGGATCCCGTGCTTGCAGCACAGGAACACGCTGCGCAGATTGGCGGCCTGCACGCGTTCCCAGGCCTCGAGCGAGGTCTCGAGCACGGAGGCGTCGTCGGTCGGCGAGATGCCGGCGTTGTTGAACAGCACGTCGATCCGCCCAAGCTCCTCGCGTGTCCGCTCGTACAGCGCCTCCACGCTCGCCTCGTCGGTGAGATCGGCCTGCAAGGCCAGCGTTCCGATCTCGTGCGCGCGCAGATCGACCCCCACAACCCGGGCGCCCTCGCGCTCGAAGGCCTCCGCGGTCGCGGCACCGATCCCGCCGGCCGCGCCGGTGATCACGCACACCTTGCCGTCGAGACGCCCGCTCACGCTGATCGCCTCCGCTCGCCATCCGGGCTCGCCTGAATGTCGGCTGCGTGAGTCACCCGGGTGAGGTCGCGTAGAAGATCGACTTGACCTCGGTGTACGCGTCGAGCGCGTGCGGACCGAGCTCGCGTCCGTAGCCGGACTGCTTGAAGCCACCGAACGGTGTGCTCACGCGCACCGACGTGTTGGAGTTGATCGACAGCACCCCGGTGTCGATCGCCCGCGCCACGCGCAGCGCCCGAGCTCCGTTCTCGGTCCAGATCGAACCCGACAGCCCGTAGATCGTGTCGTTGGCCAGGCGCACCGCTTCCTCCTCGTCGTGGAACGGGATCACTGTCGCCACCGGGCCGAAGATCTCCTCGCGGGCGGCCCGTGCATCCGGGTCGACGGGACACAGGACCGTGGGGGGGAACCAGTAGCCGGGCCCGTCCGGGGCGCTGCCGCGGAAGGCCACGGGCGACTCGCCGTCGACGAACGACGACACGGTCTCCCGCTGGCCCGCGGAGATCAGTGGCCCCATCTCGGTCTCCTGCGCAAGTGGGTCGCCGACGCGGATCGCGCTGACCGCGGGCTCCAGCAGCTCCATGAACCGGTCGAGCACCGACGCCTGCACGAGGATCCGCGAGCGCGCGCAGCAGTCCTGGCCGGCATTGCCGAACACCGCGCCCGGCGCCGCCGCGGCCGCCGCCTCCAGATCCGCGTCCGCGAAGACGAGATTCGGTGACTTGCCGCCCAGCTCCAGCGTCACGCGCTTGATCGTGCTGGCGGCCCCGGCGGCGATCGAGCGGCCGACTTCCGTCGATCCGGTGAAGGCGATCTTGGCCACGTCGGGGTGCTCGACCAGGCGCTGCCCGCACGTCCGCCCGGGCCCCACGACGACGTTGACGACGCCGTCCGGAAGCCCGGCCTCGGCGGCGATCTCGGCGAAGCGCAGCGCGCTCAGGGGAGTCAGCTCGGCCGGCTTGAGCACCACCGTGTTGCCCGCGGCCAGCGCCGGCGCCAGCTTCCACGACGCGATCGTGAGCGGGAAGTTCCACGGGACGATCAGCCCGACGACGCCCAGCGGCTCGTGCAGGTGGTAGGCGACGGTGTCGCCGTC
>DATCPD010000133.1:0-3390 GCA_036564325.1 Solirubrobacteraceae bacterium | reverse complement strand
AACGGCGACGGCGTGGCCGATCCCTACAACCCGGTGGATGCGATCTTTGCGGCGGCGCGGTATCTGCACGCGGCGGGCGGCTCGACCAACATCTCCCAGGGGATCTTCGCGTACAACCACGCGAGCTGGTACGTGCAGTCGGTGTTGCTCCGCGCGAAGCTGATCGGCGGGATGCCGGACAAGCTGATCGGCGCATTGACCGGCCTGGTGCAGGGTCACTTCCCCGTGGCCGCCAAGGCCCGGTACGCCGACGACAGCGTCGAGAAGCTGGCCACGCGCCGGGTCCACACGGCCAACGCCGCGCTCCCGGTCGCCTCGACCCCCAGCCGGTCGGTGTCGATCTACGCCGGCCAGCACTCGCCGGTGATCGCGGTCAACGACGGCAAGATCGTCCAGGTCGGCCAGAGCCAGAGCCTGGGCCGGTTCCTGAAGCTCCAGGACCAGACCGGCAACACCTACACCTACGCGCATCTCGGCTCGGTGCCCAAGCTCTATCCGGTGCCCAAGCCGGTGAAGCTCTCGGCGGCGGACCTGAGCAAGCAACTGTCGCTTCCGGCGCTGCCCTCCCCCAAGTCTCCCGCGAGCGCGGGACAGCAGCAGAGCGCCCCCACCGTCTCGACGACGAAGGCAACCAAGGAGGCCAAGACCGCCCCGACGCTGCCGCAAACCACCTCGACGACGACGACCGCCTCGAACGCCGCCGCGCCGCTGGTCAAGGAGCGGCTGTTCGCCAATCCCTCCCGGCCCCGCTCCTACGCCGCCGGCGGCCAGCTGCAGTTGCGCAACACGGGGGCGCAGATCTCGAGCTTCCAGAACTACTTCTCCGACGCCCTGCACCTGGGCAAGAACCAGTACACGCTGGAGCCGCTGAAGGCCGGCGCCGTCGTGATCGCGGGGACCGTGCTGGGCCGGATCGGGCCGGGGAGCTCGCGGCAGGCCTCGCACATGCAGTTCATGATTCAGCCCGCCGGCAAGTCGGCCCCGCAGATCGATCCCAAGCCGATCCTCGACGGGTGGAAGCTGCTCGAGGCGACCGCGGTGTACCGAGCCTCGGGCGTGGATCCGTTCTTCGGCCCCGGGGCCAAGAACCCCACGATCGGCCAGATCCTGCTGATGAGCAAGGAGCAGCTGACCAACCGGATCCTGCAGGACCCGCACGTCCAGATCTACTCATGCGGCCGCCGGGACATCCAGGCGGGCCTGATCGACCGCCGCATCATGGCGACCGTCGAGTTCCTGTCGGCGTCCGGGCTGGACCCGACGGTCTCCGGTCTCGAGTGCGGTCACAGCCTGACCGGCTCGAGTGGCACCGACGCCGCCGGAGCGAGCGGATCCAGCGTCGACATCTCCAAGATCAACAACATCCCCCTGCTCGGCCACCAGGGACCCGGTTCGATCGCCGACATCACGATCCGTCGGCTGCTCACCCTCCAGGGCGCGATGAAGCCCGACCAGATCGTCAGCCTGATGAGTTACAAAGGCCAGAACAGCACCCTCGCGCTGCCTGATCACAACAACCGGATCCAGGTCACCTACACGCCGCTGTTCGGGAACAACAAGAAGCTGTCCGACGAGATCAAGACGATCCTCCAGCCCCAGCAGTGGATCCAGCTGATCAATCGCATCAGCCAGATCCCCGAGCCGGTCGTCCCGATCACGCCAAGCAAGTACGCGCTCCGTACGGCCGGCGCAAACTGACCGCTCCGGGTCCTCTCTTCCGCTTCAGCCAGATCGAGGTGCCCTGGGCGTTGGGCCCGCCCGACGGCCGCTACATGCTCAGGCAGCCGGCCGGCGCCTCCGAGTCGGCTCCCGGCCACGTGCTCGTGCTGGTAACGCTGGGGGCGCCGGAACGCCGGCGCAGCTTGGCCCAGCGGCGCCGCCGTAAGGCTGAACCTGAGCCTGAGCCATCTTCGGTCGCGACCGGCCGGGCGACCGTGATCGACGTGGCCGCGCCGTTGGCCGGCGCCGGCGACGCGCAGACGTGGCTCGCCCGGGCGGGCGAAGACGAACTGGCGGCCGACCTGGCGGTTCTCAACCAGGCCCTTCACGCCTTTCGCCTGGTCACCGCCGACCCGAGCGTCCATGCGGTGACGCGGCGCCAGCTGCTGGTGGCGCGCATCGGCTACGGGGCCGGGGAGCAGGTCGCCGACGGGCTCTGGACCGACGCGCTCGAGCTGCTGTCCGCGGTCGGCCGGGAGACCCGCTCCAAGGTCCTGCATCCGCAGGCCCGCCTCGCGGCCGTCCTCAACCGCCGCGAGCCGGCGCTGGTCTGCGAGGAGCTGGTGTTGCGGGCCCGCAACGACCTCGACCACGGCCGCGACCGAGAGGCTGCGCTGCAGCTGCTGGTCGCACTCGATGCGGCGCTGGCGGAGCTGGCCGGCACGGCGTCGATCGCCGACCTGGGACAGCGGCTGACTGAGCTGCGCGCTCAGCGTGACCCGGTCGCGATTGCCGCGCAGGCCGCGCTGGCCGGTCCGCTGTCCGCGGCGCAGAGCGAGACGGTCGCGTTCACCGTGGGGCGGATCGAGGCGGCGCTGCGTGCCCGCGCGGTCGCCAACGCATGAACGACTACCCAATCACCCCCGCTCCTGACATAGTTCCCACCGAGATGGCGAGCGCGGTGAGTCTGTAGGGGCGATGGCAAAGACGGCGTCCGGACGCGCGGTACGCGGAAACGGGGGTCCGCCCAAGGGTCCGTCTACGCCTCCGCCCAAGGAGCGCGCCGCCGATCCGGCCCTGGAGCGAGTGGAGCAGGCACTTCGAGCGGCGGCCGGCGGTGACTTTCAGGTGAGGCTGCCGGCGCGGCGCAAGGACGAGATCGGACGGCTCGAGGCCGCCTACAACGATCTCGTCGCCCGCAACGCCGCGCTCGAGGCGGAGCTCGTCCGCATCGGACAGATCATCGGACGCGAGGGCAGGATGACCGAGCGCGCCCGGCTCCAGAACGCCGACGGCGGCTGGGCCACCACGATCGGATCGGTGAACGGCCTGATCGACGATCTCGTGCGACCCACGACCGAGGTGGCCCGCGTGATCGTGGCGGTGGCCGAGGGCGACCTGAGCCAGAAGATGGCGCTCGAGATCGAGGGGCGCCCGGTCAAGGGCGAGTTCGCCCGGATCGGCACCACGGTCAACTCGATGGTGGATCAGCTCTCGAGCTTCGGCGCTGAGGTGACCCGGGTGGCTCGCGAGGTCGGCACCGAGGGCAAGCTCGGTGGCCAGGCCACGGTCCCCGGCGTCGCCGGAACCTGGAAGGACCTGACCGACAACGTCAACTTCATGGCCCGCAACCTGACCGAGCAGGTGCGCAACATCGCCACCGTCACCACCGCGGTGGCCAACGGCGACCTCTCGCGGAAGATCACCGTCGACGTCAAGGGCGAGGTGCTC
>DATCPD010000109.1:0-2601 GCA_036564325.1 Solirubrobacteraceae bacterium | reverse complement strand
GACGGCGCCCGGCGCACTAAAGTGGAGATTGATGATGGGCACGATGTTGTTCTGCGTGAGCAGGGTGACGTAGTTGCTCACCGCCGTCTGGTAGGCGGCGCCGCCGACGGTGACGCCATTAATCCCCAGCCAGCAGTCCTCGTTCAGCACGACGCGCACGGCGTTGATGTTCCAGCTAGCCATGGCGCTGACTTCGGTCTGGTCGGCGGTTCCGTCATGGGTCAGGCCGGAGCCGTCAAAGCAGGTGTACTCCCACGAGGAGCGGTTGACGCCGTGCAACTGCGCCACCTGACCGGCCGCATTCTGCAGCGTCCCACCCATTACCTGCAGGCCGTGGTAGTCGGGCAGCCCCGTCTCTCCGATGGCCGGCCGGATCGTGGCCGAGTTCGATCGCGGGTGCCGTGGGGAGGCTTTGAGCGTCATGATGGCGCTGCCCAGGAGGAGCAGGCCGACCACGAGGCAACTGCCGAGCGAGCGCCGAGTCGCCCTGCGGCGGCGGAACGGCGTCGCGCCTGCCCGAGGAGGCACGATAACCCGCTTGCGCCCAGCGGGCATGACTCCCTCCAGCGGGGCTCCGTCTACCAGGTCGGGCCATCCCTGCTCGGGACGGCACCCTCAATCTACTATCGGTAATTCGGTTCTACACCCCGCGCCGTGTGGCAGAAGACCCATTACTGTGCGCCCCGCCGCGGCGGGTTTGCCGGTTCGTCTCTCGGCCGGCGGTCGCCGGGATATGACCGCGGAGTACTGTGTGCCACGAGCGGCGCCTCCCGCTGAGGGCGAGCATACCACCACACGGACCGTGCGGGCGGCCGACCAGCCACTATCTGCACGGCCGTCTTAGCCGCCCGCCCCTCTGTGCGGCCTCGGGCGACACCATTTCCCAACTTACCTTCGACGATACCCCAACCTGCCGTCGCTATCGTGAACTCTATAACGATGCAATTTGGAGGTTGCACTGATGCGAGTTCCATTCGTGGACCTGCGCGCCCAGTACCTTGACATCCAGCCTGAGATAGACGCCGCAATTCAACAGGTGATCGATAAAACCGCCTTCGTGGGCGGGGCCGAGGTCGCCGCGTTCGAAGAGGAGTTCGCCGCCTACTGCGGGGACTTTCAAGTCGGCGTGGCCGCGCGTTCCCATGGGGCCGTGCAGTCTCCGCTCTATTGCATCGGCTGCGCTAACGGCACCGACGCGATCTACCTGGCCTTGCGGGGGCTGGAAATCGGGCCGGGCGACGAGGTCATCACGGTGGCCCACACCTTCATCGCCACCGCCGAAGCAATCACACTCACCGGCGCCCGGCCGGTCTTCGTCGATATCCACGAAGATACCATGCTGATGAATCCGGCTGCGATCGAAGCGGCGATCACGCCGTGGACCAAGGCTATCATCCCCGTCCATCTATACGGCCAAACCTGTGAAATGGATCGCATCATGGAGATCGCTCGCCGGCACGGCCTGAAAGTTATCGAGGACGCTGCGCAGGCGCATGGAGCCCGCTGGCAAGGCCGGCGTTCGGGGTCCTTGGGTGACGTCGCCGCTTTCAGCTTCTATCCCGGCAAGAACCTGGGAGCGTACGGCGATGGCGGCGCAGTCGTCAGTTCGGACGAGGCGCTGATCGAGCGGATTCGCCGGTTGGCCGACCACGGCCGTCTTGATAAGTACTCGCACCTGGTGCCGGGGGTAAACAGCCGCCTGGATGGGATCCAGGCGGCTGTCCTGCGGGTCAAGCTGCGCTATCTCGATCGGTGGAATGCGGCTCGTCGACGGCACGCCGCCCGATATTTGGATGGCCTCCGCAGGACCGGCGTCGGAATGCCGGTGGTCCACGCCGACGTCGAGCCCGTTTGGCACCTCTTTGTCGTACGCACCCCCGAGCGCGGCATTCTGCAGGAGCAGTTGGCTAGCGAAGGTATCGCGTCCGGCATCCATTACCCCCTTCCGCTGCACCTCCAGCCGGCCTACGCCCACCTCGGCGTCCGCGAGGGAGCGCTGCCGGTGACCGAGCAGGTTGCGGCTCATGTGGTAAGCCTGCCAATGTACGCGGAGCTCTCAGAAGAATCCCTGTCACGCGTGGTCGATATTGCCAGCTCGTTCGCGCTCAGCAGGGCTATCCCCGTGTAGGAGCTTTGTAACTCGACTCCCCACTCGGCGAAGCGAGGTGCCGGCGATCAGGTGTCGTTGCAAGCGGGGCATTGCCCCTCAACGATTTCCCGACCACTTCTCCACCGCTTCGCCACGCTCTTGGGCCAGCGTGGCGCGCATAATCTCAGGTAGTTGGCTTGCTCAATAACAGGCGGAAGCGCTGAACATGTCTGATTTGCCGAATCGATCGCGTTCCCTCGTCAGGCGGAGAGCGCAGCCTCGCTGGATACTCCTGCTGGCGCTCGTAGGTATGCTTGGCGTCTTGAGCAGATCGGGGCTCATCACCTCCGTCCGCGCCACGGACAACCCAATCACGGTAGAGAACCAGCAGATCGGTACCGACGCCTGGGGGATCCCCGATGCCGGCGACCAAGTGGCTAACGACACCACCAACCAGATCAAGGGCTATGCCTCGGCCCCGAGCGTCAACAAGGGCGGCAGCCTCACCTTCC
>DATCPD010000102.1:0-20588 GCA_036564325.1 Solirubrobacteraceae bacterium | reverse complement strand
GTCTTAAGCGTGCCTGACCGCTTGTGTCCGCGAGCCCGGCGACCCCTCACTGCATCCATGCACCTCATCCGCCGACTGCTCCGCACCCCGTTTTGGGCCTGTTCGCTGCTGATTGCCGCGAGCACTCTGGCGGCCGCACCGGCGCATGCGGCCGACTACGTTCCGGGCCAGGTGATAGTCGGCTACGCACCCGTCCCGGCGCCTCCGGTGGCGACCGTCACGGCCGACATCTCTCGCCGGATGGGTGCCCGCATCGCGTCCGGCGCTCCGGTGCCGGCGCCGGGCGAGCGCGTCCTCAGCCTGCCGAGAGGCCTGACCGTCAGCCAGGCCGTTTCTCGGTTGCGCCAGCAGCCGGGTGTGGCCTACGCGGTCCCCAACTACCTGGCGCACCTGGCGGGATCGTGGATCCCGAACGACCCGGGACGCTCCCGTGTGGCACGGGGCTGGGAGGCGATGCAATGGAACTTCCTTCCCGGGTTCGGCGTGAACGCGCCGGTGGCGTGGGCGAACCTGCGCAGTGACCGCCGGCCGGGCGGGCAGGGCGTGACGGTCGCGATCCTCGACACCGGCGTCGCCTACCGCGACTGGCGCAACTTCAAGCGCTCTCCCGACTTCGGCGGGACGAAGTTCGTCCACCCGCGAGACTTCGTGGCCAACAATTCGTACCCGCTCGACCGGGAGGGCCATGGCACATTCGTCGCCGGCCTCGTGGCCGAGTCGACGAACAACCGGATCGGCCTCACCGGCCTGGCTTACGGCGCAGCGATCATGCCCGTGCGGATCCTGGCGGCCGATGGCACGGGCGACGCGGCAACGATCTCGCAGGGCATCCGGTACGCCGCGACGCACGGCGCCCAGGTGATCAACCTGAGCCTCGAGTTCTCGCTGGACGTCACCTCCTCGGACATCCCGGACATCATCTCGGCGATCGGGTTCGCTCATCGCCACGGCGTGGTGGTCGTGGCCGCTTCCGGGAACGAAGGCGTCTCGCAGGTGGCCTATCCCGCCCACGCACCCGACGTGATCTCGGTCGGTGCCACGACCAAGGACCGGTGCCTGGCCAACTACTCCAACGGCGGCGCCCGGCTTGACCTCGTGGCCCCGGGCGGTGGAAACGACACGTCGCTGCTCAGCGATCCCAACTGTCACCCCACCCAGACCCTGCCGGATATCTCTCAGCTGACGTTCTTCGACGCGGCCCACCCCGCCCGGTTCGGGTACCCGGGTGGCTGGTACGGGACCTCGATGGCAGCTCCGCACGTCGCGGCGGCGGCGGCCCTGGTCATCGCCAGCGGAGTCCTCGGCCGCCACCCGACTCCGGACCAGGTCCTGGCGCGGCTCGAGACGACGGCGCAGACGCTCGGGGGCGCCAAGCCCAACCCGAATTACGGCTACGGCCTGCTCGATGCCGGCGCGGCGACCGCGTCAACGGCCACGGCCGCCAAGCGCTAGCCGACCGCTACGTCGTACGCACGATCAGCACCGAGCAGGGAGCGTGATGCGAGACCTTGTTCGGAACCGAGCCGAGCAGAAAGCGCTTTGCTCCGGTCATCCCGCGGTTGCCGACCACGATCAGGTCGGAGCGCTGCTCCTCGGCGACGTCGAGGATCGCGTCCGCCGCATCCCCCTGGCGGGCGAACGTCTCGACCTGCGAGACCCCGGCGCTCGTGGCCTCCTCGTTGGCGCGCTCGAGCAGCGACAGCACATCCTCATGCGGGTTGATCAGCCACTGAAGATCCTTGGGGACCTCGGTCTTCTCGTTGCGCAAGCGGTGCGCCCCCACGGGCTCGTAGGCGCTGACGATCTGCAGTCGCGCGCCGAGCTCGCGGGCTAGATCGATCGCGTAGCGCACGGCCGTGGTGGCGGTATCCGAGCCATCGGTGCCAACGACGATCGAGCCAAACACGCGGCGGACTCTAGCTGGCCGGTTCAGGCCAGCCTGGTGATCGCGATCACCATCCCGGCGAGCACGAACCCGAGTGTCACCAGCTGCAGCCAGAACCAGAATCGCGGCATCGCTTCAAAGTATCGTGCTGAGCATGGCCGAGCCGCTGACTCCCGCCCTGCAGGCGGTCAGCGACGCCGTGCTGGCGGTCGCCTCGAAGCTCTCGGTCGAGGATGTTCTGCAGCGGTTGGTCGACGCCGCGCGTGAGCTGGCCGGCGCGCGCTACGCGGCGCTCGGGATCCCGGACGGGGAGGGCGGGTTCCGCCGCTTCCTCGTTTCCGGGATGAGCGACCGCCTGATCGCGACGATGGGGCCGCTGCCCAGGACCCACGGAATGCTCGGCGCGATGCTGACGACTGCCGATCCGTTTCTGACCGACGACATCCACCGCGATCCTCGGTTCCAGGGCTGGTGGCCGCGCGGGCATCCGGACATGCGGTCGTTCCTCGGCGTACCGATCATCGCGCAGGAAGAGGTGATCGGCGCGTTCTACCTGACCGAGAAGGAACAGGGAGAGACGTTCGACTTCGCCGATCAGCAACTGATCGAGCTGCTGGCCGCGCACGCATCGATCGCCATCATCAACGCGCGGTTGTACGAGCGCAGCCGCGAGCTGTCGATCGTCTCCGAGCGCAACCGCCTCGCCCTTGACCTGCACGACGTGGTCAGCCAGAAGCTGTTCAGCCTGATGCTCACCGCGGAGGCTGCCGGCACCCAGCTGGACCGGGATCCCGCGGCGGCTCGGGCCCAGATCGAGCGTCTGCGCGAGCTTGCGCGGGAGGCCCTCGACGAGCTGCGGTCGCTGATCCTCGGCCTGCGCCCCCCAGAGCTCGATCGCGACGGGCTCAAGGAGACGTTGCGCAAGGAGATGGAGATGCTGCAACGGGTGCATGGGGTGGAGGTGACCCTCGTCGAGGAGGAGCCGCTGCAACCGCTCGACAGCATGGGCGCGCTGGCGGTGCTGCGAATCGTCGAGGAGGCGCTGCACAACGCGCTTGCCCATGGTCGCGCGGGTCAGATCACCGTCCGGCTGGCGGGGGACCGCATCGAGGTCGGCGATGATGGTGTCGGATTCGATCCCGGACGGCCGGAGCTGCGCGCTCGGAATCTCGGCCTCACCTCGATGGAGGAGCGCGCCCGCGAGCTCGGCGGCCAGCTCCAGATCACCTCGTCCCCCGGAGCCGGCACGACGGTTTGCCTGGAGCTCGCCCCGGTGGAGCCAGCCCCTTGATCCGGATCCTGATCGTCGATGACCATGCGGTCGTGCGCGAGGGTCTGCGGGCGTTCCTGGAGCTGCAGGATGGGCTCGAGGTGGTGGGCGACGCCGCGGACGGCGAGGCGGGAGTGCGGGAGGCGATGGCGCTGGCCCCGGACGTGATCCTGATGGATCTTCTGATGCCTGAGCGCGACGGCATCGAGGCCATGCACGAACTCCGCCAACGCCTGCCGGACGCGAGGGTGATCGTGCTGACGAGCTTTCTCGACGAAGCCCGCGTGCTGCCCGCGATCCAGGCCGGCGCGGCGGGATATCTGCTCAAGAACGTCGAGCCGTCGGAGCTCGCCCGGGCGATCCGGGCCGCCCACAGAGGCGAGGCGATCATCGATCCTTCCGCGGCGGCGCGACTCGTGCAGGCGCTGGCACACGGCGCCGCCCCTCCGGGCCCGGTGGAGGAGCGGCTGACCGGGCGCGAGCGCGAGGTGCTCGAGCAGATCGCGGGGGGACGATCCAACAAGCGGATCGCGCTCGAACTCGGGATCTCCGAGAAGACGGTGAAGACGCATGTCGGGCACGTGCTGGCGAAGCTCGGCGTGGCCGATCGAACCCAGGCGGCGCTGCTCGCGGTCAGGGACGGCATGGTGGGGCGCAGGTCCTAGGACCAATTGCCGCTGGAAACCAGGACCCCAGCGGACGTACGGTGATGACATGGCTTTGGCGATCATCACCGGTGCCTCCCGGGGACTCGGGTTGGAGCTGGCGCGCGCCCTGGCCCGCCGGGAGTGGGCGCTCGTGCTCGACGCCCGCGGAGCGCCGGCGCTCGAAGCGGCCGCGCGCGAGCTCGGCGCCCAGACCGAGGTGACAGCCCTGCCGGGGGATGTCAGCGATGCTGAGCACCGTCGGGCTCTCGTTGCCGCCGCCGGGGAGACGGTCGACCTGCTGGTCAACAACGCGAGCGTGCTGGGCCCCAGCCCGCAGCCCGTTCTGGCCGACTACCCCGGCGCCGAGCTGGAGCGCGTGTTCCGGGTGAACACCTTCGCGCCGGTGGCGCTTGCGCAATTGGCGCTGCCCCGTCTGCCGGACGGCGGCCGCATCATCAACGTGACCTCGGATGCGGCGGTCGAGGCCTACGAGGGATGGGGCGGCTATGGATCCTCCAAAGCTGCGCTCGAGCAGCTATCGGCGATTCTCGCCGCGGAGCAGCCGTCGCTCAGGGTCTACGCGGTCGACCCTGGGGACATGCGAACCCAGATGCAGCAGGAGGCGTTTCCCGGCGAGGACATCTCCGACCGCCCGCTGGCCAAAACCAGCGTGCCCGGTTTGCTCAGGCTGATCGACGGCGAGCTTCCGAGCGGACGCTACCGGGCGCGCGAGCTGGCCCATGACGGCGCTGGCGTTTGAGCTTCCGCCGGCGCTCGAGGCGCCGGCGCCGCCTGAGGCCCGCGGCCTGGCCCGCGACGAAGTGCGGCTGATGGTGGCCCAGCGCTCCCGCGAGGAGCTCACGCATGCGCGCTTCCGGGACCTACCGGACCTGCTCGAGCCCGGCGATCTGCTGGTCGTCAACATCTCCGCCACCCTCGCCGCGGCGCTGCCCGGTCGCCGTAAGGACGGCGCGGATGTCCGCGTGCACGTCGCCTCCCGAGCACCCGGCCTCCCACCGAGCTGGCGCGTGATCGAGCTGCGCAGCGCGGATGGCTCCCGTCCCGCCAGCGGTCGTGCCGGGGAGACGATCGCGCTCCCGGGCGGGGCCGAGGTCGAGCTGGTGGCGAGGTACGCCTCCGGAGCGCGGCTGGCGCTTGGGCGCTTTCACCGCACCGGACGGTCGGTGGAGAGCTTCCTGGCCCTCCACGGCGCGCCGATTCGCTACGGCTACGTGGAGAGGTCGTGGCCCCTGGACGCCTACCAGACGGTTTTCGCCACGACGCCCGGAAGCGCTGAGATGCCGAGCGCCGCCCGTCCGTTCAGTTCCGAGCTGCTGGCTCGGCTGCTCGCTCGCGGCGTGTTGATGGCCCCACTCACGCTGCATGCCGGCCTGTCCTCACCCGAGCGTCACGAGCAGCCGATTCCCGAGCTCTTTAAGGTGCCGGAGGCGACGGCCCGGCTCGTCAGTGCCACGCGCAGCTGGGGCGGCCGCGTCGTGGCCGTCGGCACCACCGTAGTGCGCGCGCTCGAATCAGCCGCGGTGGCGCGCGGCGACGCGCGTCCGAAGTCAGGCTGGACCGGACTCGTGGTCAGCGCCGAGCAGCGGCTCCGCGTCGTCGACGGGCTGATCACGGGTTGGCACGAGCCTGAGGCCTCGCATCTTCAGCTGCTGGAGGCGGTGGCCGGTCGGCCGCTGCTCGAACGCTGCTACCGCGAGGCTCTGGAGCATCGCTACCTCTGGCACGAATTTGGTGACAGCCACCTGATCCTGCCCTGACCCGGCGGTCAGCGCAGGTCCCGCGGGCGCAGGTCATCGAGCAGCCCGATCGCCTGCGGATCCCGACCGTCCTCCAAGCGCACGGCACCGCCGGGCCAGTACGGATGAGGAGGCGTCGCCCGGTGGACGAGGAGCGGCTCATACAGCCAGGACCCGGAGTTCACGATTGCCGCTCCGCCGTCCGCGATCCGCCATTGCTGCGGATCGTCGCCGTCGATCGGGCCCAGCCGGTGAACGTGGCCGAACACCACCCAGTCAGCCTCGACGCCGAGCTGGCGCACGACCTGCGCCAGCGCCGGGATGCTGGCGCGCTGCATCTGCTGGCCCAGCAGCGCCGAGGTCAGCGGTGCAATCCGGCGATGCAGCAGATGCCGGCGGACGCGAGGCATCGTCGACGCCCGCGCGAGGTCGGACATGTCCTGGAGCAGCGTGGCCACCGGCCGCGGCAGCAGTCGCGCCGCCTGGACGAGCGATGGTCGGCCGCCCTGCTCGTAGTCTCCGGGCGACGCGCCGCTCCATGGTTTGCCGCCGACCAGACCGCGGAGGACCCCGTAAGTCGATTCGGGCATCAGGTGGCGATTCAGATAGTGACCGTGCGTCGCCCACACTCCGGGCGCCAGCCACACCCCGGGATAGCGCACCTGAAGCTGGGCCGGCTTCAGCCACCCGGCAATCCGGGCCAGGGCCGGGGTCGCGGTCGTCTCGACGGAGGTCTGCACCTGGAGGTCCTCCCGGTGGCGGCGCACCCACGAGCGGACGAGCGGCGCGTCGTGGTTGCCCGGAACGAGGACCAGCTCACGGCCGGGCCCGAGCCGCCTGCCGATCGCCCTGAACACCGGCTCGGCCACGTTCATCGCCTGCTGGGAGCGTCCCTCCATCAGCTCGACGGTGTCGCCGAGCAGCACGAGCCGATCGATTCCGTCCAGCGCGTCGAGCAGTCGGGCCAGCGGCCGGGGACGAGCCAGCACGTCGTGTCGCAGCCGCCCTCCGAGGTGGAGGTCCGAGATGATCAGGGTCCGCACACGGCGCCACGATAGTGCGGCGGCCGTGTACGGCCCACCCGGTTAGCGCTAGGCGGTGACCGGAACGGGGAACCGCAGGGCGACGCCGCGAGCTAGCACGAGCACCGGAGCGGTCGCGTTCTCGATCGCGTTCTGCGCCTGTGCGGTGATCATCACGCGGCCCTCGGGGGCCTCCGCGCGAGAACCGACGACCAGGAGGTCGACGCCCCGCTCGTTGGTGGTCAGCGTTGCCCCGAAGTTGTCGGCCAGCTCGCGTGCGGTCTCGAGCGCGGCGCCGTCGCCGGCCACCGACAGCACCCCGACCGTCCGAATCGAGGAAGGGCCACCGCCCACGTAGTTCGCCGGAGCGATCGCCACCGCCGCAGGTCCGCCCTCGAGCAGGATCTGCGCCGAGCGACCGGGCGCGATGTGCCCTGACGCGGTCCGGTAATCGGAGCCGAACACGACGATCTGGGCCTCCTCCTGCTCGGCCAGCCACCTCAGCCCTTCGGCGGTGGAGCCGCTTACCACCACTCGCCGCGCGAGGTCAGGGTCGCCGAGCCAGCGAGCCCCCCGGTCCAGCAACACTTCCGCCTCGTGCTCCTCCAGCTCTTCGCGCGAATGCTCGGTCTGCGTCGCGTGGCGCACGTAGGCGAGCGTCAGCTCGGCGCCGGCGTCGGCCAGCAGGCGGCCCAGCACCAGCGCATCGTGGTCGTTGGCAGTGTCGTCGTAGGAGACGATCGCGTTGATTGACATGGCGGAGCTCCAGTCCTTGCTTGATTCAAATTCCGTTGTCTCTTCGTTGCGAGAATCGCAGTTGCCTGCTATCAGCGCTAATGAAGTTCCTTCTGTTCAGTATAAACTCTGCTAATGCTGAATCTCGGGCGTCTGAAGGTCCTCCAGGAGGTGCTGAACCGCGGCTCGTTTTCGGCCGCCGCAGAGGCCCTCTCGTACACCCAGTCGGCGATTTCGCAGGCCGTCGCGCGGCTCGAATCCGAGACCGGGGCAACGCTGGTCGTCCGCGATCGCCGGGGCGTACGACCGACCCCTGCCGGCGCGATGCTGGTCGAGCATGCGGCCGCGATCTTCGCCCAGGTGGAGGCCGCCGAGACCGATCTCGCCGCGGTGCTCGGCGTGCGAGGAGGCGTGCTGCGCGTCGCCTCGTTCCCGTCGGCCGGGGCGACGCTGATCCCGGAGGCGGTCGCGGCCTTCCGCTCCCGCCATCCGGCGGTGGCGCTGACCCTGGCCGAAGGCGAGCCGGAGGACATCGCTCCGCGGCTGCGCGCGGGAGAATTTGACCTCGCCCTGCTGTTCGAGTTTCCAGGTGTCCGCGAGCGCGCGGGGGTAGGGCTGCGAGCGGTGACGCTGCTCGAGGACCACATGCACGTGGCGCTTCCGGCCGAGCACGAACTCGCGAGCAAGCCCGAGCTCACGCTGGCCGAACTGCGTGGCGAGGACTGGGTTCAGACCTCGTCCGAGAGCCCGTGTGCCCGCCACGTGGTGCGCTCCTGTCTGGCGGCGGGATTTGAGCCGAACGTGACGTTCGAGAGCGACGACTACGAGACCGTTCAGGGGCTCGTGGCCGCGGGCGTCGGGGTCGCGTTGATTCCACGTTTGGCGCTGACCCGCGTGCATCCAGGGATCGTCGTGCGAGAGCTGGCTCCCCGCAGCCCCGCGCGCAAGGTCGTCGCGGCGACGGTCACCGGGCCGGGCGTCGCCCCGGCGGCGAAGCCGATGATCCGCATGCTGTCCGACGTGGCCGGGCGGTACATGGACACCCCGCCGGTGCCGGCGGATGCGCCGCTGGTCCCGGCGCCTGCGGCGCGAGGGAAGTAACTAGTAGGCGTGGGCCAGCGCCGGGCGCTCAGCGACCCACTCGTCGCCCACCTCGCGCAGCACCGTGAGCATCGCCGCAGCGGCGGGTGAGCGGTAGCCGGCCGGGAGCGCGGCCATGATTGGACGCGCGGGGGGCGCGGGATCGAGTTCTCTGACCACCACGTCGTCCCGGATTCCGCGGCAGACCATGTCGGGAATCAGCGCGACGCCGACGCCGGCGGCCACGAAGCCGAGGATCGCCGGGTAGTCGTCGTTCTGGAAGGCGATCTGCGGCTCGAAGCCGGCTGCGTGGCAGGCACGCAGGAACAGACGAGAATCGGGGCAGGTGTTGGTGGTGGCGAGCATCCATTGTTCGTCGGCGAAACGGGCCAGGCCGAGCTGAGACTCCGACGCCAGCGGGTGCTCAGGCGGCATGGCGACATACATCGGATCATCGAACAGATGTACCTGCTCGATGCTCCTGCGAACGTCCTCGACCTCGGGCGCCTCGCGATCGGAAAGGTCCTGGTGCGAAAGCGCGAGGTCAAGTTCGCCCGCCCGCAGCTGCGGCAGAGACTCGATCGGATCGGCCATCGCGATGGTCAGCTCGACGGCGGGAAAACGCTCGCGGAAGCGGGCGATGGCCAGAGGCAGAATCGAGGCGGCGGCCGACGCGAACGAGGCGAGCCGGAGCCGACCGCCCTCCAGCCCCGCCAGCGCCCGCAGTTCGGTCTCCGCATCGACAAGACTCGCGAGGATCCCCTCCGCACGCTTGACCAGCAGCTGGCCGGCGTCGGTCAGCACGGCACCCTGGGGCACTCTCAGCACGAGGATCGCGCCGGCCTCAGCCTCGAGCGTGGCGATCTGCCGCGAGACGGCCGGTTGCGTGTAGCCGAGCGCCGACGCCGCCGCTGAGAACGAACCGTGCCGGGCGACCTCGCACAGGACCCGCAGACGTCTGGTGTCGAGCATTACATGAAGTTATACCTGATGAAGCAAACCCCTATTTGCATTCATGGCGTCGACGCGTCAAATTGCCTCTCATGGCTCCTCTCACCACCCCGACGATCACGATCCGGCCCGCGTATGCAGACGACGATTCCGCGTTGACCGCTCTGGCCGCGCTCGACAGCGCCGACGGCGTGCCGGAAGGCGCCCTGCTGCTGGCTGAGGTGGACGGCGAGCTCCGAGCCGCGCTTTCGGTGCGCTCCCACACCGTCATCGCCGATCCGTTCTCTCCCACGCTCGAGCTGGTCGCGTTGCTGCGCCGCCATGCCGTTGCCGTCGCCGCGCCCGCCCCCCGGCGCTGGCGAGGGCTCCGCCGCGAGCGCGTGCGCGCGGGCGCGGTCACCGCGGCGTAGCGCGCGTCGTCGGCGTAGCGCGCGTCGCTGGGCGTACCCCAACGGGACGCCAACCTCGGGCTTCGGTTTCGTTAAGCAACTCGGCTTACGCTCGCGGCGTCTCGGCTAGACAAGCCGGGGTGCACGTGAGGGCGGATTGTGCGTGCGAAGCCGACCATGAACTCACGCAGATTCCAGAACCGAGCCGACCTGCGACCTCGCCTGTCATCTCGGCGACAAGCGGACGCGCGTGGAGGGACTGGCGTCAACCGCGCGATCGTCCTAGCCCTGGCGGTGGGTGCTTGCGCGTTGGGCATCTCGGTGCCGCTCCTGGCCCTGTCGGGAGGTTCGAGAAATCAGCCGCTGCTCCGGGTGGCGCATTCCGCGCGGCGGTTGACGGCGGGGGAGGGGGCGCCGGCGTTGGCGCCGTTGCGACAGGCCACCGGACGGCACCTTCCGGTCCTCACCGCAACCATCGGCGCGGACGCCGCGGGCATTGCCGTCCCCCGCTCGTTCTTGGGGCTCTCGACGGAGTACTGGGGGCTGCCGCGCTACGAACGCAACATGCGACTGTTCGAGCGCATCCTGGCCGCCATCCACGTTCGCGGCGACGGCCCGCTGATCCTGCGAGTGGGGGGCGGCTCGGCCGATCACTCCTATTGGGAGCCGATCGAACGCGCGATGCCGAACACCGCGTTCGAGTTGACGCAGTCGTGGCTGGAGCGCACGCGTTCGCTCGTGCGCAGCGCCGGCCTACGCCTCATCCTCGACCTGAATCTGGTCTCCAATTCCACCGCGATGGCTGAGCAGTGGGCCGCCGCCGCCACGGCTGCGCTGCCGCGCGGCGCGATCGTCGGGTTCGAGATCGGAAACGAGCCGGACCTATATCACCGCTTTTACCGGCTCCTCGCGATCGCACAGGCGGGCGTCGAGCACGTATTCGAGTTGCCACCCTTCTCGGCTCGCACCTACATTCGTGGCTTCAGCGCCTACGCGCGAGCGCTGGCCAGGGTCGCCCCTGGCGTGCCGATTCTCGGGCCCGCCGTGGCCAACCCGTCGCTTGACCTCAGCTGGGTCTCGAGCCTGCTGGCCACCGAACATCGAACGTTGGGAATGGTCACCGCGCATACCTATCCGCTCTCACAGTGCGCTTCTCCGATCTCGCCGCGCTTCCCCACGATCCCCCGAGTGTTGAGCGAGCGCGCGTCGGCCGGCATGGCGCGTACCGTCAGCGGTGCGGTGCGCCTCGCCCACGCTGCCGGGCTCAAATTCCGCCTGACGGAGATGAACTCGGTCACCTGTGGCGGCACCCCCGGGGTGAGCGGCACGTTTGCCACTGCGCTCTGGGCCCCCGATGCCCTGTTTGAGCTGCTTCGCGCCCGCGTCGACGGCGTCAACATCCACGTCCGCCCCGACGCCTTCAACGCACCGTTCCCGTTGGTCGGCAGCGGCGTACAAGTCCGCCCCCTGTTCTACGGAATGATCCTGTTCGCGCGGACGCTCGGACCGCGGGCGCGGCTGCTGCCCGCTGACGTGATTGGTCGGCGGGACGCGCATGTGAAGGTCTGGGCGGTGAGGGTCGCGGGTCGCACGATGCGGGTGCTGGTGATCAACAAGGGCGCGGGGGCGGCGAACGTCGTCCTGCGCCTGCGAGGTGGCGGGACCGCCACCGTCGAGCGTCTGCTGGCCCCATCGGTGAGCGCCAGCACGGGCGTGACGCTGGCCGGCCAGACCCTGAACGGGAACGCGGAGTGGCGCAACCCGCGCGCCGTCGAGACGCTCAGCCGGAGCGCGCGCGGCTACCGGGTGACGATGCCGGGCGCGAGCGCTGCGCTCGTCAGCGTGCCGCTCACCGGCCGAGGATGAGCGTGCCGCTCACCGGCCGAGGATCCGCAGTAACTGACGGGCGCGCCCGGACAGTGGACCGATCGACTCTCGGATCTGCATGAGTCCTGCCCGCACCTCCGGGTCACCGACCTCGACCGGGAGCATCGAATCCTGCAGCGTGGCCAGCGTTTCGTCCGCGCTCCGCAAGGCCTCGGACGCCCGCTCGATCGCTCCCCGCGCGTCTCCGGGCCTGCCGCCTGGCGCAGTCTGCGTGAGATCGTGCGCCGGCAGGTCGTAGCGCTCGGAGAACTCGGCCGATGTCCGTTTGGCACGACCATAGGCGGCTCCGACGGGGCGGAACAGCTCCTCCTCGAGCCGGTCCGCAGTCTGCTCGTCGAGCCATTCATACGCTTCGCCAAGCGATGCGAGCGCGTACCCGATCCGCTCTGCCGCACGGTCGAGCTCGCTCACCAGCTGGGCACGGGCGTCGGCGTTCGTGTAGCTCATCTGCTGCTGATGATGACAGCGTCAGGGCAGGCGCAGGACCTGCAGTTCCCGCGCCACCGGGCGAAAGCCAAGCCGGGCGTACAGCTGCTTCGGCCGGTCCTCGTCGTCAGCGGTGATCCACAGATCTCGGACCGGCGGCGCCGCTCGGATGGCCGCAGAGGTCAGCGCGGTGCCCAGCCCATGACCGCGATGATCGGGATGCACGTATACGGCTGTGACCTCCGCCGCCTCCCCTGAGCACTCGATCTGTGCGTACGCGATCGCGACGCCCCCGTCTCGGACGGCGAGGACCCGGGCGCCGCGGGCAAGTGCCACCTCGCGGGCAAAGGCGAAGAAGGCTGAGGCATCGACCCCGGGGAAGTCCTCCTCATGCCAGGCGACCCGCAAGTCGTGCACGGCGTCGTAGGGCACCTCCTCGACGGTGGCGGCTGCGTCGGCCGGCCCCCCGCCCTCGTAGCGCATGTGCAGCAGGGACATCGACTTCCAGCCTCTGCTCTCGAACTCCGCCCGCATCTCGCCGGCGCTCTCGGCTCGCTCGAAGTCGATACGCCGGTGATCCAGGCCGGCCAGTGCCCGGTCGGCGAAGTCGATCAGACCCGGAACGTCCATCGCCGGGTCCTGCCTGACCTGGACGACGTTGAACTCGTAGTAGTTGGGATAGCGGTTGCAGCGGGCCACGACGCCGGACTCCCACGGTTTGAGCACGTCACAGATCGAGATCAGGGCCGAGCGCCGCCAATCGCGGGACCGAGCTGCGACGTCGGCTTCGTCTGAGGTACCGGGGGTCATCATCGCGCCTCGGCCGTCAGGCGTTGCTCCGCGGAAGCCAAGGCGGCCCGGGCTTGCCCGATCAGGCGCGTGACGACATCGGCGGCCGGCTCGGGCCGCGCCAGCTCGTGCGTCTGACCCGCCCACAGGTTGACGAGGTCCGGGTCACCGGACTTCCGTGCCGCCGCGCGTATCGGGGCGGTCACGTGATGGAGCTCGGGATAGGCCGCGGGGGCGCGGTCGCTGTACTCGAGCATGAACCGGTTGACGATGCCGCGGGCGGGCTTGCCGGTGAACGCGCGGGTCACTGCGGTTGCTGTCCCGCTCGCGATCGCGGCACGGTGCACGGCGGCGGTGCCCGCCTCCGGGCAGAGCAGGAACGCAGTGCCGATCTGCGCGGCAATCGCGCCCGCGCTCAGCGCGGCGGCCAGCCCGCCCCCGGTAGCGATGCCTCCCGCGGCGACCAGCGGCAGATTGACCTGCGCGCGCACGAGCGCCAGCAGGGACAGCAGTCCGTAGGCCGGCTGATCATCGTTGATCGCCGAGCCGCGGTGGCCCCCTGCCTCGAGGCCCTGCACGACCAGCCCGTCGGCGCCCGCGGCGCCCGCCTCCCGAGCCTCCTCGGGCGTCGTGACCGTGACCAGCACCGTGATGCCGCGCTCCCTGAGGCGGCTGATCACCTCCTCCGACGGGCAGCCGAAGACGAACGAGGCCACCTCCGGCCGCGCCTGTGCGAGCAGGTCGAGCTTGGCCGGGAAGCTGTCGTCGTCGAACACGGCCGCCCCAGCCTGCACGCCGATGCGCGCCCCCTCCCGGGCGACCGCCTGAACGTACTGGGCATAACTCGCCTCATCCGCCGGAGCCGCCGGCGGCGTGAACACGTTCACGCCCAGCGGCGCGGCCGTGCGGTCCCGAAACGCCTTGATCTCCTCGCGGACGAGCGCTGGAGCCTTGTACCCGGCGGCCAGGAATCCGAGTCCGCCCGCGTCGGCCACGGCGACCGCGAGTTCGACCGTCGCCGGGCCCCCGGCCAGCGGCGCGAGCACGATCGGCACCCGCAGATCGGACAACACATCGGGGGGTCTGTGAGAAACGTCGGTCACGTCCGGGTCGGCCATTAAATCAAGCGCCTCTAGCGAAACTCCGGCGTCTCCCAACCCGGCATGATGTCCGGCAGGCCATCGCTCACGCGGTCGGTGAACTGCGGCGCGCGCTTGTCCAGGAACGAGCTGACACCCTCGGCCACATCCGCCGACTGCCCGCGGTAGAACATCCCGCGCGAGTCGGCGCGGTGGGCGATCATCGGGTGCTCGGCCCCCAGCATCCGCCACATCATCCGGCGGGCCAGGGCCACGGACACCGGCGCGGTGTTCTCGACGATCTCGCTGGCCAGGGCATGAGCTGCTTCGAGCAGTTCGCCGCCGGGATGGAGGCTTCGCACCAGGCCGCCCTCCAGCGCCTCCTGGGCCGAGAAGACGCGTCCCGTGCTCACCCATTCGAGCGCGCGGCTGATGCCCACGACGCGCGGAAGAAACCAGCTCGAGCAGGCCTCGGGGACGATCCCGCGACGAACGAACACGAAGCCGAACCGGGCATCATCGGCGGCGAGGCGCACATCCATCGGCAGCGTCATCGTCGCCCCGACGCCGACGGCGGGGCCGTTGATCGCGCCGATCACCGGCTTCGTGCACTCGAACACGCGGAGGGTGAACTGCCCGCCGTTGTCCCGGTGGGCAAATTCACCTGACTCTGCGGGACGCCCACGGAAGGTGTCGCCTCCGCCCGCAAGGTCAGCCCCGGCGCAGTAGGCGCGCCCCGCGCCGGTGACGATCACCGCGCGCACCTCGTCGTCGGCGTCCGCGCGGTCAAACGCGGCCATCAGCTCGCGCCCCATCGTCGCGGTCCACGCGTTCAGCCGCTCTGGGCGATTCAACGTGATGGTGAGCACGCGGTCGGCGAGCTCTGTGGTGATCTGCTCGGGCTCCAAGGTTTGTCCTTTCAGGAGGAGGTTCTCATGCCAGATCCTGACGGCGGCCAGACCTGCGCATTTAGCGATAAAGTCAATCGAATTAGTGTGGTATGGTGGAGGCATGAGCCTGCCGCCAGTACGGCTGAAGCGTTTCGTAGACGAACTCGTCGCCAGCCCGGAGCTGTGGCGAGACTTCGTCCGGCACGACAGCGATGCCCGTGTCTACCAGCAGATCTGGGCCGACGACGATGTGAACGCGTGGCTGATCTGCTGGAGCGAAGACCAGGACACGGGGTTCCACGATCACGACGAATCCGCGGCCGCGATCGCCGTGATCGATGGCCATGTCCGGGAGGACCGCCTGCGCCTGGCCGCAGACCCCGGAACGCGAGTGATGGGCCCCGGGGAGACCTTCTTCGTCGCCCCCACCGCGATTCATCGAGTCCTGCACGCCGGTGAGGGCCCTGCGGTGACGATCCACGCGTACTCGCCGCCGCTGACCCGGACCGGCGCATACCGCCTCGGCCCCGACGGCGCGCTCGAGCGGGCCGCGCAGCCGTTCGAACAGGAGCTGCGGGCGGAGCTGGCGCTGACGCTGAGCTGACTAGTGGTCTCCGACGTAAGTGCGGTCGCACCGAGATGTGGCACTGGTGGATGCCGGGCGAGGACGCAGAATGCGATGTGCACCTCTGGTGCATGAGCATTCGAGGACAGCCGGATGACTCGGGCGCGGCCCGTTTTGGCGAGGCTGGATGCCGAGCGGGCCGCAAGCCCGAGCAGGCGCCGCCAGCGCCGCCTCGAATGCGAGCGTATTTGCGTTGGCGACCACTAGCCGGCCGTGGCGCGCAGGCGCCCGCTGACATCGGCGCACTCGGCGCAGACCTTCGCGGGCACGATGCCCACGCGCATCAGCAGCCCGAACACCTTGCAGCCGAGGCAGTAGGCAAAGATCGACTCGAGGCCCGCGGCCACCACGAACAGCGCCAGCACGGCGTCCGCGGCGGAATGCGCCCCGGCGATCAGCGCCAGCACCAGCGCGGCCGTGGACATGGCGGCGCCCATCCCCTGAGCAAACCGCTTCGGCGGGCCCGGCACGGGCTTCTTGTCGCCGAGCCGCGGCGCAACCACGTTCTGCGCGAGCCATCCGAGCGGGCTCAAGGTGGGCCCGGTCAGGACCCGTGCCCAGAAGCCGTAGGTGAGCGGAATCAGCAGCCAGTACCAGCTGGTGGCCAGGATCACCAGCACCGTCGCCAACACCACTCCGGCGACCACGCGTGCCGCCTTCTCATTGACGGGATTCGGAAATGAGAACAGTTCTCGCATGCATTGGAGGGTAGCCGGTTCGCCGCTTTTATAACTAAATCAGTCGACATGATCCACAATACCCCGCGGCTACCCTGTGAAGAAGATGGTGGCCCGCGCTCAGGACCGTCCCGAACCCAACCGGTGGGCGGTCCTCGCGCTTCTCGGCGTCGCCCAGCTGATGGTCGTGCTCGACGCCACGATCGTGAACATCGCGCTGCCCTCGGCCCAGACCGCGCTGCACTTCTCGACGACCAACCGGCAGTGGGTCATCACCGCATACGCCCTGGCCTTCGGCAGCCTGCTGCTGCTGGGCGGCAAGCTCGGCGATCTGTTCGGGCGCAAGTGGACGTTCATCGGCGGGCTGGTCGGGTTCTCGATCGCCTCGGCCATCGGCGGCCTCGCGCAGTCCTTCGGCATGCTGGTCGCCGCGCGGGCGCTGCAGGGCGTATTCGGCGCGCTGCTTGCGCCGTCGGCGCTGTCGCTGTTGACGGTGACCTTTGCCGGGGCTCCGGACCGCGCGAAGGCATTCGGGATCTTCGGCGCGATCGCGGGCGGCGGGGCATCGCTTGGGTTGCTCCTCGGAGGCGTCCTCACCCAGGCGCTGTCATGGCGCTGGTGCCTGTATGTGAACCTGGTCATTGCGCTGCCGACGGCGATCGTGGCGCTGCGGATGTTGGTCAACCAGGGTGATCCCGATCGTCCGCGGATCGACCTGCCGGGTGTCGCGGTGGGCTCGGCGGGACTGTTCGCGGTGGTCTACGGCTTCTCCAATGCAGAGACACACTCCTGGTCAGCGACCCTCACGATCATCTCGCTCGTCGCCAGCGTGCTGCTCCTGACCGCCTTTGTGGCCATCGAGCGCCGCACCTCGCATCCGCTGCTGCCTCTGCACGTGGTGTGGGACCGCGCTCGCGGAGGCGCCTACGCGACGATCGGCTTGGCCGGTTCCGGCGTGTTCGGCGTGTTCCTGTTCCTCACCTATTACATGCAGCAGAACCTCGGCTTCTCTCCGTTGGGCACAGGCGTGGCCTTCCTTCCCATGACTGCGACGATCGTCGTCAGCTCCACGACGGTGCAGACGCGGATACTCCAGCGCACCGGCGTCAAGCCGTTGGTGGTCACCGGGATGATTCTCGGGATCCTCGCGATGCTCTTCTTCACCCGGCTGGCCCCCGGGAGCAGCTACGCGACCCACGTGCTTCCGGGCCTGATCGTCATCGGCGTGGGCATGGGCTGCATCTTTGCCCCGGCCTTCAGCACCGCCACGCTCGGCGTTCCCCGCAACGAGTCCGGCATCGCCTCGGCGATGGTCAACACCTCCCAGCAGGTCGGTGGCTCGGTGGGCACGGCGCTGCTCAGCACCCTGTTCGCCAGCTCGGCCGCCGCCTACGCGGCCAGCCACGCGCGCGTACCCGGGCTCGCCGCTGCGGCCATGGTCCACGGCTATACGACAGCCTTCTGGTGGGCGGCCGGAATCTTCGCCCTTGGGCTGTTCGTCGCGCTGGTCGTGCTTCCGTCGAGCATTTCCACGCCCGCCCCGGCAACCGAGCCCGCGCTCGCCACCGAGTAGGGGACGGCCAGCGCGATCCGGTCGGCGCACAACGAGGACCGAAGCAGACCGCAATGAGCCTTAGCGCGTCCACGGCAGAGGACATCTCGCGACAAAGGAGTGCCGTCATGGATTGGAAGCTGGAGCTGGTGGCCATACCCGTCTCCGATGTGGACCGGGCAAAAGCGTTCTATACCGATCAGGTCGGATTCAACGCCGATCACGACTACACGGTCAGCGAGGAGATCCGGTTCGTACAGCTGACCCCGCCCGGCTCGGCCTGTTCGATCGCGATCGGAAGGGGCATCGTCGACAGCGAGCCGGGCAGCGCCGCCGGGCTGCAGGTTGTGGTCGAGAGCGCCGAGGCCGCCCGCGCCGAACTGGTCGGTCGTGGCGTCGAGGCCAGCGAGGTGCAGCAATTCCCGTGGGGGAGGTTCGTGTTCTTCAGCGACCCGGACGGAAACAAGTGGTCAGTACAGGAAGCCGCTCGTCCTGACTGAACGACCGGCCGGGTATGTTTCTGGGGCTCGCGATGTCATCGGCGACCACACACCGGGCGGACTGATGCCTCCAATCTCCCGAGGTTTTGGCGGCCGGCGCCGCCGCGAGGTCGATCCCTCCAGGGTCCCGCCGGGGCAATACGTGGTCGACGACTTTCCGGTGCTCTCCGCCGGACCGACGCCTCACTCCCCGCTCGATGAGTGGAGCTTCACCATCAACGGCGCGGTCGACGCGCCGGTGTCATGGCCATGGGCTGAGTTCATCGCGCTGCCGGCGGAGACGTTCACGGTCGACATCCACTGCGTCACCAAGTGGTCGAAGCTCGGCACCAGCTGGAAGGGGGTCTCGGTCGACGTGCTGTTGGACGCCGTGCAGACCGAGGCCGACTATGTCACCGCCTGGAGCGAGGGCGGGTACACGACGAACCTGCCGCTGGAGGACCTGACCGGGGGCCAGGCGTGGGTGGTCTACGAATTCGACGGGGAGCCGCTGGAGGCTGAGCACGGCGGCCCGGCGCGGCTGTTGGTACCGCATCTGTATTTCTGGAAGAGCGCGAAGTGGGTCAGAGGCCTGACCTTCACCGCGGATGACGAGCCGGGATTCTGGGAGGCGGCCGGCTACCACAACTACGGCGACCCGTGGCGGGAACAGCGGTACTGGAGCGACTGACGATGGCCCGCGTGCCGATCGTCTGGCGCGTCGCGACGGTGCGAGAGGCACTTGAAGAGACCGCTCATGCCCGCACGCTGGTGCTCGACGTGCCGGGCTGGTCAGGGCACGTGGCCGGCCAGCATCTCGACGTTCGCCTCACGGCTGAGGACGGCTACCAGGCGGAGCGCTCGTATTCGATCGCCTCGGCCCCGGAGAGCGATCAGATTTGCCTGACCATCGAGCGAATCGACGACGGCGAGGTGTCCCCGTATCTGACCGGCGAGGTTCGCGCTGGAGACCAGTTCGAGGTGCGCGGACCCGTCGGCGGCCACTTCACCTGGCGCGTTCGGGACGGCGGTCCGCTACTGCTCCTGGCCGGCGGGTCCGGCCTCGTCCCGCTGATGGCGATGCTGCGCCATCGCGCTGCTCAGCACGACTCCGTGGACGCCCGGCTGCTCGTCTCGTCGCGTGGTTTGCCGGACATTCTCTATCGACGGGAGCTCGCAGGGCTCGCCGAAGGCGATGGCCTGGTCGTGCATCACACGCTGACGCGAGCTGCGCCTGAGGGGTGGGAGGGGTTCAGCCGGCGCATCGACGCCGAGATGTTGAAGGCGGTGGGGCCTGAGCCGGGCGAGCGCCCGCGGATCTACGTCTGCGGGCCGACCGCGTTCGTCGAACGGGCTGCGGACCTGCTCGTCGAGCTGGGTCATCCGCCGGCCGCCATTCATGCCGAGCGCTTTGGTCCGACCGGGGCGTGACATGACCGGCGACGATCTTTGGCTGGACGGGAATGCAGTTGCCGGCCTGCTCGAAGAGCTGCTGGGGACAGAGCCGACCCGCGTCCCGCGCCGCTGCCAGTCGTGCGGTGAGACACACCCCGTCGGGGCACACCGTCTCTACCGAGGGGCTGGCCTGGTCCTGCGCTGTCCGAACTGCGGAGACATCGCCGCTCGCGTTGCGACCCTTCCCGACCGCTGCGTATTGCAGCTGTTCGGGGCTTGGCGCCTCGAGCTCCTACGGTCTTAGGCCTGTTCGAGCGCCAGGCCGAACGGGCTCCCCTCGGAGTCCTTGCAGATCGCCCAGCGCGATCCGGGGTGGACGACGCTGCCGCCGAGTGCTCTGACCTGGTCGAGCGCCGCGTCGAGATCGCCCACGGCGAAATACGGCAGCGAGAACGAGTCGCCGGGTCCGCGCCCGCGCTCGTGCACGCCGATCACCGGAGCCTGCTCGCTCGCCTGCCACCCCTCTCCTTCGGCCTCGGTCCGGTCGTCAAAGCTCGCCCCGAGCAATCCTGACCAGAAGCGCCGGGCGCGCTCGGGATCGTCGGCCGGGAACTCCACCAGCGCAAGTCGGGCGTCCATGTCGGACACGATAACGCCCTGTTGGGAACTGAACTGTCTAGTACCATCGCCGCCAGCTGATGAGCAGCAACCGATCCAGCCAGGCACCTGTGGGCACGGAGGACGAGGGACGGTCCTCCCGCAAGCGGCGGGCGATCCTGAACGCGGCCACCACGGTGTTTTTGCGCAACGGCTACCTCGGCACGAGCATGGACGAGATCGCCTCGCTGGCCGCCGTCTCCAAACAGACCGTCTACAAGCACTTCGCCGACAAGGAGCGGTTGTTCTGCGAGATCGTGATCAGCACCGTCAACGACGCCAGCGACCCGAACTACGACGAGGTGCTCGGCCTCGCCGACGGGGGCGATGTGGAGGCCGGTCTTCGTGACCTGGCGCGCCGCCAGCTGGCCAGGGTGATGCAGCCGACGCTGATGC
>DATCPD010000078.1:0-3899 GCA_036564325.1 Solirubrobacteraceae bacterium | reverse complement strand
CAGAGGGTCAGCAGACAAATTCACGAGCGCCAACCTACCAGCGGCCAGTCCCGCGGATGCGGTCTAACTACGAAAAAGCCCCGGCTAGGCGGGGCTTTCCCAGTGCGCCCGAGAGGACTCGAACCTCCACGGACCAATTAGTCCACAAGGCCCTCAACCTTGCGCGTCTACCAATTCCGCCACAGGCGCGTCGGCCCGGCCAGTATAGATATCCGCCGAGCCACCGGCCGCCGCTGCCGCCGGCCGGCGGAGTCGGCGCCTTCAGCGACCGTGGCGACCTTGCTCGGCCGCATACAGCTCCCAGACCTCGCTGGGGCTCAGGGCACGCTGGTAGGTGCGAAGCTCGTCGATCGCCCCGATGAAGGTGTCGGCCGGGGCGTACACCAGCGCGCCGGACCCCACCGTCAGCGGCCCGGTCGCCCGCGGAAGGCCGCCAACGTGCTCGGCGTCCTCCGGGACGCCGTCGACGAACACGGAGACGGTGTACGAACCGGCGTCGTACACCCCGGTGACGTTGTGCCAGCTGCCGATCCGGGGCGGCAATCGCCCGTCGTCGTAATGCATGTTGGCCTGGACGCCGCATTGGAGGATTGGGCAGGTCGGACTCGCCGGAACCGCGAACGTCCACCACGTCCGTAGCGCCGCAGGCAGCACTCCTGACGAGACTTCACCGGGCCGGGCCTGCGATGCGCGCGGCCTGGTCTCGAGGCCGAGGGAGAAGCTCGACCCGGCAGTCCCGGGCTCGCTCACCGCCGAGGCGGACTGCCAGTTCCGGCGTGGGCTGAGCCACGCCGACACGGAGAATGAGTGGCCGGGGTCGATTACCGGCCGGGCGGTCTGTGCGATCGCCCCAGGAGTCGTGATGGAGATCGCGCTGCCCCGGATGCCGCGGGTCCAGCGAGCGCCACCGCTGAGGCGCAGCTGCGCGTGGCGCCCACTCGAGTCGGCGGCCGTCGCACCACGCCCTTCGTCGAACTGCCATAGCCCGGTGGTGCCGGCGGGGACCGCAGCGGGCTGCGGACGCACACCGGCCCCGGTGCGCGAGCCCCCGGTCAGCACCGCGTTCCAGGCGCGGAACAGGGCGGGAGCGACCGTGAACACGCGCCGGTCGTAGGAGATGATGCCGAGCTCCTGCTCGTAGTCGGCCAGCTCGGTGAACACGGCTGCGGAAACGCCAGGCGTCCGCATCTCCTGGGCCAGCATCGCGAATTGGCGCCTCAACACGCCGAGGATCCACGCATCCGGCCAGATCGCCGCCGGTGAGCCGACGCTGTCGAGCACGCCCGGCCAGCGATGGGCGAGGGGGGGAAACGGAACCACGCCGCCGTACTCGCCGATCGCCGAGGCTCGGCGGTCCCCGGGAGCCGCGAACGGGCCCACATACAGGTGCGTGTCACGGATATCGCTGCTGGGCGACTCGAGCGCGTCGCAGCAGTTCGCGCTGCCGCTCTGGGTATCGACCAGGGCCACCGGATCGAGCTGCTTGATCGTTCTCGTGATCCCGGACAGGTCGAACTGCTGCCAGCCCTCGTTGAACGGCACCCAGGTGACGATCGAGGGGTGTGAGCGCCGTTGCACAACGATCCGGCTCAGCTCGCGCCGGAACTCGCGGCGGGCGGCCGCAGACGGTGGCCGGGTGCTCGAGACCGGCATGTTCGGCATGTCCTGCCAGACCAGGATCCCGAGCCGATCCGCCCACAGGTACCAGCGGTCAGGTTGCACCTTGGCGTGCTCGCGCAGCATGTTGAAGCCCAGGCGCCTCGCGTCGACGATGTCCGAACGCAACGCCGCGTCGGTGGGGGCGGCGTACAGCCCGTCGGGCCACAGGCCCTGATCCAGAGCTCCGCTCTGAAACACGAACCGGCCGTTCAGGAGCAACCGCGTGACTCCGTTGACGCGGCCGAGCGTGATCGAGCGCATCCCGAAGTAGCTCGTCACCCGGTCGAGCTCCCGCGCGCGGTTGAGCAGGCGTACGCGCAACCCGTACAGGTACGGCTGCCATGGCCACCACAGGCGCGCTCGCGGGAGCTTCAACACGAGTGGACGACCCGGGCGGCCGAGCGTCGTGACCAGCACCCGGTTGCCGGCCAGCACCGAGGCCTCCACTCGGGATACCCCGGGACCGGTCTCCTCGGCGGACACGATCACGCGGTGATGCGGCAGATCCGGCAGAGCCGTGAGGCCGGTTACGTGAGCCTGGGCCACGGGCTCGAGCCACACGGTCTGCCAGATCCCGCTCGAGGCGGTGTGGTAGATCCCCGACGGCGTCCCCGGGACCTGCTTTCCCACCGGCTCACCGGCCGCGCCGATCGGATCGCCGTAGCCCACCACGAGCTCGTTGATCCCGTTCGGATGCAGCGCCCCGGTGATGTCCATCGAGAAGCCGTCGTAACTGCCCCGGTGGCTTCCGACCAGCCGGCGATTGACGTAGACGTGCGTCTCCCAGCTGACCGCGCCGAAGTTCAGCAGCACGTGCCGTGAGCCCCAGCCGGGCGGCACTCGGAACGTGCGCCGGTACCAGCCCGCCGTGTCGACGCGCTCGATCCCCGACAGCGGGGACTCGACGGGAAACGGGACGAGGATCGTCTCTGGGAGTGTGCGCCCGAACGGCGATGGTCCGCGGGCCTGCGCGCGCTCGTACTGCCAGCGCCCGTTGAGGCTCTGCCACTCCGACCGCTCGAGCTGCGGCCGCGGATACTCCGGTAGCGGATTCGTGGTCGAGACCTGGCTGGTCCAGGGCGTCGTGAGCGGCGAGGGCTGGCGCACGTAGTCGGCGTTCGCCGAGGCCGGCGAGGCCCCCGCGGCGCACGCGTACGCGCAAACCACGGTGAGCGGCAGGAGCATCGTCTGGAGTGCGCGGCGCAGGATCGCCGCATTCTCCCGTCCCAGCGATTACGGTGTTCGCTCCCCCCGAAACGACTGCACGCGACGTGCAGGGACGGAGTACGCATGCCCCGAAGGATCCGCACCACCCTCCTGGTCCTCGTCGCGCTCCTGGCCCTACCGGCCGCCGCCGGCGCTGCCTCGCCCGCACCGCGCTACTACCTCGCGCTCGGCGACTCCCTCTCGCAGGGGATGCAGCCCGACGTGAACGGCGTCACGCGCAACACCGACCAGGGCTATGCCGATCAGCTGTTCCAGACCGAGCGGACGCGGATCAAGAACCTGGTGCTCGTCAAGCTGGGCTGCGGCGGCGAGTCCACCGCCAGCATGATCACCGGCCATGGCAACGATAAGAACGCCCGGATCCTGCACTGCAATCGGAGCGGTGGGTCACAGCTGACGGCAGCCGTGCGGTTCCTCAAGGCGCACCATCAGCGCGGTGAGGTGCCGCTGGTGACCATCGATATCGGCGCCAACGATGTCGACGGTTGCGTCAAGCCCGGCGTCAACCTCCGCCACCTGCATCGCCAACGGCGAGACCTCGATCAAGAACAACGTTCCCAAGATCCTGAACGCGCTCCGGACGGCCGCTCCGGCCAAGACGACGCTCGCGGGCATGACGCTGTACAACCCCGTGCTGGCCGAATACTTCAGCCCCACCGGCAGGCCGCTGGCACTCGCCTCCCCGGCGATCCTCAAGACCATCAACGGTGAGCTGACCGACGCGGACACCCACTCCGGCTTCAAGACCGCAGATGTGGGCTCGGCGTTCAAGAGCTACGACGGGACCGACATGGTGTCGTGGGAAGGCCAGATGATCCCGGTCAACGTGGCGCGGGTGTGCAGCTGGACCTGGGCGTGCAACACACCACCGAGCGGGCCCAACATCCATGCCAACAAGAACGGCTACGCGGTCATCGCCCAAACGTTCGCGCGGGCGGTCGGGCGTCTGCGCTGAGTGGCGGCTGGCCTGGCCGGCGGTTGGGATGTGATCCGCCGCCGGCCCGGCCCTCCCG
>DATCPD010000088.1:0-4412 GCA_036564325.1 Solirubrobacteraceae bacterium | reverse complement strand
CGGCGCCCACCCCCATCTAGGAATCCGAGCCGCCCGGCGTAGCGGACTCGACCGCAGCCTTGATCGCCGCCATCTCGCGATCCATTACGCGCCGAATCCTGCCTTTGAGAACGCGGCCGGGGATCGCGCGCATGAGGCTCTTGAGGTCGACCTCAACCCACATCTTGGCCTCGGTCTGCCTACCGTCCATCGGCTCGAGCTCCATTCCCCAGCGCGCCGCGGAAGTGCCCATCGGCCCGGCGAACGCCAAGCAGCGCGGCGCCTCGACCGCGGTCACGTCCTGGGCCCGGTAGCGAGTGGACCCGAATATCCCCTTCGCCCGTTGCTCCACCCTCGAGCCGGGCTGAAGCGGAGCCCCTCTGCCAACCCAGCATTCGCGAACCGTTGGCGCCCACTCCGGCCAGCGTCCGACGTCGCAGACATACGCCCACACTTCAGGGACGCTGCTGGCGATTGTTACGCGGCTCTCGGATCTGACCGCCATCGCGCTACTTTGTGTTGATCACTTTCTGGTTGCGTAAGGTCGTCGGCGAGGCTACATCCTGACCGAGACGCCAGCAAGTGCGCTCCGATGGCGGGAGGATCAGGCGAAACCCTTGGTTCTCGCCTATCCCGTTCGAGGAGGAGGACGAGTCGCCGTTCGTCGGGCTGCTACATATCGAGCCGTGGCGCGTACCCGCCCGTCCGGCGCGGCGACACGGTCACCGTCCCGCAGCTCGGATTACGACTGGACATCCTCTGCCCGCCCTGGCGGCGCCGCCGATCGGGACGAGGCGAGTCCGGCGCGATCCTCGCTTTCATCTGGGCGTTGCCTCACCGCGAACCATCCTTCGCCTCGCTCGGCCCCATCAGTCGCGTGCGGCGACGACGCTGGATCACGATCCAGGACTCCCCGCGCGAGTCCCGATCTAGCGGCCAGAGGCCGCACACGAACCGGTCAGATCCAGCACGGCAAACGCCAGAGCGACCGGGGTGATTCGATCACCGAGCGCCGAGATCGCCTGCGCGGCGAACGGCAGCCTGAACTGTGGGCTGACGCAGCGGCCCGCGACGCACCGGGCAAGCCTACGATGACGATCGCTTGGGCTCCTCCCGCGTAACCTGGCGCGGATGGGCTCGACCCGATCTCACCCAGTGAAGCTGCTCGTGCTGCAGCACATTGCCTGCGAGCCTCCTGGCGCCTATGAGGAGGAGCTGCTCGACTGGGGCGTGGAGCTCGTCCGCGTCGAGGCCGACGAGGGCCAGCGCCTGCCCGAGTGGCGGCGTTTCGACGGGATCATCGCCATGGGCGGGCCGATGGGCGCCTACGAGGATCAGCGCCTTCCGTGGCTCGCCGCCGAGAAGGAGCTGATCGCCGCGGCAGTCCACTCGGGCCTGCCGTTCTGGGGCGTGTGCCTCGGCGCGCAGCTGCTCGCCGCCAGCTTGGGGGCACGCGTCGCGCCGGGGGCGGAACCGGAGGTCGGAGTGCTGCCGGTGAAGCGAACCCAGGAGGGTGCTGGAGATCCCGTGTTCTCGGAGGCGCCCGATGAGTTCAGGGCGCTGCAATGGCATGGGGACACCTTCGGGCTGCCCGATGGCGCCGTTCGGTTGGCGCGTTCGGACGCCTACGAGCAGCAGGCCTTCTCGTACCAGCGGGCGTATGCGCTCCAGTTCCACATCGAAGTCGATGGGTCGCTCGCGCGGGAATGGGGCGCGGTGCCTGCCTACGCGGACAGTCTGGAGTCGATCATGGGGGAGGGCGCGCTGCCTCGGCTACTGGAGCAGATCCATGCCCACGAGCGGGAGATGACCCAGCTCGCGCGGAGACTCTTCGCGGCTTGGCTCGAGCACGTCGTTGGCCTGCAGCGGGCGCCCGCCGGCTGATCCGGTCACGTTTGGCCGCGACGGCGCTCCGGCGCTGAGCCGGTGAAGCTGGTGAAGCTGGTGATCAGCTCCGCGGTCTCCAACGGGACATCGAGCTGGGGGCAATGTCCGACATCCGGGAGCTCGACCCAGTCCGCATGTGGCAGCCACTCATCTTGAAAGCGCACGGCTGCGGACGGCCACGTCAGGATCTTGTCTTCGGTGCCCCAGACGATGCGGACCGGACAGCGGACCCGCTCTGCGTCGAGATTCCAGTTCTTGCGCAACATGTAGTCGATCATTGGCGGCGCCCCGCGGCAGTTCGCCGCGCCACGTATCTGGTGAGCGACCAGCGCGGCAGGAATGTGCTCGAAATTCGTCGCGGTGTAGAACGTCGCTCGTCGGCGCCCCTCGACGGTTGCCGCGATCTCCTCCGCGTGCGGCGCTGCCTTCGCCACGAGGTCCAGCATCGTCGTGAAGTAAGCCTGCGTCTGCCTGTCGGTGTCGTCGTCCTCGGCCCAGCCGCCGGCAGGGGCAAGCGCCACCACCGAGGTCGCGCGCCCGCGCGCTGCGAGCTGCAGCGCCACGTACCCGCCGAGCGAGTTACCGACGATGTGCGCCGTCTCGAACCCGGCATCGTCCATTGCCTGCTCGACCGCATCGATGAGCTGCGACTCCTCGAAGTCCCCGTCGAGTGGCGGGCCGCCGGCGTGCCCGAGCAGCGTGGGGGCGAGAACGTCGTAGTCGCGCTGCAACCTCGGCAGCACCAGCTCCCAGGTCCGCCAGGTGTCGGTGAAGCCGTGCAGGCATACCATCGGCGCCCCGGAGCCACCTCGAGACGATGGCGAGAACGGGGCGAACACGCGCGGAAGACCTACGGGCTAGGCGGCTCGATAGCCCACGCGCACGACGACGCGGACCGGTCGCGTCGGCGACGCCAGGGAGAGAAAGTCGCGGACGGCGCCGTGGTGGCGGCAGAACGGGCAGGTGAGCTGTTCGGCCAGTGACAGCCGCCCGGCGCCGATCGCGACCGGAGCGTCGCACCGCGCACATGCCAACGTGCCCGCTGCGAGCCGGTCGGATCGCGTGGTCCGCCGCTGCTCCTCGTGACTTACCGCCGCGCCTGGTCGGCCCGGGGTGCCGGCGTGCCGCGATTGGCCAAGACCCCGAGTGAACGTCACCTAGACGAGTTTAGGGCGCTTGCGGGTCACCCTCGGCGACTGGCGGCGGGCCGCCTGAACTCAGGACAGGCTGCGGAGCAGCCTGCCCGCGGCTGCGCGGCTGGCGGTCAGCGATCCGGCGACGATGCCGATTTCCTGGACGATCCCGCGTCGGACCTCGAGCAGCCCTCGGCTGACGCCGGCCGGCGTCAGATACCAGCTGTTCAGCCCGATGCGCAGTCCCCGCCCGGCGCGGAGCCGGTGGGCCACCTTGGCGAGTCGGGCTCCCGGCCGCACGCCCCTGAGCGCGTAGTGCGGGTTGGCCGTCAGCGCCAGCACCGCCCGGCCCCGCACCCGCCTGCGCGTCGACGGCGTGAGCTTCCGAAGCAGCGCTGGGGAGGGGTAAGCAACCTGGACGCCGCTCGGGGTCATGCAGAAGAAGTCCGTATACCGCCGGCCGCGGTCTGAGCTGGACGAGAACGCCCGCCGAACGCGTGCGCGGGTCATCCCGAGCCTCACCGGGCCGAGCGAGCGTCCGGCCAACCGGCCCGAGGCGGCTGGACAACCGGGTCGCCGGTCAGGCGCGGTCTGCGGCCAGACCTGGTCAGCGACCCGCAGCACGTAGAAACCGGTGCCGCCGTCCGAGTACCAGATCTCGTGCTGTGCGGGGGCAAACGCCGGCTGTGACATCGCATAGTCGCTTTCCGAGTACCCCGTCTCGGTGTTCGGTTTGGTGGGCGAGACGAAGTAGGCGATGTCCTTCGGGTGCGCCAGATCACTGATGTTGAACACGCGCAATCCGGAGGCGATGAATGAGCACGCGACGATCTTCGGATCCACCCGTGTGGGGATGTTGCAGTAATGCGCCGCGTAGCCCTGGGCCGGACTGAACGTACCCGGATCGTTCCCGGCCGCGTGGTGATCAGCGGGCTGGTCGACCTGGAGGCGGAGGTTGGCGACGACGAACGGCTTGGTCTCATCGGATATGTCGATGATGCGCGCCGCACCGACCGCGTCCCGGCTTCCCGAGGGGCTGAGTGTGCCGGCCGTGTATTCGTCGAACTCGAGAATGTAGGGGTGGCCGCCCTCGGTGAACGGGATCGCGTTCTGCGGGATCGAAGCCGAGGCCCACCCCAAGCGGCTGATCTCCCTGACCTGCGGGTTCGGGTGGCGGGCCTGGATCTGGCTGGTGTCGAGGATCAGCATGTCGCCACCCGTGGGGTCGGCGACGTAAGCCCGGTTGCCGTCGTCGCTGAGCGACATGCCGTGGGCGAAGATGTTCCCTTCCCAGATCGAGTGCGGCTGCTTGGGGTCGGTCACGTCGATCGCGGTGATCGACGGCAGGGCGGTGCTGGTGGCGTAGAACGTCCTGCCGTCGGAGGAGAAGCCGCTCTCGTGTCCGAAGCGCGC
>DATCPD010000048.1:0-5690 GCA_036564325.1 Solirubrobacteraceae bacterium | reverse complement strand
GCGCGGACACGAGCGCCGGCGTGGCCGGCGAGCGCGGCTGCGGTCGTGGGCGCACCGGACGCGGGCGAGCCGCCGCCGGTGCTGGCGGCGCGCGCCCGGGCGTGCCGGGAACGCGGGACGGCCGCGATCGGCAGCGCGCGGCGCTGGAGCGCCATCAGCGCCTGCGCGGTCACCCACACGGGCGTGTGATCGGCGGTACGGGAGTACCGAACGTGGCCGTCGGAGGCGATCAGTGACCGCAGGAAGCCCAGCGGCGAGACCGCGCCGCGGCGGTGCAGCGAGCCCGGATCGATGCCCGCGGCCAGCAGCCCCTGGATCGCCCAGGCGCTCGATTGAGCGTTCGATTCGCCCCCGGGCTGGGCCGGGAACCCGCCGTCCAGGTTCTGCTGGCGGCGGATGAACGTCACCGCGCGCCCGGCCACAGGCGCGCGGCGGCCGAGTGCCTCCAGGGCGGCGCCGGTGTCGTCGACGTCGCTGCCGCCGCCGGCCGTGGCGAAGCTGAAGCCGCCGTCGTGATTCTGCTGGCGGGCCAGCCACGAGAGCGTGCGCTGGGCGGGCGCCACGCCGCTGGCACGCAGCGCCAGCACCGCGAACGCCGTCAGGTTGACCTGCTCGGCGACCGATCCGTCGCCGCGCACCGCTCGTTCCAGCCGCGACACGAGATCGCGCCCGCCGAAGCTCCGCGCCGAGACCCCGGCTGCGCGCGCGACGAGGATCGTCCGCTCGAGCGCGCCGACATCGGCGTATGAATCGCCGCCCGCGCGGATGTAGGCCAGCAGGCTGCGCCCGCCGGGCTTCAGATCCAGGGGGTTGTGGCCGGCGGCCGCGAGTCCGAGCGCCGCCCAGCCCGAGTAGAGCTCCGAGGACGGGGCGCCCGGTGAGGACCCGAAGCCACCGTCCCGGTGCTGGGCGGAGAGCAGATACCCGGCCGGCGTGCTCGCGGCCCGTGCGGAGCCTGCGACGCCGAGGCCGGCGCCCGCCGCCAGACAGGCGAGAACCAGCGCCGGCAGGACCGCGCCGTCGAAGGTGCGCCAGGTCACCTGAAGGCGTTCGGCGAAGCGGGCGATCGAGCGCGTCAGCGCCGGCCCGAAGGCCAGCGCGAACACGACGCAGCCTCCGGCGTGGATGAAGTCGAACGCCGTCCCCCGCCCGACGTAGACGCCAAGCTGCGCCGCGCTGTGATCGCTGAACGTGACCCAATCGCCCACGTCCTGAACGGCCGCGAACCCGTAGCCGACCACCCCGCACATCAGCGCCAGCGGCCACCGGCCGATCCTGCCGCCCGTCGCGCGGGCGAGCACGGCGCCGAGCACGCCGACCACCCCCCACGCCGCCATCTGCCACGGCGTCCAGGGCCCCTGGCCAAAGAAGAAGTTCGACGTCAGCCCGGCCAGCGCTCCGACCACAAAGCCGGGGGCGCCCCCGAGCGCATAGCCCGCGATCAGCACGATGTCGGTCGTCGGCTTGACATTCGGCAGAGCGGCGAAGGCGATCCGCCCGAGCGCCGCCAGCGCCGCCAGCGTGCCGACCAGGGCGACGATCCGCGCGTCCGGCCGGGTGCGCTCGTACCACGCGAATCCGCCCGCCAGCGCCAGCCCCAGGATGGTGAAGGCTCCGATCTGCCAGCTCATACGGTCACCTCCGCGGGCGTGATCAAGCGCACGCCGTCCTCGGGGCGCATCGCGCTCCCGGCGCCGCCCAGGATGCGGGCCGTCTCGGTGGCGAAGTAGGTGCCGCCGCTCAGCACCTCGGCGGCGGGCCCGTCGGCGATCGGGGCCCCGTCGGCCAGCAGCACCACTCGCTCGGCGAACGCGGCGACGAACTCGGGGTCGTGGGTGGCCACGAGCACGGCGATGTTCAAGCCGCACAGCAGCACCGCCAGGGCCTCCTTGGCGCCGCGATCCATGCCTCGCGTCGGCTCGTCCAGGCACACCACCGTCGCGGGCGCGCCGCCGGCCTCCTCGTCGAGCACGATCGCCAGGGCCAGCCGCTGCTTCTCCCCGCCGGACAGATCGCGCGGATGGCGATCCAGCCAGCCGGATGCGCCGAGTCCGACCAGGGCCAGCGCAGCCGCCGAGGCCTCGTCGCCCACCCGCTCGTGGATCAGGTAGTCGGTGGGGTTCTGCAGCAGCAGCGCGACCCGCCCGGAGACCCGCACCCGCCCGCGGGTGGGCTTCATCAGTCCCGCCGCATGGCGGAGCAGGGTCGACTTGCCGGCGCCGTTTCGCCCCATCATCGCCACCCGCTCGCCGGACTCGATGCGGATCGTGGCGCCGCGGAGGATCGTCGGGCCGCTCGGCAGCTCGTGCCAGACCCGCTCGAACGACAGCGCTGCGACCGGTTTCCCGCGCCCGTGCCGGCGCGGTGTCGGATCATCCCCGCGGACGGCGGCCGGATCGACCGGTTCGGGCAAAAGGCCGCGCCCGCGCAGCGCCGCGCGCGCGGCCTTGACGCCCGCTACGGGCGGGAGTCCGAGGCCGTGGAGCAGGCGCGCGCCCGGCGTGGCCAGCTCCGGAGCGGCGTCGCCGGCCCACGCGAGGAATGCTGTCGGCGTTCCGTCAAAACCGATCCGCCCGCCGACCATCGCGATCGCGCGGTCGGCGGCGGCCAGGCACCGCTCGAGCCGGTGCTCGCACAGCAGCACGGTGGTGTCGGAATCTTCGTTGAGACGACGCAGCAGCCCGATCAGCTCGTCGCCCGCCACCGGGTCGAGCTGCGAGGTGGGCTCGTCGAGCACGACCAGCTGCGGGCGTCCCGCCAGCGCGGCGCCGAGCGCGACGCGCTGGAGCTCACCGCCGGAGAGCTCCGAGGTAGAGCGGTCGAGCAGGTGGGCGATGCCGAGGGCCAGCGCCGCCTCCTCCACCCCGCGCGCGACCGCGCCGGCCGGCTCGCCGCGATTCTCGAGCGGGAACGCCAGCTCGGCCCGGACCGTGCCGAGCACGATCTGCGTCTCGGGATCCTGGAACAGCGTGCCCACCGCGCGGGCCAGCTCGCCGGGTCCGTGGTCGTGGGTGTCCATCCCGGCCACGCTCGCGTGACCCGAGAATTCGCCGCCGTAAAAGTGGGGAACCAACCCGCTGGCCGCTCGGAGCAGGGTCGACTTGCCCGATCCGGAGGCGCCGGCGACGACTACGAGCTCACCCGGATCGAGCGTCAGCGAGACGTCCGTGAGGGCGGGGCCGGCGGCACGCGGGTAGCTGTAGCTGACCCGGTCGAGCTCGAGCACGCTCACCCGTCGATCCCCCGGCGGTCAGCGAACGGAAGCACGGCCAGCACCGGCAGCGCGAGGGCAACCGCAATCACCCCGCCCTCGATCGGCGCGTGCAGCGTCGGATACGCCTGCAATGGGACCAGGCCGCCGATGCGTGCGCCCACGGCCAGCGCCAGCAGCCCGAGCGCGCCGGCGCCGAACGCGAGGTCGTGGCGGCTGTAGGGCCGGTGCAACCGTGGCGGGCGGCGCGCGGCACCGTAGCCGCGGACCTCGAGCGCCGCGGCCACATCGAGCGCGCGGTCGAGCACGCCGGCGCTGGCCGCCCGCATCAGCGCCACGCGAGACGGGGGCACACCCGGCCGGCAGCGTTGCGCATCGGCCAGCCGGTGGGAGTCACGGAGCAGCACCGGCACCATCCGGGTGGCCAGCGTCGCGGTCAGCGCCGAGCGAAACGACACGCGGCGAAACAGCCGCAGCACTTCGTCGGGGTCGATCGCGGCCGTGTAGAGCGCGCCGCACAGGATCAGTGCGACGGCTCGCAACCCGAGGACGCCACCGTAGACCGTTGCCTCGAGGGTGACGTCCGTGTGACCGAGGACGGGCAAATCGCCCAGGCGGAGGATCACCGTCAGCCCGTCCCGGGTGACGAGCGCGTTGACGACCACGATCAGCAGGGCCAGCGGCACGGACAGCAGCAGCGCCCGCCGCATCTGCGGCCCCACCTCCGCCGCCCCCCCCGCTCCGAGCAGCGCCGCGATCACGCCCGCCAGTGCGAGGGGGTTGGACACCAGCAGCGCCGCGGCCGCGAGGGCCAGGCAGTACAGGCAGCCCGCTCCGGCTCGCGCGGCATGCAGCGGCGTACGCCGACGGCGGTAGCTCACGCGCCTCCCTGTACCGGGACGGGCAGGTCGGTGTGGCCCTGGACGGCGAGCGCGAAGCGGTCGCGCAGGCGGGCGGGACTCAGTGCTGCGGCGGCGCCGTCCACGCCCGCGGCGTCCGTGCCGGTGACCAGCCACACGGGCTCAGAGACGTTGTCACGCGTCGCGGCCACCAACCCCGCGCCGGCGCCCAGGGTGCGCGCCACGTGGCCGGCTGGGTCGAGCAGCTGCAGCGAGCTTCCCGCTGGGCCGGCGAACCTGGCGTACACGCCGCTCCGGCCGGGGCCGCGGGCGATCAGCCCGGCCGCCAGCAGCGCGTGCACCTGCGACCAGGTGCCGACGACGACCCCGAGTGAATCGGTGCCTGAGCCGGTTCCGAGGAGCTGGCTGGCCACGGGGACCCCGACCGCCTTCAGGCCCGCGGACACGCGCGCGCAGGCACCGGCTGCGCCCGGGGCACATTCGACCACGGTCGGCAGCCGCTTGCCGCCGATCCCGTGCAGGAACGGCTCGGGGAATGAGCCCACGACGGCCGGCACCGAATCGGTGACCGACCAGTCGTGCAGGTCCCACCAGATCCGGTCACCGCGGTGGACGCTCGTGGTGGCCGCGCCCTGTCCGGCCTCGATCCCGTTGACGTAGTAGAACCAGTCGCGGTGCGAGGAGTCGCCGGCGTGACCCGCGATCGACTGGACGAAGCCGCCGCCGTAGCGCGTCTGCACCTGGAACGAGCGCTCGAGCATCCGCATCACGGTTTCCGACCCCGGCGCGTGGCTCTCGGTGGCCGTCCCCACCGGCTGCTGGCCGAACCCGCGGGTGACGGTCAGGCTGACCTGTCCCGTGCCGGCGCCGGGACCGAGCCCGCACCCGGCGATCGCCACCGCGGCCGCCGCGCTCGCCAGCCACCCGCTCGAGCGCTTCACCGCACCAGCGCCTCGAGCGCGAACGACGGCACCAGTCCGGGTTTCACGGCGGTGATGGGGTAGCGGCCGGGTTGCGCCGGCGCGGTCAGAGTCGCAACCCCTCCGGCTCCGCTGGTCACGCTCTCCGCGCCCAGATGAACGGTGGCGCCGCTCACCGGACGAGCATGCCCGTTGTCGTCGTAGCCCACCACCGTCACCGTGAACGTGGCGCCGGGGGCGGGTACCGCCGACGACGTCTGCTTGAGCGCCAGCGTGCGCTGACACGCCGTGGCGCGCACGCACCAGAACCACAGCAGCTGCGCACCGTCACGCAGGCGCTGGCCCGGGTCCCCGGCGCCGAACGACGGAGACGCCGGCCCGACCTTGTACTGCCAGCCGGCGATGCCGCGGTTACGGTCGGGACCGATCGTGGTCACGAACAGAGCGGCCGGATCGCACCCCCCGGCGTCGGTTACGCGCAGGGACAGCCGCGCCGCCAGCAGCCCGGCGAGCGGGGTGCCGGACCGAACCGAGCAGCGGCGCGCCCCGACCCGGATCGTCCCGGCGCGCAGTCGCACGCTGCGCGCGCTCAACAGCGTGCGGCTACGGCCGACCACCATCAACTTGACCGTCGGCGCCACGCGCGTGGCCGTGGCCGAGCGCGCGGGCGCGGGCGCCGGTGCCGCGACGGCGGCGCTC
>DATCPD010000046.1:0-2509 GCA_036564325.1 Solirubrobacteraceae bacterium | reverse complement strand
GCTGGCGCCCTCCCTGGGACTCCTGGTCACGGCGCGGTTCGTCCAGGCGATCGGTGCGGTGATGCTCCAGGCGAACTCATATGCCCTGATCCGCGACGTCCTGCCCAGCTCGAGGCTCGGCACCGGCCTCGGCGTTCAGGGCGCCGCTCAAGCAGTGGGTCTCAGCGTCGGACCGGTGCTCGGCGGAGCGCTGACGGCGCTCGGCGGCTGGAGGCTGATCTTCCTGGTCAACGTCCCGATCGGGCTCTGCGGGCTGGCGCTCGGCTGGTTCCTCCTGCCGAGGAGCACGCACCACGACCCCGAGAGCCGGATCGACATTCGAGGCACCTTCCTGCTCGCCGCGATCCCGTCCACCGCAGTGGTCGCACTCTCCCTGGCGGCGCAGCCGGGGACCCCCCGCTGGACAGTGCCGGCCCTCGCGGCGCTCGCCTGCGCGCTCGTTGCGGCGGCGATCACCCGCCAGCGGCAGGCGGCCGGCGCGGTCGTCGACTCCGCGCTGATCCGGGTCGGCGCGTTCATGACCGGCATCAGCGCAGCGCTGCTCTCCTACGTCGTGCTCTTCGGCTGCCTCGTCGCCGTGCCGTTCTTTCTCGACAGGGAGTCGCACCTCGGACCCTTGACCACCGGCCTCGAACTGACGGCGCTGCCCCTCGCGCTGGCCGCTCTGGCGCCGCTGGGTGGCCTCATCCGCGACCGGGCGGGGCCACGCCTGCCGGCCGGGATGGGCATGGCCGTCACGGCGGTCGGCATGGGACTGCTGGCGCTCTCGTCGACCCGCCCCGGGCTCACCGTGGCGGCGCTGGCCGTCGCCGGCGCAGGCCTCGGTCTGTTCATCCCGGCGAACAACGCCGCCACCATGGGCGCCGCCCCGCCGCATCGAGGCGGCGCGGCCGGCGGGCTGCTCAACACGGCCCGTGGCATCGGCACGGCGCTCGGGGTGTCGGTGACGTCGCTGGTGTTTGCCGCGGGACGGGGCCTAATCACGATCTCGGTGCTTCTCCTCGCGGCGGCGATCATGGCTGGGATCATCGGCGTGACCTGGACCGGCTCGAGGTCACGCTCCGCCCAACCCTTGAACCTCTGAGCGATCTCAGCCCCTGGCGATCCCTTCGCCATCGGCTGCGGTCGCGTACCAGCGAGCAGGTCGTTCGCCGGCTCGTTGCGCGCGCCCAGAGCGCTCGAGGAGCACCAGGTGGGCGAGCGTCTCCCCCACGGCCGCCCGGCGCATGAAGCCCTTGATCTCCGCCCAGTCCCGCGACCATCGCAGCCGCAGGGTGACGTCCCAGGAGGTGGCGCCCGGCGACGCGCTGATCACCGCCTCGGTCTCCTCGAGCCGGCGTTGATGGTGCTGGCGGAGTTCGTCGACCCGCGCCGCGAGGCCCCGGAAGCGCCACTCGTGCGCGGGCAGCACCTCGTCGATGTCGAGGTCGCGCACCCGGCCGAGCGCGTCGAGGAAGTCTGCGAGCGGGTTGTCCGGCTGCTGCACGTGCACCGCCACGCTCGGGCTGATTCTCGGCAGGACGTGGTCGCCACTGAAGAGCAGGCGGCGCTCGCCGGCGTGGAAGCAAACGTGACCCGGAGAGTGACCGGGTGTGTGCAGGGTGACCAGGTCCCATCCCGGCAGCGGCACCGGGGTGCGGTCCTCGAGGAACACGTCGGGTTGCACCGCGGCCACGAACTCGCGAAGGCCCATCGAGGCGCCGGTGAGCTCGGCGCGCATCTCCTCGGGGACACCGGCATCGACGAGCAGGGCGCTCATGTTGGCCAGCAGAGCATCAACGCCGAGCCCGTAGCGAGCGGGGATCAGGGCCGCGTCGGCGGGATGGAGGGCGATCCACGCCCCTGAGGCCTCGCGCAACCGGCCGGCGAGCCCGTAGTGGTCGGGGTGGATGTGGGTGACGAGGATCGCCCGCACGTCCTTCGGCGAGTACCCGGCGGTCCCCATCCCGGCGACCAGAGCGGTCCAGGCCTCGTCGGTGCTCCACCCCGTGTCGATGACGGCAATGCCGGCGTCGAGTTCGAGCAGGTAGACGAGCACGTAGCGCAGCGGGTTGTTCGGCAGCGGCACCGGTACCGACCACAGCCCCGGACGGACGCGCTCGACCTCGGGCAGTCCGGGTGACTCCCAGGAGCGCCGCTGCGCGGTCCCGGTGACCTCGATGGCGCTCAACTGACGTGACTCAGCCGGAGGCGGTATGGGCGGCCAGATGCTCCTGGACGACATCCGAAACATCAGCCCAGTGCTCGTCGGGGATCCAGTGCGAGCCCCCCTGGAGCTCCAGCAGGTGGTAATCGCCGGTGCAGTGCTCAGCTGTCAGGTCGGTCGCCTCTCGGGTGAACGCCGGATCGCGGTCTCCCCATATATGCAGCACGGGGATCGCGACCGGACTCGCGTGGGGACGCTCTGTTCCGAGCGCTCTGTACCAGTTCAGGGCGCCGGTCGGGCCCACCTTTCGCAGCGCGACGACGTCGCGGTGGGCATGCGCCGGACTGAGTCCCGTCGCCGGGA
>DATCPD010000027.1:0-23151 GCA_036564325.1 Solirubrobacteraceae bacterium | reverse complement strand
GCATCATGGAGGGCACCGAGCTGCCGGAGTACGGCACCTGCGTCGACATCGTGACCAAGTCCGCGCAGCGGGAGATGATCCTCCCGGCGCTGATCCCGATCGTGCTCACCCTGATCGTCGGTCTGATCAGCGTCGAGGCGCTCGGAGGACTGCTGATCGGAATCATCGTCGTCGGCGTGTTCGTGGCCATATCGATGACCGCGGGCGGCGGCGCGTGGGACAACGCCAAGAAGCTGATCGAGGACGGGGCGTTCGGCGGCAAGGGCTCAGAGGCTCATGCCGCAGCGGTCACCGGGGATACGGTGGGCGACCCGTTCAAGGACACCGCCGGGCCGGCGATCAACCCGATGATCAAGGTCGCGAACATCGTGGCGCTCCTCATCATTCCGATCATTACCTAGATGCGTGGGTGTCGCCCCGCCTGAGGGACGGGCAAGGTTGGCTCGGGTGCGTTGCGTTTTGCCCGGGTTGCGCGAGTCCCTCAAGCGGTGCATGCACCTCGCCGCTTGGTCGATGATCGGCCTGCTTATGGTCGGTTGTGGCGCGACCCGGCATCGCGCGCCTCGCCTTGGGACTCAAGCTTCATCGGTCTGTCGGCCGTCCGCTGTCGGCGTCGTGGCGCGGTTCGCCGGCGTGGCGGCGGGTGCGGTTCGGAGCGCCGCGGCGGTCGGGAACAATGCGCAGCCGGAGTGCCGGTTCGTCGCCGGGCGGTTGCGGGTTGTCGTGAACGTCGACGGTTCGCCGCAGGCCTACCAGCGGCTCGAGCGGACGATCGTTGAGGATGGGCAGCAGTTCGGCACCGTGCGGTCGTTCGCCGCGCCGATCGCCGTCCCGGGGCTCGGGCTCGATGCGGCGTGGGTTCCGGATCAGAGCTCGCTGATCACCACCGACGGGCGGCGGCTGATCTCGGTCAGGGTGAGCTGGGCGGCGCGCGGCGCGCCCCGCCGCGCCCTGGCCCAGGCGCTCGCGCGGCGCTATCTCGGTCCCTGAGCCGCCTGGCCCCCGCGCTACGCTCGCGCGAGGATGTCCCTGTCAGTCGATCTTGGGCTGGTGCTGGCGCTGCTCACGGCCTTCGGATCGGTGGCCGGCTTCCTGTACAAGTTCCGCGGCGCCCGGGATGCGCCCGCGGTCGACATGCGCCGTCCCCTGGCCAGCTCCGTGGCGCTGTTCCGCTCGCCGCTCTACTCGCTGGGCATCGTCATCGCCATGGTCTCGTGGGGTTTCCACGTGGCAGCGCTCTCGCTGGCTCCGATCTCGCTCGTGCAGTCGGTGATCGCCGGCGGACTGGTGCTGCTGACCGTCGTCGCCGACCGGCTGTTCGGAATCGAGGTGACCCGCCGCGAGTGGATCGGCGTCGGGCTGACCGCAGCGGGCCTGGCCTTTCTCGCCGCGACTCTGGGCAACGAGGGTCACGGCGCCCAATCGCACTACGGGACGGGGACGCTGGCCGTCTATGTCGGCGCGCTGGGAGCGATCGGCCTGTTGTTGGCCGCGCGGACGCGCCGTGCCAGCGCGCTCGCGGTTTCCGCCGGGCTGCTGTGGGCGGCGTCGGACACCTCGATCAAGGCTCTCAGCGGCCACCTGGGCCGCCTCGGGGCCGGCGTGCTCGTGCATCCGCTTGCCCTGGTGATCCTGGTGGCGTCGCTGCTCGGGCTCCTGATCTCGGCCCGCAGCCTGCAGCTGGGGGAGGCCGTACCGGTGATCGCGCTGACCAGCGCGGCGGCCAACCTGACCACGATCGCGGCCGGGCCGATCGTCTTCTCGGAGCAGCTTCCGGCCGGCCGGCTGGAGCTAGTCCTCAGAGTCCTGGCCTTCGGTCTCGTGATCATCGCCGCGGCGCTGACGCCGCCTCCGATACCGGCTCTGGAGCGCGGCGGCGCCGCCGGCCACGGCGCCGACGGGTGAGCCCGGCGCTCACGTCGCACGCGATCACCCGGGCGTCTAGAGTCCAATGGGTGTTCATTCTGATTGTCGGATGTGGCCGAGTTGGGTCCGCCGTCGCCAAGCGCGCGCTGGCGGCTGGGCAGGAGGTCTCGGTGATGGACAGCGACCCGCTTTCCCACGAGCGCCTGGACAAGGACCAGATGACGACGTGGGAGGACTCCGGCGGGCGGTTCACGGTGGGGACGGCGCTCGAGATCGACGGCCTGATCGAGGCCGGGATCGAGGAAGCCGACGTGTTTCTCGCCGCCACGCGCGGTGACAACACCAACCTGGTGATCGCCCAGATCGCCCAGCGCCGCTTCAAGGTGCCGCGGGTGGTCGTCCGGGTTGCGGATCCGGGGCGCGCGGCCTGGTACGCCGAGCAGGGACTGCTCACGATCAGCCCCACTCAGCAGGCGATCGATCAGGCTGAGCGCCTGGTCCTGGCCTAGGGCAGGGGCACAGATGTACGTGATCATCGCGGGGGCAGGGAAGGTCGGATGGAACCTCGCGCGGGAGCTGATCAACAAGGACCGTGAGGTCACGGTGATCGAGTCCGACCACCGCCGCTATCGCGTGGTCGAAGAGGAGCTCGAGCACGCCGTCCAGTACGGGGATGCCACCGAGCTGTGGGTGCTCGAGCGCGCCGGCATCCAGCGGGCCGATCTGGTCATCGCCGTCACCGGCGACGACGAGGACAACATCCTGATCTGCCAGGTGGCCAAGGAGAAGTACGGCGTTCAGCGCATCGTTGCCCGGGTCAACAACCCGCGCAACCTCCAGCACTTCAAGCTGCTCGGCATCCAGCCGGCCGTGTCCGCGACCGATCTGATCCTGCGCCTGATCGAGCACGAGGTCCCTGAGTACGGCCTGGTCCAGTTGCTCGCCCTCGAGGAGGAGCATCTCGAGATCATCGAGCTCGAGGTTGGCACTGGCTCCTCCGCCGCCGGGCGCAAGGTCCAGGAGGTGCCGCTTCCCGACGGCTCGCTGATCATCTCGGTGCTGCGCGGTGGGGCGGGCTTCGTCCCGAAGGCCGACTCGGTGATCGAGGCCGGCGACCAGGTCCTGCTGATCCTCGACCCGGGCCTCGAGGGCGACATCACGCCGCAGTTCGCGCCCAATGGGACCGGGAACTGAGCTGAGCATGGCCGACCGGCAGGTCGACTACCTGCTGATCGGCGGAGGGATCGCCGCCGGGAACTGCGCCCGCTGGCTGCGCGAGTCGGGAGCCGACGGCTCGATCCTCCTGGTGGGCCGGGAGACCGACCTCCCGTACAACCGTCCGCCGTGCTCGAAGGGCTATCTACAGGGGCGGGAGACCCGCGCCGACGCGCTGTTCCGCCCCGCCGAGTGGTACGAGGAGCAGCGCATCGAGGTGCTCACCCGAGTGTCGGTGATGAAGCTCGACCCGGCAACTCGAACGGCGAAGCTGTCGAACAAGCAGGAGGTCGGCTTCGGGAAGGCGTTGCTGGCCAGCGGCGCCAACGTCCGCCGTCTGAACGTCCCGGGATCTGAGCTGGACGGCATTCACTACCTGCGCGCGTTCGGCAACAGCGACACGATCCGCGAGGACGCCGCCGGCAAGCGCGTCACCCTGATCGGAGGTTCCTACATCGCCTGCGAGGTCGCGGCGTCGCTGACGCTGCTCGGCAGCACATGCACGATGGTGATGCTCGAGCCCGTCACGCTCAGCCGGGGGTTCGGCCAGGTGGCGGGCCGGTTCTTCCAGGATCGGCTCGAGGAGCACGGGGTCACCGTGCACGCCGAGCAGGACCTTGACCGCTTCGAGGGTGCCGACGGCAGGGTGACCCGGGTGATCACCAAGTCCGGCCTTGAACTCGACACGGACGCGGTGGTGATGGGCACGGGGGCAATCCCCGACGTCATGCTCGCGCGCGCCGCGGGCCTCGAGCTCGGGGACAGCGGCGGCGTGCGCGTCGATTCGCGGCTGCAGACCGCGGTGCCCGGTATCTACGCCGCCGGCGACGTGGCCGAGTATCACAGCGTCGTCCACGACGGCCGGCCCCTGCGCATCGAGCACTGGGACGTCGCCTTCAACCAGGGCAAGGCGGCCGCGCTGAACATGCTCGGCGCCGACCAGCCCTACGACGTGGTCCCGTACTTCTTCTCCGACCTCGCTGACTGGGCCTCGCTCGAGTACGTCGGCCCCGCGAGCGACTGGGACCTGGAAGTTGTGCGCGGCTCCGTCGAGGAGGGGGAGTTCAGCGTCTGGTATCTGAGCGAAGGACGCGTGGCGGCGGCGCTGTCGGTAGGACGCTCGGATGACCTCGATCACGCACGACGTCTGATCTCCGCCGGCACGGCGCTGGGCGAGCGGGCGGCCGAGCTCGGCGAGCTGACGACCGACCTGGCCTCGCTCTAGCGCCTCACTAGTGTCCTGACACTAGGAGGGCTTCGGAGGGCGGCCCTCGGGCGGCTGCCCCGGACTGACCGTGCGCGGTCCGACCCGCCGCCGCGCGGTGCCGCCGCCCGGCAGCCGGTCGACCAGCCGCCCGAAGCGGTCGATGGCGCCTTCCAGCGGCGTGGTCATCTCGATCGCGCGTTCCAATGCCGGCAGAACGCTGATCAGCTCCCCGCCGGTCTCGGCCACACGCGTGGCGCCGTCGACGATCTCGCTGCCGCGGTCATCGATCCGGTTCCCGAGCGCGACGATCTCGCTGCCGCGGACGTCGATCCGGTTACCGAGCTCCCGCATCTCGCTGCCCAGCTCGAGCAGCTCCTGCGCACGTCCATCGAGGCGCTCCCCGAGGGACATGATCGCCTCGGCCCGGCGATCGAGCCGCTCGGTGATCTCGAGCACCGCCCGGCCGATTCCGGCCAGCTCCTCGCCCAGCGCCAGCATCCGGTCCAGCTGCCCCGGAGCGGCCCGGGCCACTCGGGCCACCGCCCCCAGATCGGACGCGATCCGGTTGAGGTACGCCTGGGGGGAATCGATCGGAAGGCCGAGCAGACGCATTGGTGGAGGACACTAGCTCACCCTCCAGCGCTGGAATTCCGGCGCCGACCGGCGAAGTTTTCGGTCTGGCTGTGGCAATTGGGGCACAGCAGCTGAAGATTGCCCAGACGGTTGTCAGTTCGTTCGCCGTTGACGTGATGGAGCGCAAGCGTCAAAGCGTCTCCGCGCCACTCGGATAGGCCGCACCGCTCGCAGCAATTCTGCTTGAGCCCCTCTTTGATCAAGCGCAGTTTGAGGTTGAAGCGTCCGCGATAGGTATTGGCGACGAATAGCTCGGAGATGGGGATCGCGTTGGGTCGGGGAAGAATGGCCTCGCGGCGAACCGCATTTGCCCAACTGGCGGCGGAGAACCCGAAAGCCGCGATGCACTGACGGACACTGTGTCCCCGGTCGTAGTACGCCTGCACCGCGGCCCAGTCGTATCGCCTGGCACACCGGTCGTCGATGGCCTCGCCGAGGCGTCGGGCGTGATAGCTGACTGTTGCTTTCGAGACGCCCAGCCGGTTGGCGATCGAGGTTCGGGAGAGGCCGAGGGCAAGCAGCCGCGCCACCTCGCTTCTCGTGCTTGAGCTGTGCACGGCGGACGGAACCGCTGCATCCTCAGGCGAGCTCTGCTCAGCATCGGTAGCGCGGAGTCGACCGACGTGGTAGCTGACTGTCGTGAGGGCGAGGCCCAGCCGCCGCGCGATCGCAGGATTGCTCCACCCCAACTGATGCAGCTCCGCGATCGCTTGACGTGTCTCACTCACGAACGTATGTTCGCATCGGGATCAGACAGAACTCTCCTATACTCGACGCCGCAATTGAAGTTCCCGCGGTTCATTGGGGAATGGTGTAATGGCAGCACGCGACGCTCTGGACGTCGAAGTTGGGGTTCGAGTCCCCGTTCCCCAGTCCCGGCGCCCGGACCGCCCGGCGTCGATCCTCGATTTCGGTAGCGGACGTGCCCAGGCGGGAGGGCGTCCGACTCTGCGGTAGCTTCCTCGGCCGATGGAAGCCGCCGGGGTCCCCACCGAGTTCCGCTACTGGGAGCGCGTCAACGATCGGCGCATCCAGCTCGCCCGCCGGGCCTGGCAGGCGGTGTGGCGCTTTGACCCGCAGCCGCCCGACGAGCTCGTGCGGGAGTTCGCCCGCGGCTACTACGACGCGGATCCAGTGGCCGAGGCGTTCGTCGATGACGTGTACCTGGAGCGGGGCGCGCGCGAGGGCCGGCGAATGCTCGATCAGGCGCTCGAGCAGGGCGTCGATTCGGTGCCGGATGCGCCCGCGTCGATGCGGCAGCTGTTCGAGGAGTTCGAGCGCGACCCGGACTGGCTGGACCGCGATCAGGTCGAGCTGGGGGCACGGGTGTTCCGGCGCTACGGCACGTCGGTGTTCAGCTTTGCCACCACGAGCACGCTCGAGATGTACTCCGAGAGCTCGATCACCAAGCCACTTTCACTCTCGGGCGGGTACGCGGGCGAGGCGGCGCACAAGCGTCAGCTCGAGACGGTCCGGTTCTGGATCGACATCACCGAACCGGGCGGCCTGAGAGCCGGCGCTCGCGGCCGCGCGACGGCGATGCGCGTCCGGGTCATGCACGTGTTCATCCGCCGGCGCCTGAGTCAGCACCCCGAGTGGGAGCCGGGCGCGTGGGGGGTACCGATCTCGATCTCCGACGCGACGCTCACGCTGATGGGCGGCAGCGTGGTTCCCGGGCTGGCACTGTGGAGCGTCGGGCATCCGACGACGATCAAGGAGATCGAGGCGCTGCTGCACTTCTGGCGCTACGTGGGCCACCTCCTCGGCGTCCAGCCGCGCTGGTATCCGGCGGACTTCAGGGAGGCCGTGCAATTGATGTACGCGGCGTTCGTCAAGCGCGCCTACACGGCGGGGCAGGATGGGACCGAACTCGTCGAGTCCTACCTGCCGGCGTTCGCGCCCAAGCCGGGTACGTCGCTGCGCAAGCGGCTGCGCGACGAGCTCAACTACCGGGCCCAGATCGGCTACACCCGGTTCTGGATGCTGCCGGCCACCTACCGCCGGCACGATATGCCGAATCCGTGGCCCTGGGCCCTGCATCCGCTGGCGCAGTTCCCGGTCGTGCTCACGCTCGAGAGCTTGCGGCGGCTGGTGCCGCCGCTCGATGGCGCCGCCGACCGGGTCCAGCGCTGGCGGCGCAACAACTGGTACGCGAACGAGACCGGCGGCCGCGAGGCCGAGTTCCACCCGGTCGAGGAGTTCAGGCGCTGACGCGCCTCAGCGGGTCCGCTCACCGCGGGTCCCGCTAGGTCGGGTCCCGCTAGCTCGGGTCCTCGAACTCCGCCGGCTGCCTGGTGAAGCCCGCCGTGACGGCGGCCAGCTGGTTCGGGGAGCCGATCAGCCCGAGCTGCAGCTTCGCCTCCAGCGCCAGGGTCTCCTCGGGAGCACCGGTCCACGCTTCGTCGAACAGCCGCTTGGCGCCCCGCACCGCATCGGGCGAGCGCTCCGCGATCTCGGCGGCGAGGATCCGCGCCGCGGCGAGCGGATCCTCAACGACGTGCGTGACGATGCCCAGCTCGCCGGCCTCGGCGCCGCTGAACACGCGCGCGGTGTAGGTCAGCTCCTTGGCCACGTCGATGCCGACGAGGCGGGGCAGAGTGCGGGTGATCGACATGTCAGGGATCAGTCCCCACTTGACCTCCATCACCGACAGGCAAGCGTCGGCGGTGGCGAAGCGAATGTCGGCTCCGAGGGCGATCTGGAGGCCACCGCCGAGGCAATTCCCGTGGATCGCGGCGATCACCGGCACGGGCACGCGGATCCAGTCGTAGGCCGGGCGCTGGAAGCGGTTGGGCACCTCTCCCTTGAGCGGGTCGGTCAGCCCGTCGGTCCCCTCAGAGGCGCCCATCACGCCCATCAGGTCGAGCCCGGAGGAGAAGCTTGGGCCCTCGCCGTGGAGCACGACGGCGCGGACGCCCGGCTCGGTCATCAGCCGCTGCGCGGCGGCGGCGATCCCCTCGAACATCGGCAGGTCGAGCGCGTTGTGCTTGTCCGGCCGCGTCAGCGTCACGACCGCGACGTGGTCGGCCACTTCGATCCGGACGCGTTCGCTCATCGCGTCGGCAACACTAGCTGTCGGCGACGGCGAGGTGATCGCCGAGGCGGACATCGCCTGCACGCTCGACGCTGCCGTAGATCCCGAAGGGCAGCGGCTCGGTGGTGGCCGCCTCGCCGCGGTAACCCCGGAGGATGTCCAGCGTCGCCAGGTCCACTTCCCCTGACTCCGGATCGCGGCTCGTGATCAGGCAGCGCCCCACGTGGCCCCTGACCGCTATCACCGCATCGCCCACGGTCACGCGCCGCCCGGCCCAGGCGTCCTCGGCATGGGCCGCCACGCCATCGAACTCGATCAGCATGCGAAAGCGCCTCGGGTCGACCGTGGGTTCCTCGGCCACCTCCGCCAGGCGCGCCAGCGAAGCACGGGAGATCAGCGAGGCAACGCCGTCCGCGCCCCGGTCGACGGCGCCGCCGGGTTCGACCGCCTCGACCAGGCGCAGCGATTCGCCGACGTGCTCGCTGAGCGCCGCCGAGAACGGGCCTCCGACGATCCGCCCACGCGCGCGGTGGGAGTAGAAGCGGGTCTGGACCAGATCTCCGAGCGTGATCGCGTCCTCCACGACGCGGCCGTCCGGAAAGCGCAGAGATAGGCGCCGCGCGGCATCGTCGTAGTCGGAGAGGATCGTGGTCAGCGCACCCAGTCGCTTTCCGTTGGCCAGCCGATCGCCCTCGTCGATCAGGTAGAAGCGACGATTTTCCCGGACGCCGTCGGGCTCCAGGCGGACGTGATCGACCGACCGCAGCCGCGTGCCCTTGACCGGCGTCAACGACAGCGCGGTGACGATCACCTCTACGCCGCGGCCTGCTCGGCCCAGTCGCGGTACAGCTCCCAGTAGCGGCCGCCGGCCTGGAGCAGCTCATCGTGGGTGCCCTGCTCGACGATCTTGCCGTGCTCGAGCACGATGATCCGTCCCGCGTGCTGGATGGTCGAGAGGCGGTGAGCGATGACGATCGCCGTGCGGCCGGCCACCAGCCGCCGGAGCCCCTGCTCGATCAAACTCTCGGTGTGCACGTCGACATTGGAGGTCGCTTCGTCGAGCACGAGGATCCGCGGATCGGCGACCAGCGCACGGGCGAAGGCGAGCAGCTGCCGCTGACCGGCCGAGAGCTGTACCCCGCGCTCGCCAACCTGGGTGTCGTAGCCGTGCTCGAGCGCCTCGATGAAGCCGTCGGCTCCGACCGCCTGCGCCGCGGAGGCGATCTCTGCGTCGGTGGCGGCGGGCCGCCCGAAGGCGATGTTCTCCCGGACGGTGCCGCTGAACAGGAAACCCTCCTGCGGCACGATCCCCATCTGGGAGCGCAGCGACTTCGCCTGCACCGAGCGCAGGTCATGGCCGTCGACCAGCACGCTTCCGAGCGTCGGGTCATAGAAACGACTGACGAGCTTGGCGAACGTGGACTTGCCCGCGCCGGTGGAGCCGACCAGCGCCACCGTCTGGCCGGCCGGGATCACCAGGTCGACGTCGCGCAGGGCCCATGCGCCGTCATCGTCCTCGCCGTAGCGGAACGAGACGTGGTCGAAACGGAGCTCGCCGCGGATCTGCGGCAGCTCCAAGGCGCCGGGGGAGTCCGAGAGCTCCGGCTGCTCGTCGAGAAGCTCGAAGATCTTGTCGAGCGCGGCCATGCCGGACTGATAGGTCGTGTACAGCTGCGAGAGCTGCTGGATCGGATCGAAGAAGTTGTTCAGGGCGGCGATGAACGCGAACACGACGCCGGTGGACGTGTGACCGTTGATCGCCTCGATGCCACCGATGACCAGGATCTCGACCGTGACGAGCGCTGAGAGCAGCTCGACGAACGGGAAGTATGCGGCGTTCAGGTACACGGTCTTCATGTTCGCGGCGCGGTTCTCCTCGTTGAGCTCGCCGAACCGCGCGATGTGACGCGGCTCCTGGCCGAACGCCCTGACCACCCGGATCCCGGACAGGCTCTCCTGCAGGTAGCCGGTGATCGAGGCGATCTTCTCCCGCGTAAGCCGGTACGCGTCCGCGGAGGCGATCCGGAAGGCCAGGCCGCCGGCCGCGATCACCGGCAGGGCCAGAAACGTGAGCAGCGCCAGATGCGAATCCATCACGAACAGGATCACCACGACCCCAATCAGGGTGAGGCCGGATTGGAACAGCGTCGCCATTCCGTCCTCGACCAGCTGGTCGAGCGCCTCGACGTCGTTGGTCAGCCGGGAGATGATCACTCCGGCGCGGTTGCGCGAATAGAAGCCGATCGACAACGACTGCAGATGGGAGAAGAGGCGGACGCGGAGGTCCTGAAGCGCGCGCTGGCCGACCCAGCCGACCAGGTACGTCTGGGCGTAGGAGGCGATCGCGTACAGCACGGCGGAGACCAGGAAGCCGGCCACCACCAGGTCAAGCGCCCCCACATCGTGGCGTCGGATGCCGTTGTCGATGGCGAGCTTGGCCAGCGGCGCGGGCGCCAGGGCGGCGGCCGTGGCGACCAGCAGCGCGAAGAACATGGCGGCCACGCGCCAGCGGTAGGGGGCGAGCAGCTCGACCAGGCCGCGCAGCTTGCGGGCGCGGCCGCCGGTCTGGCGCAGGCGCCGGCGGAGCTCGGTCGCGCGGGTACCCGAGCTCATAGCCCCGCCACCTCCGCTTCCAGCGGCTTCCGGGTCATGAACACCTGATCGGGCATGCCCTTCTCCACGATCTCGCGGTAGAGCTCGGACTCGCCGAGCAGCTCCTCGTGGCTTCCGTGCGCGGCCACGTGGCCGTCCTCGAGCACAACGATCTCGTCGGCCAACGCGATCGTCGAGAGCCGGTGGGCGATGATGATCGTCGTCCGGCCGGCCATCACCTCGCCGAGCGCCTCCTTGATCGACTGCTCGGTCGTGGCATCGACCGATGACGTGGCGTCGTCGAGGATCAGAATCCGAGGATCGGCGAGGATCGCGCGGGCAATCGCGATCCGCTGGCGCTGCCCGCCGGACAGGGTCATGCCGCGCTCGCCGACCAGCGTGTCGTACCCCTCGGGCAGCTGGCCGATGAACCCGTCGGCCTGGGCGGCGCGAGCGGCCTTCTCCACCTCCTCGCGCGTGGCTTCGGGACGGGCGTAGGCGACGTTGTCGTGGACCGTCGCGGAGAACAGGAACGGGTCGTCGGTGACCACCGCGATCGCTCGGCGGAGGCTGACGAGATCGACCGAGCGCACGTCGGCGCCGTCGATCATCACCGAGCCCGTGGTCACGTCGTAGAGCCGGGAGAGCAGTGAGACGAGTGCCGTCTTGCCCGATCCCATCGCGCCGACCAGCGCCAGGGTGCGGCCGGCCGCGATCTTAAGCTCGACGTCATGGAGCGCCGCTCGCGGCGAGCCCTCAAAGGTGAGTCCCACCCCTGACAGTGAGACTCGGCCCGGCCCCGCCGGGAGCTCGGGCGCCTGTGGTGGGCTCGTGATCTCCGGCTCGCGGTCGAGGATCTGGAAGATCCGGGCGCCGGACGCCGTGGCGCGCTGCGCGGCGCTGAGCATGTAGCCGAGCGTCCGCATCGGCGAGATCAGCATCAGCAGGTAGGCGTAGAACGCGGTGAACTGACCGACCGTCAGCGAGCCGTTGATGACCTCGCGGCCGCCGACGAGCAGGATCGCCGCGAGCCCGAGGTTGGGCAGGAAGCTGATCACCGGCCCGTAGAGCGCCTGGATCCGGATGGCGAGAATCTGCTGGTCGAAAACGCGCTGGACCGAGTGACGGAAGCGGTCGAGCTGGCGCTCCTCCTGAGCGAACGCCTTGACCACGCGCACGCCCGAGACGCTCTCTTCGGCGTCGGCGGTGAGCTCGCCGATGCGCTGCTGAGCCTCCTGGAGCGCGGGACGCGACCGCTTGCCGTAGCGGAACGCGATCAGCACCACGAACGGCACCGAGGCCAGCGCCAGCGCGGCCAGCTCGGGCCGGATCAGGAACATCGCCACCCCCGCCAGCACGATCGACAGCAGTGACTGCGCGATGAAGATCAACCCGTAGCCGAGGAAGAATCGAACCGCCTGAAGGTCGACCGTTGCGCGCGACATCAGCTGACCGGTCTGCTGGCGATCGAAGAACCCCAGCTCGAGCCGCTGGAGGTGGCCGTAGAGGATGTTGCGCAGATCCAGCTCGACGCCCAGGGAAACCCGTCCGGCGACCAGACGACGAGCCGCGCTCAGCCCCAGCCGGAGGATTCCGGCGACGCCGATGGCGATCACCCATGTGATCAGCGTGTGGCGATGGTGGATCCGGATCGCGTCGATCGCGCGGCCGGTGAGGTACGGGATCAGGACCGTCATCCCCATCGCACCGAAGGCGAGTACGAACGACCAACCCACGGCCCTTCGATAAGGCTTCAGAAAGCCGAGGAGACGCCTGAATACGGACATGCTTCATAAAGGATAGTGGCGACCGGGGGGACACGCTCCGCCGCCCGCCGATGTAACAGTCGTGTAGGTCCGGCCCGGTTGCCTGTTGCGACTGCCACGAGCTTGTGCCCAGGATCTCAACAACGCGATTGGAAATCTTGACCCGGCCGTCACGGAGCTCTCGGCGATGGTCGGCGTGCTGAACCAGCAGCAGGGTGACCTCAAGCGGGTGATCAACAGCAGCGCCACCGTGCTGAGCACGCTGGGCAACCGCTCGAGCGATCTCCAGACCCTCGTCCGCGCCGGAGACCAGGTGCTGTCGGCGACGGCGGCCCGCGACACCCAGCTGACCGCCACGGTCAACGCGCTGCCGCCGTTCATGGCCGGCTTGCGCACCACCCTGACCACGCTGAACACGACGCTCGGGATCGCGCGGCCCACGCTGTCGGCTCTGGCTCCCGTGGCGCCGCTGCTGACGCCCGCGCTCTCGGAGGTGATCCGCCTCTCGGGTCCCGCGCTCAGGCTGCTCCGCGCCGCACCCTCGCTGCTCAGCGCGGCTAACGCGGCGCTGCCGGCGATCACGCGGTTCACGACGGCGTTCAAGCCGGCGGTCGACGCGGTCCTCCCCGCCGCCCGCGAGGTGACGCCGATCATCAACTTCATCGCGCTCTACCGCCAGGAGCTGGTGGCGGCGATGGCGAACCTGGCCGCCGACCTCGGGGCGAGTGCACCAGCGGCCACCCCGTCCGGCTCGGCCGCGTACATCCGGGCCATCTCGGCCATCGGCCGCGAGTCGATCTACGGACAGACGGTGCGCGAGCCGACGACGCGAACCAACACCTACTTCGCTCCGGGCGAGCTGTCCAACGTGAGCCGGGGCGGGCTGCTGTCGGCGAACTGCAACAACACGGGCAACGCCGCGCAGGTCCCGCTGCTGTTCGGCAACGTCCCGTGCCGCGAGCAGCCGCCGTTCGCCTGGGGAAATGGCGTGCTCTCCTCCTACTATCCGCACCTCCGCCGCGCGGCGGCCCCGAAGTAGCCGGCGTCCGGCGGCGCCCGGATCCGGCGCCCGGATCTACACGGCGGGTCGGCCGAGGCGCGCCACGATATAGGCGTTTAGCATCAGCTTGCTCTCCGCCAGCAGCAACTCGTCGCCCTCTGGATCAAGGCGGAAGGCCTCGCGCAGCAGTCCGTCCCCGGCCAGGACCACCATCAGCGCCGCTCTTGCCCGTGAAGCTGCGGACGCGGCGGGCCAGTGCACCTCGAGGATCCGCTCGATCGAGCGGGCGATGGCGCTCCGAGTCGGGCGCGTCGCGTCGCGGACCTGTTCGGTGCGCAGGCCCCCGTACCACAGCGCGAGAAAGCCGGGCCGCGCTCTGAATCCGGCGGCCAGCGCGTCGAGCACAACCCCGCCCGGGTCCGGCAGCGGGTCCAGTTCGTCGGTCTCGGCGGCTGCGGCCACCAGGTCTTCGAAGTCGCTCCAGTAGCGGAGCGCCAAAGCCTCGACGATCGCCTCCTTGTCCGGAAAGAAGCGGTACACGGAACCGACCGGGACCTCGGCTTGCAGGGCGATCCGATTGGTGGTGAAGGCGGGCGCGCCCTCGTCGGCCAGGAGTTCATCCGCGGCATCGAGGATCCGCCGCAAGCGCTCGCGGCTGCGAGCCTGCAACGGGACGTTTCGCAGCTGCGGTTGGTCGCGGTCCGGAAAATCCTCTGACAACCCGTTTGCTCCGCGCTCGAACTTGAAAGTGAGCTTGAGTTCATGTTAGCGTGACCGGGGTGAGTGGTGCAAATGCTCGAGGCTGAGCGCGAGGGAGTGGCCGCTGCGGCGCGCCGGCTCGCCGACGCCGGGCTCGTGATCGGAACCGCCGGCAACATCTCCGCCCGTGCGGAGGAGCTCGTCGCGGTCAGTCCGACCGGCGCGGCGCTCCAGCACCTGGGGGCGAGCGACATCGCCGTTGTCGACCTCGACGGAACCCATGTCGACGGCCCACGTCCGGCCACTTCGGAGCTCGAGCTCCACCTCGGGATCTATCGCCGCTACGGGGCCGGAGCGGTGGTGCACACCCACGCGCCGATGGCGACGGCGCTGGCCTGCGTGCTCGACGAGCTGCCGGTCATCCACTATCAGATGCTGCTGCTGGGGGGGTCGGTGCGCGTGGCTCCGTATGAGACGTTCGGATCCACAGAGCTGGCCGAGGCGACGCTCGACGCGTTGCAGGATCGCACCGCGGCACTGATGGCCAATCACGGGGCGATCGTCCACGGGGCCAACCTCGACGGCGCCATGGACCAGACGCTGCTGCTCGAGTGGGCCTGCGGTGTCTACTGGCACGCCTCGGCGCTCGGCCGGCCGCGTGCCCTGGACCCAGAACAGCAGCAACGTGTCGTGGACACCGTCGTCCGCACTGGCTACGGCAGGCAGCCCTCGAGATGAGCGGTGAACCGATGCGGGTGATCACGCTCGGCGTGCACGTCGTCGATGTGCTCGTGCGGCCGGTGGAGGAGATTCCCGCCGGGCAGGGCGGAGCGCTCGTGGACGAGATCAGGATCACCCCGGCGGGGTCGGCCGGGGGTACCGCGATCACCCTGGCCAAGCTCGGAGCCCAAACGCAAAGCGCCGGGGCGATCGGCACCGACGCGCTCGGCGACGTGATGATCGACCTGCTCAGCCGGTACGGCGTGGCCACCGAGCTCCTGGTCCGGCGCGACGAGGTGCAGACCTCTGCCAGCGTGCTGCCGATCCGGCCGGACGGGTCCCGTCCCGCGTTTCACGTGGTCGGAGCCAATGCCACCTACGCCTCCGCCGATGCGCCTTGGGATGAGATCGCGCAGTCGACCCACCTGCACCTGGGGGCACCCGAGTTCATGGGCGGCGAGGAGGCGGCGAAGATCCTGTCGTTCGCTCGCGAGCACGGCGTCGTCACCTCGGCGGATCTGCTCGCTCCGGGCGAGCAGGCGCAGGCGATCCTCGACTGGGTCGCTCCCGCGCTGGCGCACCTCGACTACCTGCTGCCCAACGAGGAGCAGGCGATGGGACTGACCGGCGAGGATGACGTTGAGCGGGCCGCGCAGGCTCTGGTGGCGCTCGGGGTCGGCTGCGTGGCGGCGACCTGCGGTGCCCGGGGCGCGGTGATCGTCGACCGTGACGAGACCCTGAGCGTGCCGGCGTTCGCCACCGATGTGGTCGACACGACCGGCTGTGGCGACGCGTTCTCGGCCGGCTTTCTGCGCGGCCTCTCGCTGGGGCGCTCGCGGGGTGAAGCCGCCGCGCTCGGCTGCGCGGCCGCCGCCCTCGTCGCCCAGGGCCTCGGCTCTGATCACGGTGACTTCGACCTTGCGGCGGCTGATGCCTTCGCCTCCGCGACCCCAACGCTCGGACGCTGAAAGGATCGCCAGATGAGAACGCACAAGGACGACATCACCCGCCGGCGGTTTGTCGCCGGAACGCTGGCCGCGGGAGCCGCCGCGGCGGTGCCGGTCGACGCCGAGGCAGCCACCCGCCACAAGCGTCGGCGCCGGCACCCGTCGACCGCGCGGAGCGCCGATGTTGTAGTCGTGGGGGCGGGGTTGTCCGGTCTCACCGCGGCGAGAACGGTCCGCGCCGCGGGCAAGTCGGTGATCGTGCTCGAAGCTCGCAACCGTGTCGGAGGTCGCTGTCTCAGCCGGCCGATAGCCCCCGGCGCCAGCGATGTCGCGAACATGGGTGCGACGTTCGTCGCCCCCACCCAACGCAGGGTCCTGGCCCTGATGTCTGAGCTCAGGATCGGGAGGTTCCCCACCTATGCCTCCGGCAGCCTGGTCTGGTACGAGGACGGTAAGGCGAGCCCGTACACCGGGACGATTCCGCCCAGCAGCGATCCGCTGGCCGTCGTGCAGCTCGGGACGATCACGCTGCCTGCCATCGACAGCATGGCCTCGACGATCCCGCTCGACGCTCCCTACAGCGCCCCGCGCGCCGCCGAGTGGGATGCCATGACCGTCGACACCTGGGCGCAGCAGAACATCGTCAGCGCCAAGGGCAGGTCGATCTTCGCCCTGGCGGTCGAGGCGGTCCTGTCGGTGGAGCCGCGGGACGTGTCGCTGCTGTACTTCCTGACCTATGTCGCCGCCGCGGGCGGCGTCACCCCGCTGGTGGCCAATGCCGGCGCCGGCGGCGCGCAGGACTATCGCGTCTCCGGCGGGACGCAGGGGATCGCCCAGGCCATGGCCAGGCAGCTGGGGAACCGGATTGTCCTCTCCCGGCCCGTGCGCGAGATCTCCCAGAGCGCGCGCGGGGTGACCGTTTACGCGGACAAGCTGACGGTCAAGGGCAAGCGGGTGATCGTGGCGATCCCGCCGAACCTGGCCGGGCGGATCAGCTATTCGCCCGGGGTTCCGGCGCTGCGCGATCAGCTGACCCAGCGCATGCCGGTCGGCTCGCTGATCAAGACGATCGCGGTGTATGACCGGCCGTTCTGGCGCGACCAGGGACTCAACGGCCAGGCCAACAGCGATCTCGGGCCGGTCAAGGTGACCTTCGACGCCTCGCCGGCGAGTGGAACTCCGGGTGTGCTGCTTGGTTTCATCGACGCCGACGACGCTCGTCAGCTGTCAGATCTACCGGCCGCCGAACGCGCCAGCCGCGCGCTGGCTTCGTGCGCGCGGTATTTCGGGTCGCAGGCGCTGCGGCCCCGCACGTACTTCGACCAGGTTTGGGACCGCGAGATCTTCACCGGTGGCTGTCCCGTCGGCGTGATGCCGCCGGGCGTGATGACCGAGTACGGCCGTGCCCTGCGCGCACCGGTCGATCGGATCCATTGGGCCGGCACCGAGACTGCCACCGTGTGGACCGGCTACATGGACGGCGCGATCCAGTCAGGACAGCGGGCCGCCTCAGAGGTGCTGGCGGGGCTGTGAGCCTGGCAGCGGAGCTCGAGCAGCAGGTGGGGTTCGCCGGGTTGCGCGGCCAGGCGGATCTGCTCGCCCGCGGCCAGGTCTCCGCGCGCGAGCTGGTGGAGCTCTCGCTGGGGGCCGCGCAGGAAACGGCTCCGACGCTCAACGCCTTCCGCTGCCTGCGCGCCGACGCGGCGCTTCGCGAGGCCGACGAGGCTGACCGGCGGCTGCGGGCAGGTGAGCGGGAGCCGCTGCTCGGGGTGCCGGTCGCGGTCAAGGACGATCTCGACGTCGCGGGCGAAACCACGTCGTTCGGGTGCGCCGGCAGCTTCGTCCCGCGCCGAGCGGACGCTCATGCCGTCAGCCGGCTGAGGCAGGCCGGAGCCGTGATCATCGGCAAGACGAACACGCCGGAGCTGGGGCAGTGGCCGATCACCGAGAGCACCGAGTTCGGTGTCACGCGCAATCCCTGGGATGCCGGGCTGACTCCCGGGGGCTCCTCCGGCGGTTCGGCCGCGGCCGTCGCGGCCGGCGTGGTGGCCGCGGCGCTCGGCTCGGATGGGCTCGGCTCGGTCCGGATCCCGGCCGCCTGGACGCACCTGGTGGGGATCAAGCCTCAGCGGGGCCGGATCTCGACCTGGCCCGATCCCGAATCGTTCAACGGCCTGACCTGCATCGGTCCGCTGGCCCGGACGGTCGCCGACGCGGCGCTGCTGCTCGACGCCGCCGCCGGCAACCACCCACGGGACCGCCACCAGCCGCTGGCCCCCGGCGGGTCGTTCTCCGCCGCGGCGGACCGCGAGCCGCGGCGGCTGCGGGTGGCGCTGTCGATGAAGATCCCCTACGCGCTGGCTCCGGCTCGGTTGGATGACCAGGTGCGCGCTGCCGTGCAGCGGATCGCCGGTGTGATCGAGGCGCTGGGTCATGACGTGGAACTGGCCGACCCGGCCTACGGCGTATTCGGCGTCGGCGCCCTGCCGCGCTCGCTGGCGGGTCTGCGGCAATGGGTATCCCGAGTGCCCGACGAGGCGCTCCTCGACCCGCGGACCCGCCACAACGTGCGCGTCGGGCGGCTGCTCGGCGGCCCGGTGCTCAAGGCGGCGCGGCTGCTCGAGCCGGTCATGGCCTGGCAGGTCGGCGGGATCTTCCGTCGCTTCGACGTCGTGCTCACGCCGACGACGGCCCAACCACCCCTGTCGGTCGGGGCGATCGACCAGCTGTCCGGCTGGCAGACGGACCAGGCCATGGTCGCCTCCTGCCCCTACACCTGGCCGTGGAACGTGCTCGGCTGGCCGGCGATGAACGTGCCCGCCGGCTTCACCTCCGCCGGCGCCCCGGTCGGCGCCCAGATGGTCGGGGCGGAGGGGAGCGAAGCGCTCCTGATCAGCCTGGCAGCGCAGCTGGAACAGCGGGAACGCTGGTACGAGCAGCGGCCCCCGAATAGCGTGTACCCGCCAGCCCGCAAGAGTTGAGGAGAGAACCTGCTGATGCCGACCGTTCGTGAAGCGACGTTTGACCTGTTCCGCGCCCACGGGATGACGACGATCTTCGGAAACCCGGGCTCGACCGAGCTGCCGATGCTCGCCGACTTTCCCGAGGATTTTCGCTACGTGCTCGGCCTTCAGGAGCTGGTCGTGGTGGGGATGGCGGACGGCTACGCCCAGTCGACCGGCCGCCCCACGCACGTTAACCTGCACACCGCGCCCGGCGTCGGCAATGCCGTCGGCGGGATCTTCAACGCGCAGGCGAACAAATCGCCACTGGTCATCACCGCCGGGCAGCAGGTCCGCGCGCAGATCACGATCGAGGCGAACCTGACCAACCGCGATGCCACGCTGGGACCGCAGCCGTACGTCAAGTGGAGCCACGAGCCGCCGCGCCCCCAGGACGTTCCGGGGGCTATCGCCCGCGCCATTCATCACGCGATGCTGCCGCCGCGCGGCCCGGCGTTCGTCTCGATCCCGATGGACGACTGGGGCGCCGAGGCCGACGAGGACCGCGCGACGAACGCGATCCGGCGGGTGGTGGGCGGCCGCGCCGTGCCCGACCCCGCCTCGCTCGCCCAGCTCGCGGCCTCACTCCAGGGCGCCCGCAACCCGGTGCTCGTCGCCGGCCCCGACATCGACGCCAGCGGTGGGTGGGAGGACGCGATTGCGCTGGCCGAGAAGCAGCGACTGCCCGTATGGGCCAGCCCGGCTCCGGGAGGAGGCCGGCTGGGCTTCCCGGAGAGCCATCCGAACTTCGCCGGCGTGCTTCCGCCGGCCATCGGGGCGGTCAGCGAGGTGCTCAAGGAGCACGACCTGATCCTGGTCGTCGGCTCCTCGGTGTTCCCCTACTACCCGTACTTTCCCGGCCCGCTGCTACCCGAGGGAGCTTCGCTCGTGGCGATCACCAGCGACGCGGGAGAGGCCGCCCGCGCGCCGATGGGCGACGCGATCGTCGGCGACGTGGCGCTGGCGCTGAAGGAACTCGTCGCGCTGCTCGACGAGTCCGAGCGCCCGGCCGTCGAGCCGCGGCCCGAGCTCGGCGATCCTCCTCATGCCGATCCGCTCAGCGGCACGGAGGCGATGGCCGCCCTGGCCGAGGTGTGGCCGGCGGACGGGATCGCCGTGCTGGAGACGCCGTCCTCGACGATGGCGTTTCGCAACCGTCTGCGGCTGTCGGAGCCCGGCAGCTACTACTTCGGCGCCAGCGGAGGTCTCGGCTTCGGGATCTCGGCGGCTCTGGGCGTCCAGCTCGGTCAGCCGGGGCGGCCAGTCGTGTGCGTGCTCGGCGAGGGCTCGGCCCAGTACGGCATCACGGCTCTGTGGACAGCGGTGGCGTACAAGCTCCCCGTCACCTTCCTCGTGCTGCGCAATCAGGAGTACATGATCCTGAAATGGTTCGCCGAGTTCGAGCAGCTGTCAGGCGCTCCGGGCCTCGACCTGCCAGGACTCGACGTGGCCGCGGTCGCGCGCGCCTATGGCATGTCGGCGCGTGAGGTCTCCGGACGCGAGGAGCTGATCGAGGCGCTGCGCGAGGACATCGCCGTCTCGGACGGCCCGCGGCTGGTGCAGGTCCCGGTGGCCTCCGGGATGTGGCTCGAGTAGTGCCCGTGGCCGCCACCGATCGCGCGCCGGCCTGGGTGGCCGGCGGCACCCCCGAGCCGCTGCGCTCGGAGCTGACGCGCGTGCTCGGAGCCGACCGGGTGCTGACCGAGGCGCTCGAGCTCGTGGCCTACGCCTCCGACGCGAGCCCGTACCGCCTGATACCGCAGGCGATCGCCATGCCGCACGATCTCGACGACATGGTCGCGCTCCTGGGCTGGGCCCGCCGGAGCGGCACTCCGCTGGTCTTCCGCGCCGGCGGCACGTCACTCAACGGCCAGTCACAGAGCGACTCGGTGCTGGTCGACGTCCGGCGCCACTGGCAGCGTGCCAGGGTGCTCGACGACGGTCTGCGCGTGCGCGTGCAGCCCGGCATGGTGCTCGGCCACGTCAACCGCCTGCTGGCCCGCCACGGCCGCAAGCTCGGCCCCGACCCCGCCAGCACCGAGATCGCCTGCGTCGGCGGGGTGATCGCCAACAATTCCGGCGGGATGCGCTGCGGCGTGGTGTCGGACTCCTACCGCACCGTCCGCTCGATGACGCTCGTGCTGGCCTCCGGGGCGACGATCGACACCGCGGCTGCCGACGCCGAGCAGCAGTTCGCCGCCGCGGCGCCGGAGCTGGCCGCCGGCCTCGAGGCGATCCGCGATCAACTCCGCGGCAACGCCAGCCTGCGCGAGCGCGTGGCGCGGAAGTTCCAGATCAAGAACACGATGGGCTATCGCCTCTGCGCCTTCCTCGACGCCGACACGCCACTCGAGATCTTCCGCCGCCTGGTGATCGGCTCGGAGGGCACGCTGGCGTTCGTCGCCGAGGCGGTGTTCGACACCGTCCCGCTCGGTGCCCACACGACGATCGCGCTGGTCATGTTCGAGGACATTGACGCCGCGGCCGATGCGGTCCCGGCGCTGGTGGCCGCAGGGGCGACGGCGACGGAGCTGATGGTCGCGCCCACGCTGATCGCCGCGGCCTACAACATGCCGGGCACGCCGGAGCGCTGGAAGGAGCTGCCGCCGGGGTCGGCCGCGCTGCTGGTGGAGTTCCGAGCCGAGCAGGCGGATGCGCTCGCCGAAGCGGAGCAGTCGGCGCTGGAGATCCTCGGCGGCCGGCCGTTGGTGGACGCCCCTGAGTTCACGCGGGCGGCGGAGGAGATCGAGATGCTGTGGCGCGTGAGAGAGGGGATGCAGGGGCTGCTTGCGGCGATGCGCCCGCCCGGCGTCTCGCTGATCATCGAGGACGTCTGCGTGCCGCCGCAACGCGTCGCGGAGGGCGCCAAGGATCTCCAGGAGCTGCTCGGCCGCCACGGCTTCCTCCAGGGAATGGCGGGACACGCCTCCGCCGGCAACCTGCACTTTCTTCTCACGCCCAACTTCGGCGAGCCGGCGGACCTCGAGCGCTATGAGGCGTTCATGCATGACCTCGTCGAGCTGATCGTCGACAAGTACGACGGCTCCCTGAAGGCCGAGCACGGGACGGGGATCAACATGGCGCCGTTCGTCGAGCGTGAGTGGGGCCCCGAGGCCACGGAGATGATGTGGCAGATCAAGCGCCTCGCCGATCCCGACGGGATCCTCGGACCGGGGATCGTGCTCAACCGCGACCCGCAGATTCATCTGCGCAACCTCAAGTCGACGCCAGAGATCGAGGAGGTGGCGACGAAGTGCATCGAATGCGGATTCTGCGAACCCGTGTGTCCGTCGCGCAACGTCACCACCACGCCCCGCCAGCGGATCGTGATCCGCCGCGAGATGGCGCGCCAGCCGGCGGATTCGGCGGTCCTGAAGGCGCTGCGCGATCAGTACGAATACGCGGCCATCGACACCTGCGCCGCCGATGGATCGTGCATGCACGCCTGTCCGGTGGGCATCGACACCGGCGAGCTGATCAAGCAGCTCCGGCACGAGCAGCACGGCCCCCGAGCCGAGCGCGCCGGCGCGCAGGCGGCCCGGCACTATGCGCCGCTCGAGCGCTTGGCTCGTGGCGGTCTGCGCGCGGGGAGACTCCCGGCGCAGGCGGCCGGGCGGGAGCTACCCCCGGCGGCGCCGAGCGCCCTGCCGCGCACCGTGCGCGAGGGCGCGGCCGCCGTCTACATGCCCGCCTGCATCAACCGGATCTTCGGCAATCCGCGGGAAACGGCCACGCACCCGACGCTGCCGGAGGCGCTGGTCGCCGTCTCCGCGCGGGCCGGGCTGCCGTTGTGGATCCCCCCGGACGTCGCCGGGCACTGCTGCGGTACGCCATGGAGTTCCAAGGGCTACGCCGACGGCCACGCGGTGATGTCGGAGAAAACCGCCGCCGCGCTCGAGCGTTGGAGTGATGGGGGCGCGCTGCCCGTGGTCATCGACGCCAGCTCGTGCACGCACGGCGTGCTCAGCCAGCTCGCCGCCGGCGGGGCAGTGGAAGTGCTCGATTCGATCGCCTGGGTGCACGATCACCTGCTGGCGCGGCTGACGATCCGGCGTCGGCTGGGCAGCGTGGCGGTTCACCCCACATGCGCCTCGCAGCACCTCGGCCTGTCGGGAAAGCTGGCCGCCGTGGCTGCCCAGCTGGCCGATGAGGTGCTCGTGCCGGCGGCCTCGGGCTGCTGTGGCATGGCCGGGGATCGAGGCCTGCTGCGTCCCGAGCTTCCCGCCTCGGCGCTGCGCGATCTGGCCAGGGAACTGGAGGGCCGGCACTTCGATGCGTGCATGTCCAGCAACCGCACGTGCGAGGTAGCGCTACATCAGGTCACCGGTCGGCATTACGCTTCGTTTGTGCTCGCCCTGGAGGAGCTGACGCGAGAATGAGGCGCCGGCGCCTGTACGTGTCCGCTCTCGTGGCTGCCCTGGCCCTGGCCCTCGGTCTGCTCGCCGGCTCCGCCACCGTCGGCAATCGGCC
>DATCPD010000072.1:0-2874 GCA_036564325.1 Solirubrobacteraceae bacterium | reverse complement strand
GCTGTGCTGCGGCTCGGCCGGGGTCTACAACCTGCTCGAGCCCGAGGCGGCCGCCGAACTCGGTCGGCGCAAGGCGGCCAACCTGATCGGAACCGGGCCCGACGCGATCGCCGCGGCCAATCCCGGCTGCATCATCCAGATCGCCCAGCACCTCGAGCGTCCCCTTCCCGTCCTGCATCCGATAGAGCTGCTCGCGCGCTCGTTGAGAGGAGAGCAATGACCACCACCGGCGTTGACCTGCGCGGGGCTATGGAGCCAGGCTTTGACGAGGTACTCACGACCGACGCGCTGGCCTTCGTCGTGGAGCTCCAGCGTCGCTTCGGCCCCACGCGCGACGAGCTGCTGCGCGCCCGCGCCGAGCGCCGGCAGCGGCTGGCCCAGGGCGGCACGCTCGATTTCCTGGAGGAGACCCGCGACGTGCGCGAGAGCGATTGGCAGGTGGCGCCCGCGCCGTCTGACCTGCAGCAACGCTGGGTGGAGATCACGGGGCCGACCGAGCGCAAGATGGCGATCAACGCGCTGAACTCCGGCGCCGACGGCTTCATGGCCGACCTCGAGGACGCCAACTCCCCGACCTGGCAGAACATGGTCGACGGCCAGATCAACCTGCGCGACGCGATCGATGGCACGATCACCTACACCGGCTCCGACGACCGCGATTACGAGCTCGGTCCCCAACCGGCCACGCTGCTTGTGCGTCCACGCGGCTGGCACCTGCCCGAACGCCACCTGCTCGTTGATGAGGAGCCGGTGGCCGGCGCGCTGTTCGACTTCGGGCTGTACTTCTTTCACTGCGCGTCGCGGCTGATGAGCAAGGGCTCGGGTCCCTACTTCTATCTGCCCAAGATGGAGTCCCATCGCGAGGCGCGCCTGTGGAACGAGGTTTTCTGCTTCTCGCAGGATGCTCTGGGCATCCCGCGCGGGACGGTGAAGGCCACCGTGCTGATCGAGACCCTGCCCGCGGCCTTTGAGATGGACGAGATCCTCTACGAGCTGCGCGAGCACTCCGCCGGCCTCAACGCCGGGCGCTGGGATTACATCTTCTCGGCCATCAAGTGCTTCCCCGACCGGCCCGAGTACGTCCTGCCCGACCGTGTCGCGGTGACTATGACGGTCCCCTTCATGCGCGCCTACGCCGAGCTGCTGGCCGCTACCTGCCACCGGCGCGGCGCCCACGCGATGGGCGGCATGGCCGCGCTCATCCCGTCTCGCCGCGACGAGGAGGCCAACGAGAAGGCGCTGGCTGGCGTGCGCGCCGACAAGGAGCGCGAGGTCAAGCAGGGCTATGACGGCACTTGGGTGGCTCACCCGGATCTGGTTCCGGTGGCGCGCGAGGTCTTTGAGAAGGGGTTGGGCGGACGTCCCCACCAGCTCGAGCGTCGGCCCGAGGTCGACCTCAGCGCAGCCGACCTGCTCGACCTGGCGTCCACGCCCGGCGAGATCACCGAGCAGGGTCTGCGCACCGACGTGAGCGTCGGCTTTCAGTACGTATCCTTCTGGCTCGGCGGCCGCGGCGCGGCGGCGATCAACTCGCTGATGGAGGACGCCGCCACCGCCGAGATATCCCGCGCGCAGATCTGGCAGTGGGTGCGCCACGGCGCCACCCTCAAGGACGGGCGCACAGTGACCGCCGATCTCGTGCGCGAGGTGCTCGACCAGGAGACGGCCAAGATTCGCGAGCAGGTGGGGGAGGACACGTGGGGGGCCGGTCGCCCCCGCGAGACACGCGAGATCTTCGAGCGCGTCGCGCTGTCTGAGGAGCTGATCGAGTTTCTGACCCTGATCGCCTACAAGTACCTCGACTAGCGACGGCCGCTGCCGCCGAGCTCGTTCACGTCATCGCACCGGCGCCCCGGGCGCGTCGGCGTCCGGGCTCTTCGCGGCTCGCCTGCGGCACGCCAAAACCCACGTCGACCTACCTGCGGCTACGCCGGTTTCCCTCGATCAACGCGGCACTCCGACGGCTTGGCGAGCGCGCGAGACGCGCAGACAATCGGCAACGCGAGACGATCTCGTGCTCAACGGCGGTGGCTGCGGACGCTCACTTGTCCCTCGCACTCGTGCGTGAGATGGACTTCGGAGCGCAGTGCTACCGCGGGTCGCTCGGATTCCGCTGGCGATGAACCCACCGCCATCAGCGATGTGGCCAAAAGAGCCTTCTCGCCGGTATGAGGAACGAGTACCGGCACGCACCAGTCTGTGAGGCGCGTGTCCCCTTTACCGTGGCCACGGGTGTACAGGCCTGTTGCGCTGCCCAAGGCCACCTAACTAAGATCGGCGGAGCCTGCCTGGCGGGCGCCTCAGAAGTGAATCGCCAGCCCGTCCACCGCCATTGCGGCCTCGCCAACGATCTCGGCCAGGGTAGGATGAGCGTGCACGTTCATCCCGAGCTCCTCGGGGGTGCCCTCGACCAGCTTGGCGAAGCCACCTTCGGCGATCAGCTCGGTGACGTGGGGGCCAATTGCGTGCATGCCGAGGATGAGGTTGGTGTCGGCATCGGCGACGATCTTGAAGAAGCCGTCCGGGTCTCCCTCGATCAGCGCCTTGCCGATGGCGCGGAACGGGAACTTTGACTCCTTGACCTGGTGGCCCTGCTCCTCGGCCTGTTGCTTGGTCAGGCCGAAGGATGCAACCTCGGGGCGGCAGAAGGTAACGCGCGGGATCAGGTTCTGGTCGATCGGCAGGGGATCCTCGCCGGCCATGTGCTCCACGGCGACGATCCCCTCGTGGGCCGCCGCGTGAGCGAGCCAATAACCGCCGATCACGTCGCCGGCAGCGTACACGCCGGGCTCGGCGGTCCGATAGAACTCGTCCACCTGGATCTGCCCGCGGTCGTCCAGCTGAACCTCGGTGGCGTCCAGGTTGAGGGCCTCG
>DATCPD010000279.1:0-2619 GCA_036564325.1 Solirubrobacteraceae bacterium | reverse complement strand
CAGCGCCTCCTTGCCAATGATCGGCTCGGCGCGGCCGATCTCATGCCACTCGACGTCATCGGCGATCGCGTCAGCCATTGCGGTCGTGTCGCCTGAGTTGAATGCCTCCGCGATCCTGCGAGCGAGCGCGGCGTTGGGGTGATCGTTCACGGGGACTCCTCCTGTGGGGAACGTGGACCGAAATGATAGGCCCCGCCCGTCATGCATCAAGCTGAGCCAAAGAGGCCTAGAGTAACCCGGTGACCAGATGGTTCGGAGCAGGGGTCCGAGCCGCCACCATGGTGCTGGCCGGGCTTGTGCTCGCTCACAGCCTGATCTTCCTGGCAGCCTATGGCGCCACCGTCGCCGACGCAATGTTGCGCACCGGCCACGACCATGGCTGGCTGAGCGCCGCGGCCGCCGCCCTGACGCTGGGCGGCTCGCTCCTCGCGGCGATGGCCTGGCGGCTCCATCGGCTTCGGCGCACAGCCCGGCAGGCCGGCGCGGTCAGGTTGCCGGCCGAGCCCGGACCGGTGGCCCTCCTCAGGCACTGGCTGGTCTGGTGGTTGGCGTTGACGGTCGCCATCGCGGTGCTCTTCGTGATCGAGGAGAACCTCGAGCTGAGCCGCATCGGCGATCAGCTGCCGGGGATCCGCGTGCTGGCATCCGCCGCCTATCCCGGCGCCGCGGGCATCATCGCCGCGGTCGCGCTGGTGGTCTCACTGCTCGCGTCGCTGCTGGGCTGGGAGGTCGATCTGCTGGAGGCGCGTATCCGAGCCGCCCGGCAGCTCATGCGAAGTGAGCTCGGCGCGATCGCTCCGATCGACGTCATCGATCGCCGCCCGGGGTCCATCCTCGGTCGCGGCCTGGCCGGTCGCGCACCCCCGCTCTGCCCCGCGCTCTGATCTCATCGGCTCATGGCAGTCCGCGCGTGCGTCTGGCCGTCAGGCGACAAGCGTCGTGAGCCGGGGGCTGGATCTCTCCTCGGGAGGCCATCATGAACAGACACCAGACTCAACGCGCCGCTGGCGTGATCTGCGCGATCCTCGTGTCCCTGCTCCTCGTGGGTGTCGCTGACGCCCACACCGTCAAGCACGCTGGTCCCTACACGATCGAGATCGGCTGGCAGCATGAGCCGACCTACGTCGGCGAGACGAATGGCGTCCAGATCATCGTCACGGACGCGAACGACAAGCCGGTCAACGACCTCAAGGAGGACGACATCAAGGTCGTCGTCTCGACCGGCAGCGTGCAGTCCGGCGAACTCACCTTCGCGCCTGGGTTCGACCTCGCGGAGGGTGAAGGTAACTTCGGCGAATACGATGCGCCGATCGAGCCCACGGCACCCGGCGACTACAGCTTCCACCTGACCGGCGCAATCCATGGCCAGGCGGTGGACATCACGGTCACCTCGGGCGACGAGACGTTCGACACGGTGAAGGGCACCTCCGACATTCAGTTCCCGGACAAGCTCCCGACGCTGACGGAGGTGGTGACCCGGCTGGATCGGATCGATGCGCGCATGGGCGGGAGCACCATCCCCACGCAGCAGGCGGTTGATGCCGCCCAGGCTCGTGCCGACGCTGCCCAGGCGGCCGCGGATCGCGCGCTGCTGATCGGCGGCGGAATCGGCGTGGTCGGGCTCGCGGTCGGAATCTGGTCCCTCGCCCTGGCGAGGCGCGGCCCTCGACCGCCGCAGGGCTAGCCATGCACGGAATCGGACGTCTGGCGGCCGGCCTGGCGGTTGCCCTTGGGGTGGCGCTGTCGCTGCCCCAGGGGGTGGCCGCGCATGCGCTCGTGATCGCGTCCGATCCCGGCGCCGGGGTGACCCTGAGCGAGCCGCCGACCGAGGCCCTGCTCACCTTCGGGGAGGCGCCGGACCCGAAGCTGACAACCGTCAGGGTCCTCGACTCGACCGGCAACGACCAGGCGGCAGGTCCCGTCGAGACGGTGGCGGGCAAGCCGGAGCAGCTGCGCGTGCCGCTCAAGGCGCTCGCCGATGGCGTCTTCACGGTGGCCTGGCGCACCGTCTCGGCGGTCGACGGGCACGTTGCCGCCGGATCCTTCGCGTTCGGCGTGGGGGTCCCGCCGCCGACCGGATCCAGCACGGGCGGGGTTGAGGGCGGGAGTGGAGGTTCTGCCTCGATTCCGGCGACGATCGCGCGCTGGCTCTTCTTCGTGGGGCTGATCGCACTCTTCGGGGCAGGGTTCCTTGGATTCGCGATTCAGCCGCGGCCGCCGCGTCAGGTCGCCCTGATGGCCGGGGCAGGGTGGCTTTTGTTCGCGATCGGCACGCTTGCCGTCATCGCCGCGCAGTGGGCCGACGCGGGGGTTGGCTTCGGGGCCCTCTTTGGCAGCTCGGTCGGCAGCGGCGCCATCCAGCGGCTCGTGCTGGCTGCGGTTGCTGGTGTTGTCGTGGGAGCGCTCCTGCTGCGACCGTCACCGCCCCGCTGGCTCTTCGGCTTCGCGGCGGCTGCCGCGGGCGGGGCGATGCTCGTGGATGTCCTCAACGGCCACGCTGCCAGCGGCGGCTCGTGGCTGCTGCAGGTTGCGGTGCAGTGGCTGCACATCGCGGCGGTCGGGATCTGGATCGGGGGGCTGGCGGCGCTCCTGCTGGCGGTCCGCGGCCTGCCCAGCGAC
>DATCPD010000066.1:0-26940 GCA_036564325.1 Solirubrobacteraceae bacterium | reverse complement strand
CGAGGCCGAGCCCGGCGGTGGAATCATCAGCGTCGAGCCGGCCGTGATTTGCGAGTCCGCGCTCAGGCCGTTGGCGGCCGCGAGCTGGTCGACGCTGACACCATCGGCGGCGGCCACCGAGTAGAGCGACTCGCCGGCGGCGACGGTGTGGGCAAACGCGGCCGAAGCGGCGGCGGGGGCGGCCAGCGCGAAACTGGTCGCCAGCGGGAGAAGAATTCGCAGGCGCATGGCCGGAATCCTTGCGCGCTCAGGCGTCGGCGTGAACCGCTGCAGTCCTTCTTTCAGGATGCAAGAACGCGTTCAGGCGTTTGCGACCGCGGCCAGCGATCTCCCGGGCAGCCGCAGTTCCCCCCCGGCGGCGGTGTACGGCGCCAGCAGCTCGGTGATCCGAGCGTTGACCTCGGTCCATGAGGCTTCGTCGAGCGCCCCCACGGCGTCGGAGAACATCGGTGAAAGCTCGCTCGTCTCACGCAGGTACGAATCAGTGTCCGGGTAGTTGCGCTCGATCGCCACACCCTCGACGATCGGATCGACGAAGCCGGCGTCCTCGAGCATCTCCTCCAGTCGTCCGGGCACAGCCAGCGCGAACATCCCGGGCCCGTTGCGGTCGGGCGGATCGATATGGCCGAGCTCGACCAGCGCGCGCGTCGGGATCGTCGCCCACGGATTCTCCTCGGGCGCATCCCACACCGCCATTGCCAGGCGCCCACCCGGCCGGAGCACACGCCGGGTCTCGAGCAGCGCCGCGGCCGGGTCGACGGTGAGCATGATGCCCCAGCGGCAGAGCACCTTGTCCACCTCCGCCGTGGGCAGATCGATCCACTCGAGCGAAAGCTGCCGGAACTCGACGTTCCGGATGCCCAGTGCCTCAGCTCGGGTGCGTGCGACCTCCAGCATCGCCTCCGAGCCGTCACTGGTGATGAGCGTGCCTCCCGGCGAGATCAGCTCGGACGCGAGAAAGCCCGTGTCCCCGGGACCCGCGGCCAGCTCCAGCAACTTGTCTCCGGGCTGAAGGCGCAGCTGCTCGATCATCCAGGTCGAGACCGGCATCCCCATGGCCAGGACCGCCTCCGCTCGCTTACCCCAGGCGGGAGCCGCGCGGTCCCACATCTGAGCCATGCGGTCGCGGACCTCATCCGGGCTCGGCGTGCTCATTTGCGGCCCTCGGCAGAAAGCCGGCGGGTGATCTCCCGGAAGGCGTCCTCGATCTGCGTGCTCAGGCGCTGGCGGAAGATCGCCATCAGCGCCTCCGAGGCGATCGGTCGCAGCCGCTCGACCGCTTCCTCGATCTCCGGCCAGCGCTCCGGTGGCATGTCCGCCTGCTCGAACGGCTTCCACACCTCCTGCAGGAACAGCCTCACGAACGAGCGGGACACCGAGTCGGAGTGGCGTTCGATCTCCTCGAGGATCGCCAGCGCGCTCGGCAGCGGGATCCCGCGTGCCACCACCTCCTCGGCCACCGCCAGCAGCGACGGGCTCGGGACCTCGTACTGGTCGTTGCCCACCGGCACCAGCACGCCGAGCCTCTGCGCCTTGCCGAGCACCTCGGGCGCGTCCTCGGCGGTGACCCGGAAGCGCTGTCCGAGCTCGGCCAGCGTCAATGTCTCGGCGCGCTCGGTGGGAACCGGCGCCGTCAGCGCCTCCCTGAAGCGCAGCAGCCGTTCCGCGGTTCCCTGCGTGTCCTGCAGGAGCCGCTTGATCCCGTTGAGGTTGAACCCGTCGTCCTGAAGCTCGCGGATCAGGCCCAGCTGCGCCACGTGCTCGGGTCCGTAGTAGCCGACGCGCAGCCGGACCTCGGGCGGGGCGAGCAGCCCCCTGGCCTGGTGGGCGCGGATGTTGCGCACCGACATGCCCGACTCCGCCGCCAGCTGCTCGATCGTCAGCTGGTTCGGCGACTCGGCGACCTCTAAGCGACGGACCGAGGACATCGCCCGATCATACGGTTCAGCGCAGCTCCCGCCGCAGCAGCTTGCCCGACGGTGTTCGCGGCAGCTCGGACGCGAACTCGAACGCCTTGGGCACCTTGAAGCGGGCAACGCGCCCGGCGCAGAACTCGCGCAGCTCCTCGGGTCGCGGCTGCGCGCCGTCCCGCACAACGATCGTGGCGATCACCGCCTCCCCCCACTCGGGGTCCGCGCGCGGGTGAACGGCGGCGTCGGCGACGTCCGGGTGCTCGAGCAGCACGGCCTCGACCTCGGCCGGGGCCACGTTCTCTCCCCCGGTGACGATCGTGTCGGACTTGCGCCCGATGATCTGCAGGCGGGAGCGCTCGTCAAAGCGGCCGAGGTCCCCGGTGTGCAGCCAGCCGTCGTCCGCCAGGGCGCCCGCCGCGACGGTTTCGCCGCGAACCAGGATCTCGCCATCCTCGGCTAGCTCGACTTCGGTTCCGGGCAGTGCTCGCCCGAATGTGGCGATCTGCGAGCAGGCTTCGGTCATTCCGTAGCTCGGGGCCACCGGGACCCCGGCGTCACGTGCCCGCTCGAGCAGCGCCGGCGCGATCGGGCCGCCCCCGAGCAGCGCCCACCGCAGCGTCGGCGGATCCGACAGGCCGGCATCGAGGAGTCGAGCCAGCATCGTCGGCACCAGCGAGACGAGCGTGATCCGTCGCGCCGGGTCGGTCAATTCAGCCAGTACGGCTTCGGTATCGAAGCGATCGTGCAGGATCGCCGTGGTCCCGTAGATGACAGAGCGGATGAGAACCGAGAGGCCGCCCACGTGCACGAGCGGCATCGGGCAAAGCCAGCGTTCGTCCAGGTCGCGGCCGAGCGCGCCAGCGGACCCCTCCGCGCTGGCCAGCCAGTTCCCGTAGCTCAGCACCACGGGCCTCGGCGCTGAGGTCGTCCCCGACGTGTGCATCACAGTCATGGGGTCGCGAAGGTCCCCGTTCGCCGGCGCGGCCGCGGCCGAACCGTGGAGCCGCTCGTCGACGAGCACCGCCGCTCCCGCCCGGAGAGCCCGCTCGTCAGGACTCAGGCGCAGGTCGATCGGAGTGACGACCGCGCCCAGGAGCAATGCGCCGTGGACCGCCACGGCGAAGCTCTCCGCCGCAGGCAGGGCCACCGCCACACGGTCGCCACGCCGTACACCGCGTTGCGCCAGCGCGCCCGCGGCAAGCAAGCTGAGCGCCTCCAGGTGAGCATAGGTCAGCGTCCGCTCGGCCGTCGTCAGCGCGGCCTTGTGCGGATAGCGGCGCGCCGCGCCCAGCAGCCAGGGCTCCATGCGTCACACGGTAGTCTCAGCCGCCGTATGGCCGCCAACTGGAACAGCCAGGGCGAGTACGCGGACATCCGCTACGAGCTCTCGACCGGCGAGCACGCCGGCATCGCCAAGATCACCATCAACCGTCCGGAGGTGCGCAACGCGTTCCGCCCGGAAACCGTCGTCGAGCTGGTCGACGCCTTCGAGCGCGCCCGCGAGGACGAGTCCGTCGGCGTGGTGATCCTCACCGGCGAGGGCCCGCACGCGTTCTGCTCCGGCGGCGATCAGCGCGTCCGGGGCGATCGTGGCGGCTACGTCAGCGGGGCCGATCCGGCGCAGGCCGGCCACCAGCATGCGGTCGGGCGCTTTCACGTCACCGACCTTCATGTCCAGATCCGCCGGATGCCGAAACCCGTTGTCGCCATGGTCGCCGGCTACGCGATCGGCGGTGGCCACGTGCTGCACGTGATCTGCGACCTGACCATTGCCGCCGACAACGCGCGCTTTGGCCAGACCGGACCGAAGGTCGGCTCGTTCGACGGAGGCTTCGGCGCCAGCGTGCTCTCTCGCCTGGTCGGGCCCAAGAAGGCCAAGGAGATCTGGTTCCTGTGCCGCCAGTACGACGCCCAGCAGGCGCTCGAGATGGGGCTGGTCAACGCAGTCGTGCCGCTCGAGCGGCTCGAGGAGGAGACGGTCGCCTGGTGCCAGGAGATGCTGGCGCTGTCCCCGTTCGCGTTGCGGCTGCTCAAGGCCAGCTTCAACGCCGACGAGGACGGGCTGACCGGGATCCAGCAGCTGGCCCACGACGCCAACCTCCTCTTCTACATGAGCGAGGAGGCCGCCGAGGGCCGGCGCGCGTACCTCGAGAAGCGAGTGCCGGACTTCTCGCAGTTCCCGCGACGCGCGTGACGCGATGAGCACCCGGGCGGCGATCAGCATCCCCAGCGGCGCCCGGATCTGGCTGATGGCCGCGCGCCCGCGGACGCTGCCGGCGGCGATCGCCCCGGTGCTGGTCGGCACCTCCCTCGCCGGTTTCGCCCACGTGTTCCACCCGCTGCGGTTCATCGCGGCGCTGCTCGGGGCGATCTTCATCCAGGTCGGGACCAACTTGAGCAACGACTACTCCGACGCGCGGAGGGGGGCCGACACCGAGGACCGGCTCGGGCCGGTGCGCGTGACCGCGGGCGGCCTGGTGCCACCGCGCCAGGTGCTGATCGCCACCGCCGTGTCCTTCGGGGTCGCGGTCCTCGCCGGCATCTACCTGATCGTCGTGGCTGGCTGGCTGCTGCTGCTCGTCGGCGCGGCGTCGATCCTCGCCGGCGTGCTCTATACCGGTGGCCCCCGCCCCTACGGCTACGAGGGTCTCGGCGAGGTGTTCGTGTTCCTGTTCTTCGGCATCGTCGCCGTAGCGGGTTCGTACTTCGTGCAGACGAGGCATCTCCACTGGGAGGCGTTCGCCCTCGCCGTCCCGGTCGGGCTCCTGGCCGCGGCGATCCTGGTCGTCAACAACTTCCGGGACATCGACACCGACCGGCGGGCCGGCAAGCGGACCCTCGCCGTGCGACTGGGTCGCGAACGCACGCGCGATATCTTCGCCGTGATCGTCTACCTGGCCTACGTGCTGGTGCCGGTCACGTGGATATTCGGCCCGCTGAAGGCGTGGGTGCTGCTGCCGTGGCTGTCGCTGCCGGGCGCGGCGCCGTTGGTGCGACTCGTCCGCAACCGCACCGACGGGCCGTCGCTGAACCAGGCTCTGGCCCAGACCGGCATGTTGCAGCTGGCCTTCTGCATGCTGCTCTCGGCCGGGGTGCTGCTCAGCCGGTGAAGCTCCAGATCCGCTGCCTGGAGGCGCGCCTGCGCGCACCCGTGGTGGCATCCCACGGCTCGGTCGAAGTTCGCCCCCTGATCCTGGTCTCGCTGACCGGCGACGACGGTGCGACGGGCTACGGCGAGGCCGCGCCGCTGGAGTCCTACGACGGCGTCGGGCCCGAGGATGTGCTCGCCGCGCTGGAGGACTGCCGGGACGTGCTGAGCGCCGCGGCACCCGAGACGCCACGCGCGGCGCTGCTGGCGGCGTGCGCCCGCGCCGCGGTGCTGCCCCAGGCCATCGCCGCAGTCGACCTCGCGCTGTGGGATCTCGAGGGCCGGCGCGCCGGCAAGCCGGTGTGGCGACTGCTCGGCAGCGGCTGGCCCGCCTCGATCGCGGTCAATGCAACGGTGGCGGTCGCCGACCGCTCCGGCGCTGCCGCGGCCGCGGCCGAGGCCCGCGAGGCCGGATTCCATTGCGTCAAGGTCAAGGTCGGAATCGGCGACGACGCCGGGCGGCTGGCGGCCGTGCGGGCGTTTGCGGGGCCGGCGATGGCGATCCGCATCGACGCCAACGGGGCGTGGTCGGTCGAGGAGGCCGTCGCCGCGCTGCGCAGCCTCGGCCCGGTCGGCATCGAGTGCTGCGAGGAGCCGGCGTCGGGCGTCGAGGCGGTGGCGGAGGTCGCTGCGCAGGTCCCCGTACCCGTTGCCCTGGACGAGAGCGTGCGCCAGCCGGGCGCGCTGGCCACCCGAGTGTGCGACGCGGTGTGCCTCAAGATCTCTGGCTGCGGCGGGATCAGCGGCGTGATCGAGACCGCACGGCAGGCCCGGGCCGTCGGCTACGAGGTGTACCTGTCCTCGACCTACGACGGCCCGTTGGGCATCGCCGCGGCGCTGCACGCGGCCGCCGCGCTCACGCCCGACCGGACGTGCGGGCTGGCCACGCTGGGGATGTTCGAGGGACGACCGGAGCTGTTGGCGCCGGTCGCCGGCCGGATCGCCGTGCCCGTCGGTTCAGGGCTCGGGGAGGGGCTCCTCGAGTGGTACGGCGCCGGCTGAAGTCCGGAACCAACGGGTGCTTTGGGGGATTTCTCGAACCATGTTCGAGAAATCGCCCACGGTGGCCTCACTCCGCCAGCAGAGCCGCGACTCGCTCCGGCGCCTCCAGGTGCACCGCGTGACCGACTCCCGGTACCGCCACGACCCGCGCGCGAGGCAGCGAGAGCGCCATCTGCTCGGCAATCGCGGTGAACTTCGCGTCACGCTCGCCGACGAGGAGCGTAACTGGCAGCTGCACGTCCCCCAGGCGCTCCCACAGCGACGGCAGCGCGCCGGTGCCCAGGCCGCGCAGCGCGCGCGCCAGGCCGGCCGGGGTGTTGCGCAGCCGGTCCTGGTGCACCCACTCCCTCACCTCGGCTGGCTGGCCGGCCAGCACAGGAGTGCGGGCCCAGTGGCGAGCGAGCGCTTCGATGTCTAGCCGTTCCAGCTCGGCCGCCACGCGCTCGTCGGCCTCGAATCGGGCCACGCGGTCGGCTTCCTCGGCGATCCCGGGGCTCGCCCCGATCAGCACCAGCCGCGAAACTCGTCCGGCCAGCCCCGCTGACAGCGCCGCGTGCAGCGCGATCCGGCCGCCCATCGAGTAACCGGCCAGCGTGAACCCCTCGGGCGGAGCGATCGCCGCAAGATCCTCGAGCACGGCGTCCAGCGTCACCGGCTGCGCGCCGCCGGCGGAGCCGTGGCCGCGGAGGTCGGGGGCGAGCGCCCGGTAGCGTTCGGGCAACGACGCCCGCACCCGTGCCCAGCTCGCGCCGGTGTGCGTGAAGCCGTGAAGCAGCAACAGGGCCATCGACGAACATCATGACCGCGACCGACACCTACACGCTGCTGCGCGCGCTGGCGGACGAGCTCGCTCGCTGCGGGATGACCCAGGCGTGCACCTCCCCCGGCTCGCGCTCGACCCCGCTGGTCATGTCGCTGGTGCGCGAGTCCCGCATTCAGTGCTTCTCCCACATCGACGAGCGCTGCGCGGGCTTCTTCGCCGTCGGGGCGGCCAAGGCCTCCGGCCGCCCGGTCGCTCTCAGCTGCACCTCGGGCACCGCGGCCGCCAACCTGGCACCGGCGGTGATCGAGGCCCACCACGCCCGGGTGCCGCTGGTCGTCCTCACCGCCGACCGCCCGCCCGAGCTGCGCGACGTGGGGGCCGGCCAGACGATCGACCAGGTCAAGCTCTACGGCGGCGCGGTCAAGTGGTTCTTCGAGGTCGGCGTCCACGACGCCACGCCGGAGCGCCTGCGGTGGATCCGCACGCTGGCCTGCCGCGCGTACTGGACCGCACTCACCGGCCGGGCCGGGCCCGTGCACCTGAACTTCCCCCTGCGCGAACCGCTCGTGCTCGACGCGGAGCTGCCCGAGGACCCGACCGGGCGCGCCGGCGACCGGCCGTACGTCACCTTCGACGCTCCCGCACCCGGACCCCCGGCCGGCGGAGAGCCCCCGACCGGCCGGGTGGTGCTGGTGGCCGGGGGCGAGCCGGGCGCCGCGCACGCGGGCGAGCGTCTCGCCGCCTTCGCCACGCGGGCGCAGATCCCGCTGCTCGCCGACCCCCTGTCGGCGGCCCGCCGGGGGCCGGCGGCGATCGCCCACTACGACATGCTGCTCCGAGACCCCGGCTTTGCGGACGCTCACCGCCCGCAGTTCGTGATTCGGGTGGGAGACCTGCCGACGTCCAAGCCCCTGAGGGGCTGGCTGGCGAGCCTTGACGTCGCGGCCCAGATCGCCATCGACCCGGACGGCGGCTGGCAGGATCCCGACTCCGTGGTGGGGATGCGCATCGCCGCCCCCTTCGGGGCGCTGCTGCGCCCTGACTCCACGTCAGCGGACCCCCCACCCCCCATGACCACGCCGGGTTGGCTGGACAGCTGGCGCAGCGCCGATGCGACCATGGCCGAGGCGATCCGCGAGACGCTCGGGGACCAGCTCTCAGAACCCCTCGTGGCCGCCCGCCTGCCCGAATGGCTCCCGCCGCAGGCCACGCTGTTCGTGGCCTCCTCGATGCCGATCCGGGACGTCGAGCTGCTCGCGCCCGCCTCTGAGCGTGCCCCGCGGGTCATCTCCAACCGCGGGGCCAACGGGATCGACGGCACCGTGTCGTCGGCCTTTGGCGTGGCGGCGGCCACCGAGGGTCCGGTCGTGCTGCTGATCGGCGACGTGGCGCTGGCCTACGACATCGGCGGGCTGCTCGCCGCGGGGCGCCTCGGCCTCCGGCTGACGATCGTCCTGCTCAACAACGACGGCGGCGGGATCTTCCACTTCCTCCCCGTGGCCCGCGAGGGCGACGCCTTCGAGGAGCACGTCGCCACCCCCCACGGACTTGACTTCGCCCACGCCGCCGCGCTCTACGGGTGCGGGTATGAGCAGCCCGAAGACGCCGCGTCGCTGAACGCCGCGGTCGCCGCCTCGATCGAGCGCGCCGGGACGACGATCATCGAGGTGAAGACAGATCGTCAGGCGAACCTCGCATTGCACCGCCGGATGGCCGAGGCAGCGCTCGCCGCGCTGCGCCGGAGCGACCTCGACCTCTAGCCCGCCAGGACCGGCAGCAGCGCCTGCAACTTGACCTCGGTCTCGGCCAGCTCCGATGCGGGGTCCGAATCCCGGACGATGCCGGCGCCGGCATAGAGACGAGCGTGCCGGCCGTGCAGCAGCGCGCAGCGCAGCGCGACGCAGAACTCGCCGTCCCCGGTGGCGTCGGTCCACCCGACCGGGCCGGCGTACCAGCCGCGGTCGATCCCCTCTAGGGCCGGGATCAGCCGCTCGGCCGACTCCCGTGGCTCGCCGCCCACGGCCGGGGTCGGATGCAGCAGCCCCGCCAGCTCGATCGCGCCGAGCGGCCGGGCGAGTTGCGCGCGGATCGGAGCCGCGAGGTGCTGAATGTTCGCCACCCGCACCAGCACGGGCTCGGAGGCGGCGGTCACCCAAACCGCGTGGGGCCGGAGAGCCCGCGCGATCCGCCGGGCCACGATCGCGTTCTCCTCCCGGTCCTTGTCGCTGCGCAGGAGCTGTTCGCCGAGGTGGTCGTCGACGGCAGGATCCGCGCTGCGGCGGGTCGAGCCGGCCAGCGCCACGGTGCTCGCGCGCGACCCCTCGCGCCGGACCAGCAGCTCGGGGCTGGCGGCGACGAACGTCGCCTCCCCGCGCCCGACGGCGAACACGAAGCACGAAGGGAACGCGTCGCGCAGCAGCCCGAACACGGCCGTGGGGTCGTGCTCGGAGGGCGCGAGCACCTCGACCTCGCGGGCCAGCACGACCTTCTCGAGCGCGCCGGCGCTGATCCGCTGGACCGCGCTGGCCACCGCCTCCTCGTAGTGCGAGGGCGGCATCATGCTGCGAACCTCGAAGGTGCCGGTCGGCGCCGGGTCGAGCATCGGCAGCGGGACTTCGCGAAGGCCGCCCAGCCGCGAGGCGACGCGCGCCTGCAGCGACTGCAGCGTGTCGTCAGGACCGACGTCGACGTTGACGGTCAGGAACGTCTGCTCACCCTGCCGGGCCAGCGACAGCTCGGGGACGTGCAGCGAACTCGCGGGGAAGCCGGCCCAGCCGCGGGCGCCCCCTCCATCGGAGGCGAACGCGAAGCCGCCCACCGCCACGAGCCCCGCGCCTGGAACCGCGGCTGGCGGGTCGCTGTCGGCGCGGGCGGCGAGCGAGCGCCATCCGGCGGCCACGGCGGCAAAGCGATTTGGCCCGTCCGCCGCCAACTCGCGCACGCAGCCGAGCGCGGCCAGCGACGCGGCATGCCGATCTGGCTGCTCCAGGCAGAACCAGGGTTCTCCGCGGTGGCGAGACGCTGCCACCAGGGCCGCCGGATCGACCGCCCTGGGGCACGCCGAGGTGACGCTCACCAGCTGGGGGCCGGCGGTGCGGCGAGCGTGTCGCAGCGCCTGCTCCAGCCGAGCCGTCAGCCGCCGCCAGGCGGCCTCATCCAGCCACTCAGACGGACGCGCTGGCGCCCCGGCTATGTCTCGCTGCGGCCGCGTGAGATTGCGATCTCGCCCGTGCGGGCCATTTCGATCAAGCCGAACGGTCTCACCAGCCGCTCGAAGGCGTCGACCTTCTCGCAGGTGCCGGTGACCTCGGCCACGACTGAGCGCTTGCTGACATCGACGATCTTCGCGCGGAAGATCTCGCAGATCTGCATCACCTCGGCGCGGCTTGCCCCGTCGGCGGAGACCTTGAACATCGCCAGTTCGCGCGCCAGCGTCTCCTCTGGCTCCAGGTCCCGGATCTTCAGCACGTTGATCAGCTTGTGCAGCTGCTTGGTCACCTGGTCGATCGGGTGCACTGCGCCGTCGAGGGTGAGGGTGATCCGTGACACCCGCTCGTCGTCGGTGGGGCCGACGGCCAGGGTGTCGATGTTGAAGCCGCGGCGGGCGAACAGCCCGGCGATCCGGGTCAGGACACCGGGCTTGTTCTCGACGAGGATCGACAGGATGTGCTTGCGCCCGGTGCGCAGTCCGGACACGGCCTCCAGATCGTCGAGCGAGAGGACCTCATTGGTTGCGGGCTCTCCCATGCCGATCACCCGACCATGTTCCTTGCCGGCTGACCCGCCGGGATCATCGGATAGGTGTTCTCCTCCCGCGTGACCCTGACGTCCACCAGCACGGGGCCCTCGATGGCGATCGCCTCCTGCATGTCCTTGACCAGCGTGCGCTTGTCCTCCAGGCGCAGGCCGGTGGCGCCGTACGCCTCCGCGACCTTGACGAAGTCAGGCCACTGGCCCATGTCGACCTGGCTGTAGCGCTTTTCCCAGAACAGCTCCTGCCACTGACGGACCATGCCGAGGTAGCCGTTGTTCATGATGAACACCTTGATCGCGATGCCCTCCTGGGCGCAGGTGGCCAGCTCCTGCATGTTCATCTGCACTGACCCGTCGCCGGCGATGCAGACCACGGTCTGATCCGGGCACCCGACCTTGGCGCCCATCGCCGCCGGCAGGCCGAAGCCCATCGTGCCGAGCCCGCCGGAATTGATCCACCGGCGCGGCCCGGCGAAGTGGTAGTACTGGGCCGCCCACATCTGGTGCTGGCCGACGTCGCTGGTGATGATCGCGTCGCCGCCGGTGGCCTCGTAGAGGGCCTGGATCATGTATTGCGGCTTGATCTCGGAGTCAGTGGAGTCCTGGTAGGCGAGCGGGTGCCGTTCCTGCCAGGCCCTGACCCGCGACCACCACTCCTCCAGCCGCTCCGGGTCGGCCGACAGGGCGCGATATTCGGCGGTCAGCCGGGGCAGGATGTTCTTGGCGTCGCCGACGATCGGGATGTGGGCGGGGACGTTCTTGGAGATCTCGGCGGGATCGATATCGATGTGGATGAACTTGGCCCGCGGGGCGAACTCCGCCAGTTTGCCGGTGATGCGGTCGTCGAAGCGGGCACCGATCGCCACGATCAGGTCCGCCTCGTCCATCGCGTAGTTCGCCGCGCGGGTGCCGTGCATGCCCAGCATCCCCAGCCACTGATCGTGGGGGGCCGGGAACGCGCCCAGTCCCATGATCGTGCAGGTGACCGGGAACCGATCCGCGGTCACGAGCTCGGTGAGCTCCGCCGAGGCGTTCGCGTTGACCACGCCGCCTCCGGCGTAGATCACCGGTCGTCGCGCATTGGCCAGTGCCTTCGCGGCCAGGCGGATCTGCTTCTGATTGCCGTCGGTCGTGGGCTGATAGCCCGGGAGGTGCACATCGGTGACCGGCTCGTAGGGAATGTCGGCCCGGCTCAGGTCCTGCGGGATGTCGACCACGACCGGACCGGGCCGGCCGCTGCGCGCGATGTGGAACGCCTCGTGGATCGAGCGCGGGATCTCCAGCGGGTGCTGGATCATGAAGCTGTGCTTGACGATCGGCATCGTGATCCCGATCGTGTCCGCCTCCTGGAACCCGTCGGTTCCAAGCAGCTCGGTGCGCACCTGCCCGGTCAGGAACACCACCGGGACGGAGTCCATCATCGCGTCGCAGATCGGGGTGACGAGGTTGGTGGCACCCGGGCCGCTGGTGCCGATCGAGACGCCGACCTTGCCCGTCGCCTTGGCGTAGCCCTCGGCGGCGTGACCGCCGCCGGCCTCGTGGCGGACCAGGATGTGGCGGATGCCCGCGTCGTAGAAGGCGTCGTAGGTCGGGAGGTTGGCGCCGCCGGGAAGGCCGAATACGACGTCGACACCCTCGGCCTTCAGGCATTCCATCAAAGCGTCGACTGCACGCATAGCGCTCGCCTCCTTCCAACGATTCGGCATGTGAGCGCGCGCGGCCGCACCGCGCGCGGCGGGACGGCGAGTTTAGCAATGGGTTTCGCCGCCCGCGAACGGGCGTTCCGCTACGCGACGCGGTGCTGCATGCCCGCCTCGGGCGCGATCGCGACCTCTGGAAACTCGAGCTCGGCGCCGCAGCGCATGCACACCGCGTCGTAGAGCTTGACCACCTTCCCGCAGCTGGGACATTCCCGCCGCAGCTCCTGGTTCTCGAACCGGTAGAACACCGCGGTCAGCAGGCCCAGAAACGGGATCAGTCCGGCGATCGTGAACCACAACAGGAACGAGCTGCCCTTGAGGCGCCCCACGATCCCGCCGGCCAGGCCGAAGAAGACCATGATCACCACCAGTCCGGCGCCCGCCATGGTTACTGAGTCACCAGACGAGCGTCTTGACTGCCCACAGCACTGCGACTGCCACTGCCACGACCACGACCGTCCAGAACACCGCCGTCACGAGCCCGATGACGAGCTTGATTCCCAGCGCGATCGCGGCGATCAGCACCACCCCGGCCAGCGCTCGCCGGACTACAGGGGGCCTGGCCGGACGACCTTCTATCTCGGTTTGCATACCTTCAGAGTACCGCGCGGCGGAAGCCGGCTGGACGGGGAGAAGATTCAGTCGTAGACGCGCTTCAGGTGCTCGAAGCGCGATGCGGGCTCGGCCACACGACCGTCGAGGCGCAGCCGGGCGAGCCGGTAGCGGCGAAACGGCACCGTTCCGGGCTCAGCCGCGACAGAACGCCGATCGGCAACGAGCAGAACCTTGGATGCGTTGGGACGTGTCATGACGAGCATGATGCGCCTCCATCCTTAAGCCCGCATTGGCCCCGGGTACAAACATCCTCAGCCTGCCTAGGCCCCGCGGCTGGCGGCCCCGCGGTTGGCGCGTGTTGTGGTCACGACGTGATCCAGCGCCTCGCGGGCCGGCGCGCGGAGCCGGCGGCGCAACCGCCAGCGCGCCCCGGAGAACGCGAGGTTGGCCAGGGTGGCAAAGCCGGACTCGTCGGAGCGCAACGCCAACAGCAGGTGCGCGACCCGGTCCGCCACCGGAAGCTTGGGATCGGTCGCCTTCACACACAGGCAGTACACGCGCCGTCCTGCGGGCGGGAGCAGCAGCGCCCCCGCCTCCCCCAGCAGCCAAACTCCGAGCTCCCCCCGTTCCTGCACCAGTCCCGTGCGTGCGTACAGCTCGCGCGCCTGGTGACCGATCAGATCGCCGAGCAGCAGCATCGCTCGCTCCTCGGCGGCCGGCGCGCCGGCGCCCCTCGGGGTCACGACGTTCGCCCCGCGCGCCGCATACAGCTCCGGAATGATCCAGGCGTGGGCGAGCAGGATCAGCCCCACCGGAAGCGTGATCGGCTTGAGCGCGCCCAGGAGCACGGCGGTGATCACGAACGGAACCGTCTGGGAGATCGTGCTGAGCGTCCATAACCGTCCCGTCCGCCGCAGCGACCGCTGAGTGGCGCGCGGGCGCCAGTACACCGAGGCGAGCTCGGGCAGCCCGGTGGAGCGCGGCTGAGAGCCGGCGACCGTGCTGGCGAGCACTACTTAGCCCCCGGCGATCGGGCGCCGGAGGATCACCAGCGGCTCGTCCAGCGGAAGCTCCTGGACCTGTTCGGCGTGACCCTCGCCCCGTGAGACGACGGCGAAGTAGCCCTCGTCGAGCTGGGCCCGGAAAGCGACCAGCGCCGCCTGCACGGCCTCGCCGTCCTCCTCGGTCCATTCCGCGAGCGTGGTGTGACCGGTCTGGTCCATGCGAATGAGTCGGGACATCTCGCCTCCTGAGGTCGGTTCCCGACGGATCGTACGCCGATCTGGGAAGGTTCTCGCACCTCGTTGCGTCATCACCCAAAGATGCCCGGACCCCTGCGCTCCGCCGCGGCCACGGTCGCCCTCGCCGCCGCCCCGCTGCCGCTGCCGGCGTGGATTCATGGCGCGACCCGCGACCCGGCGCTCGCCCCCCAGGCCCAAGCCCAAGCCCAGACCCAGCCTCACGCTCAGGCCGCCCCAGCCACGCCCGCCAAGCCCGCCGCGCCCGCCCACCCCAATGCCCGGCCGGGCTGGACTCACGGCAAGAGCCGCGATCGGGTGCTCGCCGCCAAGCCGCCTACGAAGCCCCATGCCGTCCCGGCCCACGCCGCCGGGGACCCGGGCGACACGATCACGGACTTCAAGTTCTCCCCCGGGACGACCACGATCCACGTCGGTGACACGATCACCTGGACCAACAACGGCCCGAGCCCGCATACGGCCACCGCGAACAACGGCAGCTTCGACACCGGGACCCTGGCCAAGGGCGCGAGCGCATCGCACACGTTCACCCAGGCTGGCACGTTCGCCTACATTTGCAAGATCCATCCCTTCATGCACGGCACGGTGGTCGTGCTGGCGGCGGCCACGACGCCGACAACCAGCAGTCCGAGCCCGGCCACCCCGGCGGCGGGGTCCACGACGCCCACGCCGACCGCCCGCGCCGCGGCGGCGTCGCACCGGCCGACGCTTCCCGTTACCGGGCTTGCCGTGCCGGAGATCGTCACCGTGGGGCTGGCGCTGCTGGCGCTCGGCTGGCTCCTGCGCCGCCGAGAAAACTCTATGTCTTGGCCGCCTGGACCTGCTCGCGGATCAGACGAGTGACCTCTCCCCCGTCGGCTCGCCCCTTCGTCTCCCGCATCACGTACCCGACCAGCGGTCCGATCGCCTTCATGTTGCCGGCCCGCACCTTCTCGGCCGCTTCGGGATCGGCCGCGATCGCTTGCTGGACGAACTCGGCCAAGCCATCGCTCACCGCCCCCAGGTTCTCCGCCTCGACGATCGTCTGCGGATCGCCGCCGTCGGCGACGAGGCGCGTCAGCACCTCCCGCGCGGCATCCCGGCTGATCGCCTTGCTGGCGGCCAGCCCGACCAGCGACGCGAACGCCTCCGGAGACACCTTCGACGCCCCCGGGTCGGCGTCCGATCCGATGCGCTCGACGAGCTGCGGGATCCAGTTGGCCAGGGCGATCGCGTCAGCCGCCGCGCCGGCGGCGGCCAGCGCCGCCTCGAAATAGTCCGCCAGCTCGGTTCTGAACGCTAGCTCGCGTGCTCGCTCCCCTGGCAGCGCCAGCTCGCGCTCGAGCCGCGTCGCGCGCTCGGTCGGAAGCTCCGGCAGCTCCGCCCGCGCCTGCGCCACCATCGCCTCGGAGGCCACCAGCGGCACGAGGTCCGGCTCGGGGAGATAGCGGTAGTCGTGGGCTTCCTCCTTGGAGCGCAGCGGCGTCAGCTGCCCGCTCGCCGGATCGAAGTGCAGCGTTTCCTGGATCACGCTCTGCCCGCCCTGGAGCAGGCCGACCTGACGCTCGATCTCCGCCCGCACCCCGCGTTCGAGAAACCGGAACGAGTTCATGTTCTTGAGCTCTGTCTTGGTCCCCAGCTCATGCGAGCCCGCGGGCCGCACTGAGACGTTGGCATCGCAGCGCAGCGAGCCCTCGGCCATGTTGACGTCGGAGACGCCGAGCTGCTTGAGCGTGGCCCGGAGGAGGGTCAGCCATTCCCGCGCCTGCTCGGGCGAGCTGATGTCCGGCTCGGTGACGATCTCCACCAGCGGGGTGCCGCCGCGGTTGAAGTCGACCCAGCTGCGGTCCGAGCCGTGGATCCGCCCGCTCTCGCCCAGGTGGTTGAGCTTGGCGGCGTCCTCCTCGAGGTGAACCCGGTGAATCCGTACGTCCCCGAGCCGGCCGCCCCGGCACAGCGGGACGTCGTACTGGGAGATCTGGTAGCCCTTGGGAAGGTCGGGATAGAAGTAGTTCTTGCGATGAAACAGCGAGCGCGGAGCGATCTCGCAGTCGAGCGCCAGGCCGATCATCAACCCGAAGTGGACGGCTCTGGCGTTGAGGACGGGGAGCGAGCCGGGGAGACCGAGACAGATCGGGCAGGTGTGGGAGTTGGGCTCGTCGGCGAACGACGGCGCGCAGCCGCAGAACATCTTCGTGGCGGTGCCCAGCTGAACGTGTATCTCCAGGCCGATGACCGGCTCGTAGGCCTGCGTGAGCGTCGCGCTCATCGCCGCGCCTGTCCCCCGTCGAAGCCGATCGCCTGCTCGAGGGCGTACGCGGCGTCGAGCATCCGGCTCTCGCTGAACGCGGGGCCGGCGAGCTGGAAGCCGACCGGAAGCCCGGCGCTTAGCCCGCAGGGGATCGAGATGGCCGGGATGCCGGCCAGCGGCATCGGCACCGTGCAGAAGTCGTTCAGGTACATCGCCAGTGGGTCGTCGGTCTTGGCGCCGAGCTCGAACGCCGTCCACGGGCTCGTCGGGGTGACGACGAAGTCGAACGAGTCGAAGGCCTGCCGGAAGTCCTCGGCGATCTTGGTCCGGACCTTCTGCGCCGTCCCGTAGTAGGCGTCGTAGTAGCCACTGGACAGGGCGTAGGTGCCGAGCATGATCCGCCGCTTCACCTCGGGGCCGAAGCCGGCGGCGCGGGTTTCGGTGTACATCTTCACGAGATCGGCTTCCCCGTCGACGCGCAGGCCGTAGCGCACGCCGTCGAAGCGGGCCAGGTTCGCCGAGGCCTCCGCCGGGGCGATCAGGTAATACGCCGACAGCGCATGCGGAGCGTGCGGCAGCCGGCACGGCTCCACCGTCGCCCCCAGCCGTTCGGCGAGGGCGAGGGTTGCCTCGAAGCGCTCGCGGACGCCCGGCTCGACGCCCCCGCCGTCCCCGGTCAGCTCCTCCGGCACCCCGAGCCGGATGCCCCGCAGATCGTCCGCCGAGGGCACGGCGATCTCCCCCGGGAAGGCGACCGACGTCGAGTCGCAGGGGTCCTTGCCGATCATGTGGCGCAGCAGCAGGGCGGCGTCGCTGACGTTCCGCGTCAGCGGTCCCGCCTGGTCCAGCGAGGAGGCGAAGGCGATCATCCCGTAGCGCGAGCAGGCGCCGTAGGTCGGCTTCATGCCGACGATCCCGCACAGCGCCGCCGGCTGGCGGATCGAGCCCCCCGTGTCGGTGCCGATCGCCCAGGGCGCCAACCCGGCCGCGACCGCCGCAGCGCTGCCGCCGGAGGAGCCCCCGGGGACGCGGCCGCGGTCCCACGGGTTCAGGACGGGGCCGTAGGCCGAATTCTCGTTGGAAGAACCCATCGCGAACTCGTCCTGGTTGGTCTTCCCCAGCAGCGGTGCGCCGGCCGTGGCCAGCTGCTCGACGACCGTCGCCGTGTAGGGCGGCCGGTAGTTCTCGAGAATCCGGCTGCCCGCCTGGCTCGGCACGCCTTTTGTGCAGAACAGATCCTTGACCGCCAGCGGAACCCCGCCGAGCGGCGCACCTCGGGGGTCGGGCCCCGCGGGCGCTTCCGGCGCGACCCAGGTGAAGGCGTTGAGCTGATCGCCGTTCGCCCGCGCGCGGTAGGCCTCGAACAACTCGTCGGCGGAGACCTGTCCATCCCGCACGGCCGCCCCGGCGGCGGTCGCGCTCAGCTCGATCAGATCGGTCATGCGGCGCCGGGGCTCGGGACGCCGAAGCCGCCCTGAACCGGCTCCGGGGCGGCCCCGAGCGCAACCTCGACCGGCAGCGACGGTCGCGGTTTGTCCGGCCTCAGCACGTTGACCACGTCGACCACGTGCGAGGTCGCGGGGACGCCTTCGAGATCGAGTTCACGGATCTTCTCGATGTGATCGAGCACCTTCGAGAGCTCGCCCGCCATCCGCTCTACCTCTTCCTCGGACAGCTCAAGGCGCGCGAGCCGCGCCACATGCAGAACCTGGGATCGATCGAGCATCCGGCTGATTCTAGGATCAGCCTGGATCGGCCGGCCACTCCAGCGCGGTCACCGCCGGCGCGTCCCGCTCGGCGATGCCCTCCTGGCGCATCGACCGGTAGGCGCCGTAGAGGAGCGCGACCGCGCTGAGCAGGCCCACATAGGCGCCGGTCCGCGTGGTGATCACATCGCCGGGCCCTGGCTGGTTGATCAGCACGCGGTAGACGAGCACGAGCGTCGTGATCAAGCTCAGCACGGTCAGGATCACGCTGAGGGCCACCGGGAGCGCCGGCGCTCGGCGGCTGGCGTGGAAGTACACGAGCGCCAGCGCACAGCCGACGGTCAGCAGCAGCAGCCAGCGGACGGTGGTGAGGCCGTGCCAGCCGTTGACCGACGAGGGAAGGCCCAGCCGCTGGGCGGTCGGCGCGAACGTCCCGTTGAGTCCGTACCAGTCGAGCAGAAAGATGGACGCCAGCAGCACAAGTGCGCTGGCGCCCACGATCAGCTCTCCGATGCGGAGCCTCGATGGATCGAAATCCATTGCCCCGTCGGCGATGCGGCCCTGGTTCAGACGCGCGGCGGCGGGGTCGATCCGCCCGGCCCCTCAGGGGGAACAGAACTGGACCCGGTTTCCGCGCTCGGGGGCGGGGTACCGGCGGTCGGGGAGGCGACCGGACGCGCCGGGCGGCTGACCCCGGCTGGCGCGGTCGCGCCCCGCATCTGCATGGCGAAGTACACCAGCGCCGCGGTCACGATGACATCGACGTAGAACCCCCAGCCGAACAGGCTGAAGTGGATGTGGAAGAGGAACTTCAGCGCCACGAACGCCGCCGCAGCAATGGCAAGGATGAAACGCGTGTTGGTGCGGCTGTTGGCGATCGCAGGGATCTTGGTCTGAGGCGAGAACCGCTCGATCGCCAGATCCGCGACGATCGCCAACGATGCGATGAACGCGAGGATGCCGAGCCAGCCATCGGGGGTGCTGGTGGCCGAGAACGTGGCCGAGAACGGCCCGACGCTCAGGTCGAACCACGGCAAGATCAAGAGAAAGATTGCCAACAGCAGGGCGAGGCCGCCCACGATCCAGTCTTCTCGTGCGACGTTATCCAGGTTCACTGAAAGCCCTCCAGAGGTAGTCACCGTGTTTGGCTCACTGTTTCTAGGTCCAGCTCCTCTGTCCTCCCCGCGGCGAGCCTTCGCGGATTGCGCCAGCCTACCGTCCGGGTAGGCCGGATGCCAGAGAACGGGCCTTTCTGGACCTCTGTACTACCTCGTCTCTGCGCGCCCGCTCCTCCCGCAGCGACTCGAATCCGCCGATTGCCATCCCGATCGTCGCCAGCAGCCCGAGAAACGCGCCGAGCTTGACGTCCACCACCGTGCCCGCGCTCGGGGGATCGAGCAGCACCCGGTAGCCCAGCAACAGCGTGGCGAGCGTGCCGAGCACCGCCACGGGCGCACCGGTGGCGGTCCTCGTGCCGTGCCCGCGCTGTCTGGCGTGCAGAACGACCGAGCCGAGCGACACCAGGATCGCGGCCAGCAGCAGCCAGCGCACCAGCGTCAGCCCGTTCCAGGCGTTCTCCACGTCGATCGTTCCCGAGCGGCGGACCTGCGGCACACCCACCTTTCCGTACCACTCGAACACGAACATGATCGGCGCCAGCAGGAGCGCACTGCTCGCGCTCATCAGCTCCCCGCTGTGGACGCGCGGGGCCACTCGCCGAACCGGCTGCCAGTCCGACTCCTCGCCGGTAGACATCTAGCTCACCGGACGTTCACTGGCAGCGCATGCTGCAGACGGGCCGCGCTGACGGTGTTCCGCAGGAGCATGGCGATCGTCATCGGCCCGACCCCGCCGGGGACCGGCGTGATCAGCCCCGCCCGCTCGCGGGCCGCGTCGAAGTCCACGTCTCCGGCCAGGCCATCCGGGAGACGGTTCATGCCCACGTCGATGACCGCGGCACCGGGCTTGATGTGGTCGGCTCCGATCAGCCGCGGAACCCCGACCGCGGCGATCAGAACGTCGGCCCGAGCGCACACGGCGGCGAGATCACGGGTCCGGGAGTGGCAGATCGTGACCGTCGCGTTGCGCGCCAGCAGCAGCGCCGCGACGGGTTTGCCGACCAGATCCGAACGTCCCACCACGACCGCCTCCGCGCCGCCGAGCGGGACGTCGTAGGCGTCGAGCAGCTCGATCACGCCGAGCGGGGTGCAGGGGCGCAGGCCGGGCGTGCCCTGGGCCAGGCGGCCCGCGCTGATCGGCGTGAGACCGTCGACGTCCTTCTCGGGGGCGATGACCGCGGTCAGCGCAGCGCCGTCGAGCCCGGCCGGCACCGGGAGCTGCAGCAGAATGCCGCTGATCTCGGGGTTCGCGTTGCACTCCGCGATCAGCTCCGCGACCTCGTCCTGGGAGACGTCCGCGTCGAGATGCCGGTGTTGGTCGGCGATCCCCGCCTCGGCGCAGGCCCGGCGCTTGTTGGCCACGTAGATCGCCGAGGCCGGATCGTCTCCGACCAGGATCGTCGCGAGACCGGGCGGACGCCCGATCAGCTCCGTCACGCCTGTGACCTCCGTGGCCACCTCGGTCCGGACCCGGGCCGCGACGGCCTTTCCGTCGATGATGCTCGCGCTCATCCCGTGCACGCTAGAGGATTCGCCCTCACCGCTTCGTGATCGGCGCCAGGTCCGCCACGAGCTTGCGCTCGGAGCGGTCCTTGCTGAAGCGGATCACCACGATCCCCCCGGGCTCGAGCCCCGTGACCACGCCCTCGCCGAAGCTGGGATGGACGACGTCATCCCCCATCCGGTAGGCGACGAGCGGCGTCTCGGGCCGCTCGGCGGGCGCCGGTGAGGGCGAAGAGCCCCAAGAGGTGGCCCGAGCTCGGAACCCTCCGAGGGTGCCGACTCCGCGGCGGGACATCTGCTCCTCGCGGTCGGTCAGCGCCGCCGGAATTTCCCCAATGAACCGGCTCGGCGCGCCGAAGCTGCGCGCCCCGAACACCGTGCGCGTCCGCGCATAGGTGACGTAGAGATCCCGCTCGGCCCGCGTGATGCCGACGTAGCAGAGCCGCCGCTCCTCCTCGAGCCCACCCTCGTCGAGCGCGCGCGAATGCGGGAACACCCCCTCCTCGCAACCGATGATGAACACGATCGGGTACTCGAGGCCCTTGGCGTTGTGGAGCGTCATCAGCGTGACCAGACCCTCGTCGTCGTTGCGTCCGTCGGCGTCCGCGATCAGCGCGATCTGCTGCAGGAAGGCGGGCAGTGGCGCCTCGTCGGGATCGACCGTCTCGGCCGGCTCGGAAGAGTCGTATTCGACGGCGACGTTGACCAGCTCCTCGAGGTTCTCGATCCGGCCCTGCGCCTCGATCGTCCGCTCGGCCTCGAGCGCCTCCAGGTAGCCGGACTCCTGGAGCGTCTCCCGCAGCAGCTCGGCCACCGACGCGCCCGCCTGCGCCCGCTCGCGCAGCACGTGCATCGTGGCCATGAACCTCCGGATCGCCTTGATTGCCGCCGGCCCCAGACCCGGCACCTGCTCGGGCTCGGAGGCCGCGTCCCAGATCGACATGCCCATCGTGTTGGCGAAGGCCAGCACGCGGGACAGCGACGTCGACCCGATACCCCGGCGCGGGGAATTGACGATCCGGGTGAATGCGCCGACGTCCTGGGGGTTGACGATCGCGGTCAGGTAGGCGATCGCGTCCTTGATCTCGGCCCGCTCGTAGAACTTCGTCCCGCCGATCACCTGGTAGCCGATCTCGGCGCGGACCAGGTTGTCCTCCAGCACGCGCGACTGGGCGTTGGTGCGGTAGAAGACCGCGATCTCCGCCCGCGAGACTCCCTCGTCGACGAGCCGCTGGAGCTCGCCGGTGACGAACCGCGCCTCGGCGTGCTCGTCCTCGAGCTCTCGGACCTTGATCGGGTCGCCCTGGCCGAGGTCCGTCCACAGCCGCTTCGACCGGCGGCCGCGGTTGTTCATGATCACCGCGTTGGCGGCATCGAGGATCGTCTGCGTCGAGCGGTAGTTCTGCTCGAGCTTTACCACCCGGGCATCAGGAAAGGTGTCCTCGAACTCGAGAATGTTGGTGATGTCCGCTCCGCGGAACTGGTAGATCGACTGATCCGGGTCCCCGACCACGGCCAGGTTCCGGTGCTCGCCGGCCAGCAGCTGCAGCCACCGGTACTGCGCGTGATTGGTGTCCTGGTACTCGTCGACCATCACGTGCCGGAAGCCCTCGGCGTAGCGCTCGCGAACCTCGGGAAACAGCTCGAGGACGTTGACGGCCCGGACGAGCAGATCGTCGAAGTCCATCGCGTTCATCCGGTGCAGCTCGCTCTCGTAGCTCCGGAACACGTCGGCCACCGTCTGCTCGAAGAACGAGCCGACCTGGCGCCCGTAATCATCGGCGTCCCGGAGCTTGTTCTTGGCGTCGGAGATCTGCGTGAGGATCGCGCCCGGGGTGAAGCGCTTGGGATCGACGCCCAGATCGTCGAGGCAGCGCTTGACCAGCCGGCGCGAATCCGCCTGGTCGTAGATCGTGAACTGGCGCGTGTAGCCGAGCTTGTCCGCATGCGCGCGGAGCATGCGGGCACAGGCGGAGTGGAAGGTCATCACCCACATCGCGCGGACCTGTCGGCCGACCAGCATCCCGGCGCGATCGCGCATCTCCCCGGCCGCCTTGTTGGTGAACGTGATGGCGAGGATCTCGTTCGCCTTGGCCGCGTCGGTCGCCACCAGATAGGCGATCCGGTGGGTCAGCACGCGGGTCTTGCCCGAGCCCGCCCCGGCCAGGATCAGCAGTGGTCCCTCGCCGTGGGTGACAGCCTCGCGCTGGGGCTCGTTGAGTCCCCCGAGAAGGGTGTCAAGCTCGGTCGTGGTCTCGGTCATGCGCTGCTTTCAGACGGTAGCGCCCGCGTCGGCGGGCCGCGCGTCATGCTCTGAGGATGAGAGAGCTCCGCGCCGCCTGTGCGGCGGTCGCCGCGCGCGCTCGCTTCGTGCAAATCGAGACCGCGGCGATTCCCGGCTATGCCGCGGGCTTGGCGCTCGGCACCCCCGAGGGCGATCCCGACCCGGAGTTCGACCTGCCGGAGGAGCCGCTCGAGCAACGCGCGGCGTTCTGGCTGATGCTCGACGCGATCAACTTCGGCTCAGGCTGGTTTCCCACCCTGCGCAAACGTCCCGGGCGATCGGGCTACTTCACCGTGGCCGGCGGTCTGCGCGAGCGCTATGCCCGTGAAGGGCCCTGGAGCGCCGAGCGGCTCTCGCGCATCGGCGCGGCCGAGATCGCCACGACGCTCGGCCAGGATCCCGGGCACGAGCTGATGTCGTGGTTCGCCGCCTCGCTGCGTGACCTGGGTGCGCGAGTCGCCGGCGAACACGATGGGAGCTTCGCTGCGCTGGCCGGATCGACCGCCGGGTCGGCAGTCGGTCTGGCTCAGCGCCTTGGCGGCTGGCCCTGCTTTGCCGACAGCTCCCGGTACGACGGGATCTCTGTCCCGTTTCTCAAGCGCGCCCAGATCGCCGCCGCGGATCTGGCCCGGGCCGAGGTGATCCGCCCGCATGACCTGAGCGGGCTGACGATGTTCGCCGACAACCTGGTCCCGCACGTGCTGCGGCTCGACGGCATCCTCCGCTTCGATCGGGCGCTGGTGGACCGGATCGAGCGCGGCGAGCTGATCGAGCATGGCTCGCTTGAGGAGGTGGAGATCCGCGCCTGCGCGCTGCATGCCGTCGAGCTGATCGTCGCCGCGCGGCCCGGGAGCTGCGCGGCGGAGATCGATCAGGTGCTGTGGCAGCGCGGGCAGCAGCCCTCCTACAAGGCCTCCCCCCGCCACCGCTCGCGTTGCACCGCCTACTGAGCGCCCAGGTCTCGAGCGCGCGGGCTCAGCCTTCGAGCGCCTCTCCGCGCGCGCGGGCGATCGCCTCGGCTCCCGCGTCGCCCACCAGCAGCTCGGCTCGCAGGGTCCCGCTCGCGGCGAGGTTCACCGCCGGGAACCGGCCCGTGCTGGCCAGCGCCAGGTCGAGCGCGATCACCGTTGTCTCGCCGCCGACCGGAACGGCCGCGGTGGCGATCACCGTCAGCGATCCGCCGTCGACGATGTTCCGCGCCGCGCCGAGCGCCTTGCGCGCGGCCTGCGGGTGCAGCCCGTCAAGCGTGTCGATCAGCACCACCGCGTCGGCCCCGCGCGCTGCGACCCGGCGAGCCTGGTCAACCACCAGCTCGACCGCGTGATCCTGAGCGTCCGAGGAGGCCGAGAAGCTCACCGCCGACGCGGCAGCGAGTCCGTCCTCGCTCCACACCGAGATCTCCTCGGGGCGAACGCCGGCCAGCGCGACCGAGACCTGCAGCTCGTCCTGCCCGGCGAGCACTGCCGCCAGGCGCCGCAGAGCCTCGCTCTTGCCCGCCCGCGATGCGCCGATGATGGTCACGCGCGAGCCCTTGCCGAACGGCGTCAGCCACTCGATCGCCTTGACCGTCGGGTCCTCCGAACCGAGACGGAAGCGCTCGGTCGGGAACGCCGCCGGCAGATCCTCGAAGCGTGTGCCGGAGGCGAGCTCGGATGCCGGCTGGTCGTTGATCGTGTCGACCCGGACGAGCGAGGCGAACCGCTCCGAGCGCCGGGGCGAGCGCCGGGGGCCGGTCACCCGATCGCCGGAGACCAGCTCGCAGCGCTTGACCTGGGCCGCCGAGACGTAGACGTCGTCGTCCGAGGGCTCGGGCGGCTGGACGCGAACGAAGCCGGAGCCGTTCGGCAGCAGCTCGACGACGCCCTCGACGATCTCGTCCTCTTCGACGGCGGCGGGCTCCGGATCGCGAGATCTGGTCCGGTCGGAATCGCGGTCCCGGGTGCGTTCCGGGTCGCGGTCGCGGGTGCGCTCGGAGTCCCGAGTGCGCTCGGAGTCCCGAGTGCGCTCGGAGTCCCGGGTGCGCGAGCGCGGCCTGGTCCTAGGCTTCGCCGTCCGCTCGGTCGCGGGTTCAGCCTCGGGCTCGGGCTCGTCGGCTGACCCCTCGTCTTTGGCCGCGTCCTCGTCGCGGGCTCCCGCACGCGCACGGCCGCCGCGCCGTCCACGGCGGCGGGGCTTGGCGGGCTCGTCGTCCGGCTGCGTCTCGGCGGCCGGGGCGTCGGCGCCTGCGTCGGTCTCGGCGTCGGCGGCCAGATCGGCTTCGGCGGCGGCGCTCGAGTCGGCGTCCGGCGCGGACCCTCCCGCGTCCCCGCCCTGCCGGCCGAGGATCGCGTCGATCAGCTCAGCTTTTCGCAGCCGCCGGTAGCCGTCGAGGGACAACTCTGAGGCGATCGTATGTAGGTCGGCGAGTGGGCTCTCTTCGAGCGCGGCGCGATCCAGTACGGACATGATGGAACCTTCCTATGGGCGTGTATCGGTGGGCTCCGGTCGCGTTGAGACAGCAACCGGCGATCCTCACACCTGAATCTAGCGTGTGGGGCGGACGACCGCGATCAGGTGCCCGGTGGCGTCGCCCAGCGCAGGGCGTCGTCGACGCGCAGGTCGCGGTCCACGGGCTGCTCGCCGGCCAGGGCCTCCCGGACAGCCATGAAGTCGGCGGTCGCGGCCACGTCGTGGACGCGCAGCACGTGTGCGCCGGCGTCGATCCCGTGGGCCACCGCCGCCAGCGTCCCGGCGAGCCTCTCCCGCGGGGCACGGCGTGTGATCGCCCCGACGAAGTCCTTGCGTGAAACGGCCAGCAGCAGCGGCCGCCCCAGCGCGTGCAGATCACGCAACGCGCGCAGCACCTCGACCGTCTGCGACGGCGTCTTGGCGAAATCCGGACCCGGGTCGAGCATCAGCTGCTCGAATGCCATGCCGTGCTCCAGGGCGAGCGCGATCCGCTGCCGCAAGAACTCCAGCACGTCGCTGGCCACGCGGCCGTCGAAGCTCGGGTCGTGCAGCTTCTGCTTGGGCGCGACGCGCGTGTGCATGATCACCAGACCAGCGCCTGTGTCGGCGCAGACCTCGGCCAGTCCCAGGTCCCGCAATCCACTCACGTCGTTGACGATCGATGCGCCGGCGGCGATCGCCGCCTGCGCAACCGTCGGCTTGTAGGTGTCCACCGAGACGACCGCTCCCAGCTCCTGGCTCACCCGCCGGATCAGCGGAACAACGCGCTCGATCTCCTCCTCCGGCTCCACCGCCGGCCGGTTGGTGACCCCCGACTCCCCGCCGATGTCGATGATCTCGGCCCCCGCCGCCAGCAGACTCCGCGCCAGCCCCACCCGTTCCTCCAGGGTCTGGTTGAGGCCGGTGTCGGAGAACGAGTCCGGGGTGGCGTTGACGATTCCCATCAGCCGCGCCGGTCCTCCGAGATCGAGGCCTCCGGCGCTGGTCTGCAGCCTGAGCGCCGGGGCGCTCATTGCCCGAGCTCAGCGCCCACGCCGGGCTGCGGAAGCTCGCGCGGCCAGGCGTGGTAACAGACCGACGCCTCCAACATCGCGGCGTGCCTGATCTCGCAAGCCGGGCACGATGAGAGGTGCTCCAGCAGCCATTCGTCGTCCTCTGCGGAGAGCGGCTCGGAGTCCTGCCGGCACGCCAGCAGGCGCAACGCCCGGTCGCCCTCGGCGCAGTCCGTGCCTGCGGGCAGCTCGCTGCCGCGCCGCTGAACCCGCAACCGCAACCGTGCCCGTGCCAGGAGCGGGGCCACCGCGGCCTGCTCGATGTCCATGACCTGCGAGATCTGATCGTAGGACAGGCGCAGCAGCTCCCGCAGCGCCAGACCCTCACGCTGGCGCTCGGGCAGCGCGGCGGTGGCGTCCGCGAGTTCCTCTGCCACCGCGCCGGCCAGGCCCAGATCCTGCGCCTGCGACCTCGCTGCGGCCGGGTGGGGCGGCACCTCCCGGCGCTCAGCGCGCAGTCGGCATTCCCGCGCGGCCGCGGCCAGCAGCGCCACCCGGTCCTCGGC